>CACVKW010000276.1 GCA_902749685.1 Olavius sp. associated proteobacterium Delta 1 | reverse complement strand
GATCCAGAAACCAGAATCCAGGATCAGTCAATACTTTCAATGGTCTTCATTGCAGCAGCGAAGTTGGATTTCAAAATTTTATGCAACTATAGGGTCTATTCCGATCAACTGCGAGCTATGAGCTAACAGCAAAGAGCTGGGCACGCCAAGTGCCCCTCAATCAACTTATTTTTCCAGTCAGCTATTCAACTATTTAACCAATTACAAGGGAGGAAGTCATGGCAAAAAAGGGAGGTTATGGTTTTGGAATTGTCGGCTGTGGGATGATCGCGGATTTTCATGCCCGGGCAATCGAGGCCATGAAGGGAGGACACCTGACCTGTGTGTTTTCGCGCAATAAAGCCAATGCGGATCGGGTTGCCGGGTCGTACAACTGCGCCTCCTATCAGGATTACAAGGCGTTTCTGGCCCATCCGGGATTGGAAATCGTCGTTATTGCCACACCCAGCGGTGCGCACCTGGAACCCTGTGTCCAGGCTGCCGGAGCCGGCAAACATATCATCTGTGAGAAACCGCTGGAAGTTACCCTGGAGCGCGTTGACCGCATGATTCGAGAGTGCGGCGCGAATAAGGTTATGCTGGCCGGCATCTTCCCGCGCCGTTTCAGCGATGCAACCGCAGTTTTCAAAAAAGCAGTCGACGCCGGCCGACTCGGCAAAATCACCCTGGCGGATGCGTATATCAAGTGGTATCGCACCCAGGAATATTACGACAGTGGCGACTGGCGTGGAACCTGGCTGCTGGACGGCGGCGGCGCCCTGATGAACCAGTCCATTCACACCATCGACCTGCTGTACTATCTGGCGGGCGAGGTTGAATCGGTTTGTGCCTATGCGGATCTCACCATTCATAAAGGTATCGAAACCGAGGACAATGCGGTGGCCATCGTGAAATTTAAAAGTGGCGCCCTGGGGGTCGTCGAGGGCTCCACATCCTGTTTTTCACCGACCGGTCACCCGGCCGAAGTCCATCTCTGCGGTTCCGACGGTTCTATCTTCATGCGGGATAACGCCTTCACCGTCTGGGACTTTAAGAAGAAATGGCCATCGGATAAAAAAACAAGGCAAAAGTTCCAGGCCGAATTAGGAGAAGTCGGTGCCGGAGCGGCCGACCCCAGGGCCATTGATTTCAGCGGACACCGGAAGTGTTTTGAAGACGCAATCCGCGCCCTCAAGGCCGGCAGAAAACCCCTTATAGACGGACCTCAAGCCCGCAAGTCCATAGAGATTATCCTGGCCATTTACCGCTCGGCACTGAAAGGCGGCAAACCCGTGCAACTGCCGCTCAAGCGGACACCGGTAAGGAAAAGTTTTGGGTGAGGATTGAGAGTTATTGGTTATCAGTTAAGAGAACGTTCTCATAGATGCCAAATAATATGAAAAAGATTATTGTCGATGAAGCTGTTTCAGAAGAATTGGG
This sequence comes from Olavius sp. associated proteobacterium Delta 1, assembly GCA_902749685.1. GTDB lineage: Bacteria > Desulfobacterota > Desulfobacteria > Desulfobacterales > JAFDCJ01 > JAFDCJ01. The sequence continues at coordinate 70,465 of CACVKW010000276.1, read as the reverse complement.
TAGACAGTTTCGATCATTTTTACGAAAGAAAGGTTATGACGGTCTCGATATTCTTTTTATTAGTAAAGAACATACGGGGGATGCCGGATAGTCATATCGTGCATCATCTGCTTGACCACTCAACATTTTTTCTGACAACTGATAGGCCACTGCACAATGCCATAATCGCCCAAGGTCTTGAATCATATCACTGCCGCCATGGAAAATTTATCTCTAAAAAAATCAAGGGAATAAAAAGCAAGGTACTAACGCCAATTAAAAAAGAAGCTTTAATGCTAAAGGACAATTATCACCCGCCGAAAACAGAAATACGGCCGTATTTACTGCCGTCTGCAGAAAAAAGTCTAAAAAAGCTTAGAACGAAAAGAAGAAGGATCAGAAACCATTTTGGCGGCTATGACAATTTGGATCTTATTGCGTTGACCGTTTCCTGGAAAGCAATAAATGCCTCAACTCTTTTCGGTGTGAAATTCAAAATATCAACAAATATTGGTAAAGAGGCACTCGATGCAAGCGAAAATTATTTTTGTGACCCGATTATCCCCCAATATCGCGATATTGTGACAATCAACTATGCTTTGATTTTATCCATTCAACTGATGCTGCACGGCGTGAAAACGATAATCTATTTTGATTCACCCAAAATAGCAAACCCTGCGTCTCAATTAAAGCGTGATGATCAAAGTCCGCATGCTAAATTGTTTGAGATTTTATCCGAAAATTTCTCTGACATTAAATTTATTCCTTCCACCAAAGGTCCGTTTATAGAACGTTTACGATTAAAATTATTGGATTTGTCGATAGGCAGCAGCAATGAAATTGTCCCGGGGAATATGTCCGAGATACTCAATAAAGTGAAAGATGGAAGGTGGGAAGATGAGATGGCAAGAAGGTTGGGGAAAAAATAGTGACATAAATAATCTTGATTTTCAACATCAAATAGTATATACAAAAGCATCATATAAGATGTCTTAATAATTTCTTTTGAGGTGCTAAAATGACATTAAGTATAACAGAAGATATACGTTCGATTACAGATTTAAAAAGAAACACTAATTCAGTTCTGGATCAAATTCATAAAACCAAACGTCCGGTCGTTCTCACGGTAAATGGTAAAGCAGAGGCAGTGATTCTTGATGCAAAAGAGTATGAGAAAATCACCCACGCCTTTAATCTGCTCAAACTTTTGGTTCCCGCAGAGGAGGATATAAGTGCCGGCCGATATAAAGAGGCAAAAGCTTTTTTCAAGGAGTTTAAGCGTGACAAAAAGATATAAAGTGAATTTGACTCAGCTTGCACAAAAGGATTTAGAACAAATCTTCTACTATATTGCCGATGACCGTATTAAAAACGCCCGGAATTTTGTACTTGAATTAGAAAAAAAGATCTTTTCACTTGACACATTTCCGGAACGGCAACCATTAATAGCTGAGAATGAATATTTCGCCACTGACTACCGCCACTTAATCTATAAAAATTACCGAATTATTTATCGTATAACTGAAAAGACCGTTTTCATCTTAAGAGTTATTCACGGGGCGATGCTTTTAGAAATTTGAAACCGAGGACTGAGCAAGGTGGAAGTCGGAACGCGGAAGTGGGAAAGTTGTTTAAAATCGATTTTATTCCTTTCACTAATCAACTAATAGACCAATCAACTAATCAACTAAATTATGGACTCCCGTGAAAGAATATTAACGACCCTGGATCACCGTGAACCTGACCGGGTCCCGTTTGATCTGGGCAGCTGCCAGGTTACGGGCATTCACGTGGTTGGGTATCAAAATTTACGCCAAGCTCTGGGTTTACCTGAGGTTAAAGTTGAAATGTGTGATGCCGTACAGCAGCTGGCGTCCATCGACGACGACCTCAGTCGACGGCTCAATATCGACACGCGCGGTCTTTATCCGCTGAACAGCCATAACTGGCAGGTTGTCGAGGAGGATGCCGGCGAATACTGGGCTTACCGTGACGAATGGGGCATCACGCATCACCGCCCCAAAGCAGATGGTCTTTATTTCAGCGTCGTGAAGGCCCCCCTGCCCCGCACTGACCTGACCGTTGAAGACATTTCGAACTATTCCTGGCCGGATGTCGGCCATCCGCAACGAATGGCGGGGCTGCGAGATCTGGCCGAACAGTACCGGGCCGCCGGCTATGCCGTCGTGCTCAAAGACGCGTTTGCCGGCATTTTCGAGTTTGCCCAGCGCATCGTGGGCATGGAAAACCTTCTGATGATGATGATAACCAATGAGAAGGCCTCCTGTGCTCTGTTTGACAAACTGCTGGAGCTGAAACTGGATTACTGGCAGACCGCGCTGACCGAATTGGGCGATTTGGTGGATATCGTAACCTATGCCGATGATTACGGCACGCAGACCTCACAAATCATATCACCCGACATGTTTCGTCGGCTCATCAAACCGCGCGTCAAAACCTTGTTTGAAGCTTTTGCATGGTTAGCCCCCCACGCCAAGCGCTTTTTCCACTCAGACGGCAACGTGCGTCCGCTGATACCTGATTTTCTGGAGATGGGCGTTGACATCCTCAACCCGATTCACATTCGCGCCAAGGACATGGAGCCGGCCGCGCTCAAGCGTGACTTTGGGCGGGATTTGGTGTTTTGGGGGGGAGGTGCCGACACCCAGGGCGTTCTGCCCAACGGAACACCCCGGGAAGTCAAAGATGACGTGCGTCGCAATATTGAAGCCTTGGCGCCCGGCGGCGGCTATGTCTTCAACACCATTCACAACATCCAGGCCGACGTGCCACCGAAAAATGTCATCGCCATGTGGGAAGCCCTCCAAGAATACGGCAAGTATTAATTGGAAATTAGCGGCCCTATATTTGCACCCACTATCAGCATTTTCTTCATCGCAGTGATATAAATCAACTAATTGTTACTGAATGAGGGCCGATTCAAGACTGGACTATTAGATTCTAGGAAATTCCAAGTTGATTATGGTGGCAGTAATTCTCACAAATTTAATTGATCTTATGTAAAAATTTACCGAGTTTTTCTAACAAGTTGCCACTGACTTCTTCAAATTCGATTCCGACTCCCATGCGATTTGCATTAGCCACTTCACCGTTGAACCTAACTGATTTGTCGTCTCCATCCAACTGGATATCCATCAAGATTTTTTTGCCAACTAAAAGTGGTTTTTGAGTCTCTAGGAAACAGCCGGTCCGACTAATATTGACAATGAAATCGTTGTATATACGTTCATTGTAAATATACCTTACTGGAATTCGACATATTTTTCGGGCAGATTTTCTTTTTTCATCAAGAATTAATTTTTCAACATTTTTTAACAGAAAACGTTGTTCTTCTGGGTTTAAAGTTAATATCAAGTTAAACAACTGGGTCATATAGATATTGTATTTTTTAAATTTAATTTCAGATAGACTCATGATGTCAAAATATGATCTCGCTGGTTAGATTTTTTTACAAATACCCGCAGTTTTTATACAACTTTCAGTGAAAATGACCATACATTGGTTATCGGAACTTTTTATTTAAACTTTAAAAAAATTATAACCTGAATATGTTCCAGCAAACTTCGCTTCGCAAAGCCGCAAAGCGCGCAAAGGTAAAGCATTAATGGGGAAAAAGGGGACGGGGGAAAAAGGGGACGTCCATAAAAAAGTAAATAACTTGGGAATAAGATGGTATATTTACTTATTTATGGACTTCCCTTAAGTTTCCCTAGGTCACACATCGAACTGGAGTTCACCGCGTGCTCGTAATTCCATGGGCAACAAGCTGTTATAGATGAAGGTATGCCAAGGGGTTGCCACACCTGCTTCCTGTCCGAAGCGCACCACCGCTCCGATCTGCGCTTCAAGCTCGGAAGGGCGCCCCTGCATCATGTCACGCTGCAATGAGGCCGTTGACTGTGGCACCAGACCGTCATAGATGGCCATGGTCGTTTCCAGGGCATTTTCCGGTAATGCTACACCGTGAGCTGCCGCTACGGCAATTATTTCCCCCAGGCTTTGTTCCGCCATCCGGCGCGTCTCTGGCAGGCTGCGCCAGATTCCCGCCGGCGCACGCGTCACCGCTCCCAGACCGCTCCAAACGGTAATCGCTATAAATTTCATCCACATGGCGACCAGGATGTCGGGTGGGATTTCAGCATTAACCCCGGCTCTCGTAAAAGTGTCAAGCAATCGCTCAACTCGGTGGCTGCGATGATTATCCAGTTCGCCAAATTTCACGAAAGGATCCGACCCGGCATGGACAATATGACCTGGCCCGGCAACATAACAAAACAGTCCGCATAAGCCGCCCAAGACATGTTGGTCTCCGAACACTTCGGATAATCGTGCCGGGGCTTCAAGTCCGTTTTGCAGCGGCAGGACAGCTGTTTCAGGTCCAATCATGGGGCGGATAGCCTCTGCGGCCTCTGATACCTGCCAGGCCTTAACCCCAACTAGCACCATATCAACTGTCCCGATGGTCGACGGATCATCTGTTGCTTGAACTGACGGCACGACAACGTTGCCATTGATACTATCCACCCGCAGACCACTCTTGAGCAACGCATTCAAATGCTCACCACGGGCAATAAAAACGACATCTTCCCCGGCCTGGGCTAGCCGTCCTCCGAAGTATCCTCCTACGGAACCTGCACCAAAAACAGCGATTCGCATAATTACCTCCAAAAGATAAACGATTACTAATATGGTCGATGGCTTCAGCAAATGGTGTCGGGGTCATTCAAAATCGAACCGAAGAGCACATCGGATGAATAATTCGGAAATTGATTGTTAAGAATTCTGTTTTTCCAGTTTTGCCAGCAATAAATACATCATCCCATTTATCCTCAGGAACCGGGATTTATCAGACTGAATCTCGGCTGCCGACTGTACATATTTCGATCCATCCAACTCCCCATGACAGTTTTCAATCAGCGCAGCAGCCGATGCGGAAGTCGTCTCGAGGTGGAACTGCAGACCGACGACACGATTGTCGATAACAAAGCCTTGATTCCGGCAGGCTTCACTCGAAGCCAATAGTTTAGCGCCTTTGGGAGTTTCAAAGGTATCTCCGTGCCAGTGAAATACTTCCAATGTATCAGGAAAGACATCCACCATTGCAGATTCTTTAACATCAATTTGGCGATCAATCGGGAACCAGCCAATTTCCCGGTATTGATTCTTAAATACTCTGGCACCAAGAGCGTCAGCGATAAGTTGAGCGCCAAGACATATACCCAATACAATCTTGCCGGATTCGATGGATTCCCGAATAAACGATTTTTCCTCCTTCAACCAGGGAAATTCTATTTCATCGTAAACCCCCATAGGCCCCCCCATCACGATAAGCCAATCGAATTCGGCAATCGAAGGGAGCGGATTTCCAAGGTAAAAATGCGTTGAACTGAGCTGGTGCCCCTTCTGCAGGAAGAAGGATTCCATGGTTCCCAGCCCTTCAAAGGGAACATGTTGCAGATGATGAATTCTCATGGCCAAAACTCCAGCTTTAGAGGCTGTTTAAAAGCCCAAGGTCTCAATTGTATCTTTCGCTTCTTTCAAATACCCATCGAATTTGCATTCTTCAGATGGTGGTCTTAACTATGGCTTTTATGAAAAATAAAGCCTTTGATATCTTCTCCGTCATTAATCCAATGTTGAAAATGGGAAAATCTTTAAGTCAGTAATAAATACTCATTCTTATTATCAGGGTTGCCGTCCGGGTTGCGAAAAACAGGATAGCAAATTTTACGGCCGTCATAGCGCCTTTGCCTTGGAATGATATTCAATAAGTATTTATAATCATAGAAGGTTAGTGGGTCAAGGATAGCCACTGATAATGATGCTTCCTGCCGCAAGCGCAAGGGGCATTAGAAGATATAATAAAGCCTTGACAAAATTTTAAAATGCAGATCTATTTGTGAGCATATTTTTTAGACATTGTCAGGCGCCGCTGAGTACCTCCGGTTCCTGGGTTTAGTCAGAAATTAATCAATGACGGACGCCGCGTATCGTCAAAAGGAGAGCGTAGATGAAAAAAAAATTTCAGATCGGAGTGGTTCCCGGAGATGGAACCGGCCCCGAAGTTGTTGCGGAAGGGTTGAAAGTTTTAAAGGCTGTGGCCGAGAAAGCGGGTGTGGGTTACGACCTGACCCATTATGATTTTGGCGGAGAACGCTATTTAAAGACGGGCGAAATACTGCCAGATTCTGCAATTCAGGAACTTGGACAGATGGATGCGGTCTATTTGGGGGCGATTGGGCATCCGGATGTCAAACCGGGGATTCTGGAAAAGGGCATTCTTTTGAATCTGAGGTTCTCCCTGGACCTGTATATAAACCTGCGACCGGTAAAACTGTACCCGGGCGTGGACACCCCGCTGAAAGATAAAGGACCGCAGCATATTGATTTCGATGTGGTGCGGGAAAATACAGAAGGCCTTTACGCGGGCTCCGGCGGATTTCTGAAGAAAAACACATTAGATGAAATTGCCGTTCAGGAATCGATTAATACCCGCAAAGGCGTGGAGCGCTGTATACGCTATGCCTTTGAGTGCTGCCGCAAAAAAAATCGAAACAAAAAATTGACCCTTTGCGGCAAAACCAATGTTCTGACGTATGCCTTCGACCTGTGGGAACGCGTTTTTCATGAGGTCGGTGAGACCTACCCGGATATTGAGCAGGATTATGCCCATGTTGATGCGATCTGCATGTGGATGGTTAAAAATCCGGAATGGTTTGACGTAATTGTAACCGATAACATGTTCGGCGACATCATTACCGACCTTGGCGCCATGATCCAGGGTGGAATGGGGATTGCCGCCGGAGGGAACATAAACCCTGAGGGTGCCGCCATATTCGAACCCATTGGGGGCTCTGCCCCCAAATATACGGGAAAAAATATCATCAATCCCCTGGCCGCCATCATGGCCGGACAAATGATGCTAACCTACCTGGAGGAAAGTGAGGCCGCTGACCTCGTCGAAAAGGCCGTGATGAAAGTAATCCAGCACGACATGAAAACCATGGATGCCGGAAAGATGGGGCTTGGTACCAGCAAGGTCGGCGATCTTGTTGTGAAATACATCCGGGATGGGGAATAACCCATAAAATCGAAACCATGGACGAGTGGGCGGCCAGGCTGCCCGCTCGCATTTTCACGCCTTATAGTACCTGAATTAGAGCAACAATCATCATTTTTAACTTAAATAAACCGGACCCCCATTAATCCAATGGTGTAAATGGAAAAATCTTTAAATCAGTAATATATAAATACTCATCCTTATTATCGGGGTTGCCGGACATTATCAAAACGTAACCCATCTGGAGATTGATAATCGCATTGTTCGGCTCTAAGGCGATTGCGCGCTCGGCTTCAACCAGTGCCGCTTGCCATTGATAACGGTGTAAATTCATATCACTGGCAAGATGGTGAGCAAGCGATGTCGGATTTAGCATGGCTTTTTCCAGAGACTCACGCGCTAAAAGAAAACCATCTTCTTGCGACAAGCCAAACTCACTCAATCCAAGACGATGTTTTGAACCCTGCCATTACGTGGCTGCAAGCGCCGCATTGGCCCGCCTATAATTCGAATCGATTTGCACGGCTTTTTGAAAAAATGGAATGGCTTTAAAAAATCTTCAGATGTCCATCGAAGGTAATGCTCCCAGCCTTTCAGGAACAGGTCATAAGCTGCGATGTCATCCGTATCCTTGCGGGCCATTTGAATCTGTTCATCAACATTCAGTTTAATAGCCAGGGCATCGACTATTTTTCTCGTAATTTTATCCTGATCGGCAAACACGTCATCGATGATGCCGGTATAGCGCTCCGCCTAAAGGTGATGGCCGGTAGTTGCATCTATCAGTTGGGCGGTTATGCGGACTTTGTCACTAGCCTTTCGCACGCTGCCTTCCAGCACATAACGAACTCCGAGTTCTTCGGCCACCTGCATTATTTTTACCGGTTTGCCCTTGTAAACAAAGGTCGAGTTGCGTGCGATGACGAATAGATCCGAAATTCCATCCGGCGTTGGGCAGGCAGGGCCGCATTCTGTTCGGCCAATTCACGCTGGATCTCAACCGCACAATTGACGGCATCCACCACACTGGCAAACTCGGCCAGAAGGTTATCCCCGGGAGCGTCCACCACCCGTCCCCGGAACTGCTGCATAAACCTCGCCATCGTTTCCCGGTAGGCGGTTAACGTGCGAATGGTCTCTTCCTCATCCTCTCGCATCAGCCGGCTGTATTCCTTGACATCGGCGCTGAGGATGGCGGTGAGTTTACGTTTATAACCATTTTGAGTCACGGCTTAGCCTGCATATTCAGCTTTAAAAGCGAGGGGGCAGAACCCGTAATATCATTACAGAAAGGCAAGAATAAATTCGGAAAACACAGAACATCAAATAAATTCTACTTTTAATGAAGGCATTCTGTTTTTGATAATTTGGAAATGGGTTTTATCCTCTGTATAGAGCAAAGCACCCATCGAAAGTGTCGTAAAGGCAAGATGAACATCATTTACAAAACCTGCATTCTTGGCGAGCGTATCATATTGGCTTGGAAGATCAGCGAAAAATTGACCCATAGCAATGAATTTGCTTGCACCCAGAGCAACTATCCGCCCTGCCCTCTCATAAGGTTTTTGAAGTTGGTCGATAAGCTTCTTTGCTTTTTTTGTCTTTGTTCCAGCCCAGAGCTCCATAAGGACAATAGCTGAAAGATATTTTACGGTACCCCGACGCTGGAGCTCCGTGCTATGCGACCGATCCCGAATGTAAGAAATGTAAACATTCGTATCAAACATACATTTCATTCAAAAACCTCATTAACCACAGCCCCTTTTCCACCGATAAGCTCGTGAGCCTTAATAATCTCATCATCTATCATTACCATTTCCAAGGCTTTATTGACTGCCGCCTTTTCCGTTTTAACGCCAAATATCACACGTGCTCTATCGATGTAATCCTGGTTTAGTTCAATTGTCTTTTTCACTATTTTACCCATAAGCTTCTCTCCCAGAAAACCATATTTTTTGCCATATTATATGGTTCCCATAAAAGAATCAAGAAAAAAGTCCGCAGCAAAAATGTGGGATCGTGCCGATGTGCGGTCGCGACTAGATTTGTGATCGAGCTGCCCAATTTAATCATTGATCAATAAACATGCGATACTAAATCTCTCATGGGCTCAATTTAGCCAGACCCGCATTAATCCAACACCGAAAATGTAAAGAACCCCCAGGTATAAGGATTGAGGTACTCATCCTTATTCTCGGGAGTACCTTCGGGGTTGCGAAAACAGGATAGCAGATTTTATGGCCATTGTAGCGTTCTTGCCATTGATCACACAGTAAATCATTTTCAATCCAGCTCTTGCCGTTATCAGAACCGGTGATAAATCCACGAAAATTTGCTTTCCCATCGAGGCTGCGCTCAAACAAGCCTCCGGTTCCGACTCCCACCTCTATTCCGATTACTTTCCGACCGAATACCAATTTTCTGATTTGATCTCCTGTTAGTCGATTTTCATCTAATATCTTGTAGTAAGTATAAGGTGGAGATGTTGGCAAACCTGATTTTAGCAAACCCGAAACTAAACGATCCACAATTTGCGGATCTTTGAAAGGGTAATATCGTACAACATGCATCGGTAGCCACATAAAAGCAGTATTATTACTGTGAAGCTGGACCACCATTCTTCTTGCATCGCTATCACGATCAAGGATTGTGTAGGTGGTTGTTAAAATCATTGCAGTTTCAAGCATTTCAGGATTCAATTGGTTGCTTCTTTCAAACAAGGGGATGGCCTTTTCAAAATCCGCCATACCAAAGTAAGCCAATCCTTGAAGGTATAAGGCTCTCGCCGGATAGTGGGGATCCATTCGCATCGCTTTTTGAATGAAATCAAGGCCTTTTATCGGATTACCGATCATCGTCAAAGCGCGTCCCATCTGGAGAATACTGATCGCATTGTTAGGCTCCAGGGCAAACGCGCGCTCGGCTTCAAGGCGTGCCTCTTGCCATTGATAGTGGTGCAAATTTATCTCGCTGGCAAGATAGTGAGCAAGCGATGTTGGATTTGTCATGGCACTTTCCAAGTACTCGCGCGCCAATATAAGACCTTCTTCAATCGACACACCATATTTATTTAAGCCCTGATAGTACATCGAACCGTGCCAATACGTGGCTGCAAGTGCGGCATATGCCCTCCCATAACTCGGATCGATCTGCACGGCTTTTTCAAAAAAGGGAATGGCTTTGAAAAAATCTTCAGGTGTCCATCGCAGATAATGTTGCCAGCCTTTCAGGAACAGGTCATAGGCTGCGATGTTATTCGTATCCTTGTGGGCAAGTTGAACCTTTTCATCAACATTCAGTTTTACAGCCAGGGCATCGACTATTTTTTGGGTAATTTTATCCTGATAGGCAAACACGTCATTCATGATACCGGTATAGCGCTCCGCCCAGAGGTGATGACCGGTGGTTGCATCGATCAGCTGAGCGGTAATGCGGACTTGGTTAGCAGCTTTTCGCACACTGCCTTCCAACACGTAACGAACTCCGAGTTCCTCGGCCACCTGCTTTATTTTTACCGGCTTGCCCTTATAAACAAAGGTTGAGTTGCGGGCGATGACGAATAGATCCGAAATCTTCGACAGATCCGTAATCAGGTCTTCGGTGATCCCGTCACAAAAGTATTCCTGATTCGGGTCCTCACTCATGTTGGCAAAGGGCAGCACGGCGATTGAAGATTTGTCGGGCAGCGGATACGCCATTTCCTTGACAGAGGCTGGTTCGATCGAGGGACGCCGCATATAAAACTGCCAGATTCCCACCGCTGATCCCACAAGCAGGATAACCGCTATAGCCAGGACCCTGTTGCGCCAGGTACGGCCGGTATCTTTTTTCGCTCTGATTACTTGATGGGCGGCTGCACCCGGGTAAGATAAAATCCGGTAAACTTTAACCGGCGTTGAAAGATTTTTTACTTCGTGCTCAGCGAGATCCTCATACTCCAACTCTAACTTGTGCACCACCTGCTCATAAGCACTGCCGGAGATGCAAACGCCGCCACCCTCACATATGCTTTCCACGCGGGCGGCAATATTGACGCCGTCTCCGTATATGCGATCGTCTTCTTCAGCGACATCCCCGAGGTTAACGCCAATCCGAAACTCCATCCGGCGTTGGGCAGGCAAGTCCGCGTTTCGTTCGGCCAGCTCACGCTGGATCTCGACCGCAGAGTTGACGGCATCCACCACACTGGCAAACTCCGCCAGAAGGTTGTCCCCGGGCGTGTCCACGACCCGTCCCCTGTATCGCTGAACGAGTGTGGTCATCGTCCCCCGGTAAGTGGTTAACGTACGAATGGTCTCTTCTTCGTCCTCTCGCATCAGGCGGCTGTATTCCTTGACATCCGCGCTGAGGATGGCGGTGAGTTTACGTTTATAACCATTTTGTGTCATGGCGTTAACCTGCATAGTCAGGTTTAACAGCGAGGGTGCAGGGAGTGATTGAGATGATACCCTAGATGATCAATCAGGGTAATAACTAACTATTATTGATAACCATAGAAGGTTAGAAGGTCAAGAATAGTCACTAAAAAGGTAGTTAAACAATGAGAAGATGTTCATTGGGTCGGACGGAATCCAGGGTACCTTAGACAAATAATCTCGAGATCATTTCCCACCTTTTGACATCTTTTGTATCTCAAATACAGCTATTCCTCCATCAGTGTATGAATAAGGATCAAGACACTGAACGTAGGCTTTTGTCTTATCATCCTTTCCGGCCAGTCCCCATTTATCAGGATCAGAAATTCGAAGCGCATTGTAATGGGGCAGAAGCGCTGCAAGCGAATGCATGCAAAGCGGGATATCGGTAACCAGCCGGTAACCGTCTTTGAGCATAAAAGAGTCACCTAATTTGTAAACGGAACAGGTACCTTTAATCTCCTTCACTTTAACTTTAAGATCCACAACTGCCTCCTTATACGGATTCGCCTACGGAAGACATTTGATTAATGAATCCTCCTAAAGGCAGATAAGTATTGAAAATTGAACATTCATGTTCCGCCTTGACGGAATGCGTTCCGGCAAAATTGTGAAAATCTTTTAAAATTGACCCATCAGAGGCGGACATCAGATATTCAATCTTCAATCTAAAATATTCATTTGCTTTCTGCCCACGACAGTTCCGGCACACGCCGGTGCCATTCGGTGAGTTGTTGGAATGCATAGCCAATTCGAAGCACGACATCTTCCTGAAAGGGTTTACCATAGATCAACAGTCCGATCGGCAAACCGCTTTGAGTAAATCCGCACGGCAGGCTCACGCCGCAGAAGTTCAGGATATTTCCGATGGAGGTGTTGCGCAGATAACGAATGTTTTTTGCCAGATAGCTCTCGATGTCGATATCGACCTCCGCCACCGGACTGGCGGGCATAGGAGTCGTCGGCACTAGCAGAGCATCAATGTCTTTTAAAGTGTTGCCGGCTTTTGCTCGCAGTTGTCTGGCAATATAATTGGTTTGCAGGTATTGATCGGCGCTGATTTCCTTACCTTTGATCATGCGATGCGCCACCACCGGATCAAGTTCGTCAAAGTGTTCCTCCAGCCACTTTTTGTTAAGCGTATAACCTTCACTGGCGATGATCGCACCGCCCGGGTTCAACTTGAAGGCTTCCTGGGCTTCGCTGAAATCGATGCTGCTGACAGCAACACCCAGATCTTCAAATACGTTGCCGCACTCGCGCACGGCTTTGGCAACTTCAGGATGCACATCATCCCAGAACACCGACTCCGCAAAAGCCAGCCGCAGTCCCTTCACTCCTTCCTTCAATCTCTTAAGTACATCATGCGGTGCTACGCCCACGGTGCTCTCATCATTGATATCGGCGCCCTGTAAGGATTGATAAACCAGGGCCGCATCTTCCACCGAGCGGCTAAACACTCCCACCGAATCCAGGGTCCAGCTCAAGGGATAAACTCCTGCCCGGCTGATGCGACCCACCGTGGTCTTCAACCCAACCGTCCCGCAAAGAGAGGCAGGAATGCGTACCGATCCGCCGGTGTCTGTTCCCAGGGCCATGGGAACCAGGCCGGCGGCCACCGCGACCGCCGATCCGCTGCTGGAACCGCCGGGAATGTAATGAGTTTGACTCCAGGGATTGTGGGGCGTACCGTAATCATGATTGATCCCAACACCACTGAAAGCAAATTGAACGGTATTGGTTTTGCCGGAAAATATCATCCCGGCCTGTGAAAGCCGGTGGATAGCCTGAGAATCCTCAGCAGCAGTATTGTTTTCCAGCAGTTTCGCGCCGGCTGTAGTAGGCAGACCTTTGACATCAAACAGATCTTTGACAGCATAGGGAATTCCGTGCAGAACGCCCAAATCTTTACCGTTACTTAATTCCTGATCTGCTGCCCGGGCCTGTTCGAGTGCTTGTTCAGGACACGTCAATTTGAAGGCGTTCAGCTTGCCATCGAGTGAATCGATACGTCCCAGTATATTCTCCATCAGTTGGGTTGAAGTGATTTCACCCTTTCGAATACGGTCGGCAAGGTCGGTAATATTTTGATAGTGCAAAGGGGGTTTATCCATGACTTAATTTCCTTGTGTAGGCTATGTCGGGAATTTCCCGAGAAAATGATTGATGGAATTAGAGGGTTTCCGCCGGAGGCGGATCAGGTTTCAGATTTTGGGTGTGCGACCTCAAAGGCACCAAACCCTCGTGTGAAACTAGATAAAATTCAATGTCATTTAGGCTGCAATTAATGGTTGGTGGGAGTGGCTTCTGCTTGCATCCCGCTGTTTTTCGAGCGGGGCAGCCACGATTGAACGGGTAATCGCGGTTAGAAACCGCTCCCACAATCCAAAAACAACCGTTATCAAACTACAAAGTTTCTTCTACGATCAGACTGGACGCTCGCGGTCAGAGGCGGCGCTCGTATAAAATTCTGCCTGCCCGGAACAGTGAAAAGATTGAACGTCGAACATCGAACGTTCAATCACGCCTTGGCGTGATCGAATGTTGATGACGCTACGCTTTATCTATTTTAAACAAGCTAACCGCAGATTACCGAACCGCAGTCTGCGACGAGCTCAGCCGAATCGAATTTCGAACGGTAGATGCGTTCTTGGCCTTCGTAGCCTATATGGCAAAGTAGGCTTGCTCAGCCTTTTATTAAATTGACAGAATTCAATTGATTGAAGTCGGCACAATAATTCGGATTCTGCATTAACAGATAATTGCATGGCAGCAAAACGGTGTCAAAGTCAAATCGTGCAAGGCTTTGAAGGTGCATTTTAGGCGTCAGGATTCCATGACCGGTGATTCCAATAGATCGAGCTAATCATTTGTGCCGGGCTTCAACCAAAAACTCCAGTGCGCCACCGGGACCCATGGCGATTTCTCGCTGAACAACGTCGCTAAGATTGTGCATCTGTAGCAGATCGACCCGGTCAACCTGGAGCCGATCAAGAGAACGATAGAACTGTTCGCGGGTCTCCTGATAGGTCCGTTTGTCGGTCTTGGTCGCCAAAAAGAATTGCCTAAAATTTAGGTGTTCCGTCTATTATAGAAAAGGTTTTTTCATAAAATGAAAATACATCACAATTAAAACTCTAATAATTGTAAAGAGATGAATCCATTTCTCCTAACAGGTACAGATATCGGAAAAAATATCATTCTCTTATCCGAGCCAGTTCATCGTACATTTCAATTTCCGGATTACTCAATTATCAGTCCATCCTACTATGTCTTTTGTTTTTTTGCCTTATCAAACCGCAATCCGAATTCCAAAATCCGAAATCGAAACCTTCCGGTTTCACCTTCTTTTCCGAGAAAGCAGCGCTCCCAGCTTTATCGCTTCAATCATGGATTGGGGATTGGCCCGGCCCTCGCCCGCCTTGCCGAATGCGGTTCCGTGATCCACCGAGGTCCGCACGATCGGAAGTCCCAGGGTAATATTGACGCCGGACATTTCACCCCATTGACCTGTTTTTTGATCGTACTGGAAGCCGAAAAATTTCATCGGGATATGTCCCTGATCATGATACATGACCACCACGGCATCATACATGCCGCCTTTCATTTTTGAAAATATTGTATCCGCCGGAATCGGTCCCTCGACATCATAGCCTTTTTTCCGGGCATGTTCGACCGCCGGCAGGATTTCCTCGTCGTCCTCATAACCGAACATTCCTTCTTCACCGCAGTGCGGATTTAACCCGGCAACTCCGATCCGGGGCTCGGACAGGCTGAAATTCTTCAGTGCATCATAGGTCAGATCGATCACCCGAATCACCCGCTCTTTTTTAACCAGATCACAGGCCTGCCTCAGACTGACGTGGGTAGATACGTGGGTCACGCGGAAATTACCGTGGGAAAGCATCATGGAATAGTCCCGGGTATCGGTCAAGGCTGCATAAATTTCGGTGTGGCCGGCATAATGATGCCCCGCGGCATTGATGGCGGCCTTATTGATCGGTCCGGTGACGGTGCCGTCAATCTCTTGGTCAGTGGCCAGTTCAATAACTTTTGCCACATATTCAAATGAGGCCCTGCCCTGCTCCGGGGTTACTTCCTTATATCGTAAACAGTCCCTCGGCATATTGTTCATATCCAAAACATCAATGGTGCCATGCTTGAATATAGCATCCCGCACATGCTGGACCGGATTGAGCTTTAAATTAAAATCGCTAAATCCCAGGACATCCTCCATAACCCTATGGTCAGCCACCACCAGCGGACGGCAATGGTCATAAATATCTTCTACGTTTAAAGCCTTGACAGTAATTTCGGGCCCGATTCCACCCGGATCACCCACCGAAATTCCCAGTATGGGGCGTTTATCTTCACTCATAGTTTTCTCCAAAAATTCTTTTCGCTTTCATTCTCAGATTCTTTTCTTCCTGAACCCTAAACCCCGTGGAAAGCGAACCGCAGAATTTCGGATATCGAACCGCAGAATTTCGGATATCGAACCGCAGAATTTCGAAGGGTGGATTCGCTTTGCTCGGTCTAATTGAAAAAGTGATGAGTGCTGAGGACTGAGCGTGTCGCTGTTTCCATCGTTCGAATTCTCTTGAGTTCAGTCCTCAGTCCTCGTAACTCAGACCTCCTGAACCTCTGAACCTTTACACAATCCTTGCCAAAATTCATGAAGCACAACCAGCGTGTCTTTTTGCCCAAATGCGCCGGCTTTGGTGACCACCGGCAAGCCATCCAGCAGCCCACCCATTATCGCACCCTGCACAACACCGGCAACAACTTCTCCCAGGATCCGGATACCTTCAGCCTCAATGGCTGTCAAAACCGCGTCAGCCGTATCGCCTCCGGTAAGAAAAAGATGTCCTGGTTTGGCGGCTGCAGCGACTTCAGCAACGAAAAGCCCCAAACCCCTGACAATCGAATCTGCCGCCGGCTGCAGATTTGTCTGCCGGGGAGTGTTTCGGCTGTTTTGTTGAGACTTAATGGTCAGGATCACATTTTTGTTCAATAATCCGGACCGAGCCGAAGACGCTGTTTCCGAAAATTCATCTTTGCGGTTCTGATCAGCCAGCAGCATGGGATTCAATTGAATGACTTCGTACGGATAGCTCTCCAGCAATTTATCAATTTGCTGTCCGGTTACTGCCGAAGTAGTGCCGCAAACCAGCAAATTAAAGCCCTCCGGTGCAAATATCATTTCAGGTCCATCTGAAGCCGGCTTCGAGGTCAACCGTTTTGCAATGCTGCCCGCCAGGCCGGCAGAACCAACCGGGAGTATCTTATGCTCAAGCAAGAAAATTAACTCTGCTATCCGATCAAGGTGATCACGGTAAGTGGCATCAAACACAATGTGCCTGACTCCTTTTAGCAGCTGTCGCTCAACTTCTTCGATCAGGTGATTCTGGCTGCCCCCCAGAAAATTCAACCCCACATGTCCGACCGAATGCCTGCTCTGGGATTGCACAATCAGCGATAGGCGGGATTCTTTGACCGGCGTAATCGGATCGCGGGAAATCTCAGATTGACTCAGCGGTATCCCGTGAACGAGGTGGATATCTTCGTGGGTGGTCCTTCCCATTTCGGGAAAAGCCGGTGTAATAAAACTAACCTCATAATTCAATTCATCAAGCAGTGCATCAACCTCCGACCCAACATTGCCCCGCATACAGGAGTCAATTTTTTTGTATATCCAGGCGGATTTTTCCCTGGCAAGCCCCTTGGCCACTGAAACCAGACAATGATTCGCTGCATCGGTCGCCAGAGCACGGCTGTTCGTGAAAAGAGCCGTCGCCCGTGAAGAAGAATGTAAGGCCGGTTCCAATATCCGGTCCATTAGTTGATAAGATACCAGTCTAGTATCGTCGAAAAAAGGACAGAATTGGACCGCCGTATCAGCGGCTCCCGTTAAATCATCCGCAATAATGACAATGTTATCCATACTAAATTATGAAATGTCTAAAATTAAGGATGTTAATCATTTTATTAAAGTTTTGCCCCGCCCCTCTTTGTACCCCTATGGATTGCTAAGATGAGGTTATTTAAAAACGACAGAATACCTCAACTTTAGGCATTTTAGGGATTTTGTAATTTTAGGCATTACTTCGTGCAGGTTTATTTTATAACAAAAACTTTATTTCTGGTTCAATATAAGAACAATTATTGGGGTTAATCCAACTTGTGTCGAATGATGGCACCTTTATCGGCCGACTCCGCCAGCCGTGAGTACAACGCGAGGTATCCCCTCTTGAATTTAGGTGCCGGCCGCTGCCAGCCGGCCAATCGTTCCTGGATTTGTTGATCTGAAAGGTTGAGGTGCAAATTGCGGTTGGGAATATCGATGGTTATTTCATCACCGTTTTGCACGATGGCCAACGGACCGCCTTCGGCCGCCTCGGGTGAGACGTGCCCGACAAAGCAGCCATTGTTGGTGCCGGAAAATCGACCGTCCGTGACCACAGCGGTCTTCAGGGCCAATCCCCGGCCATAAATAAGTTTCATGGCTTTGTACATCTCCCGCATTCCGGGCCCGCCCTTGGGCCCTTCATAGCGAATCACAATAACTTCTCCCTCGGTGACTTTACCGTCCAGGATAGCCTGGTTGGCCGCTTCCTCGGAATCAAAGCAGTTTGCCGTTCCCGTAAAAATGTGCATGTCCGGCTGAATCGCAGCCGGTTTGGTGACGGCGGTATGGGGTGCCAGATTACCGCGCAACACGGCGAGTCCGCCCTCATTGCTCCAGGGATCCTCGATCGTTTTTATAATCATCCGGTTGGGAGCACCGGCAGCGGCAAGATTTTCAGCGATCGTCTTGCCGGTGACGGTTAGTGCATCTGCGTGCAGGATGGGAAGCAGTTCTTTCATGACTGCCGGTACGCCGCCGGCGTGGTGAAAATCAGGAACATTGGGGGCTGCCGCCGGATTCATTTTAGCGATGTGCGGTGTGCTGCGGCACAATTTCTCAAAAAGATCCATGGAAACCTCACAGTCGGCCTCGTATCCAATTGCCGGAATGTGCAGCGCGACATTGGTCGAGCCACCGATGGCCGTGCTGAGGCGGATGCCGTTTTCGATTCCCTTTTGGTTGAGAATCTGACGGGCTGTGATCCCCTGCTTGAGCAGGTCTACGATCTGTCGCCCGGATTCCTGGGCAACACGCCAGCGCCCGGCGTATGTTGCGGGAATCGTCGCACTTCCCGGCAGCGACAAACCCATGGCTTCAGCCACACAGCACATGGTGTTGGCGGTCCCCAGAAAAGAACAGGAGCCACAGGTCGGTCCGGCACAGTCTTCCAGGTTCAGGTAATTCTCCTCGTCGATTTTGCCGGTTTTTAGCATCCCCAGCCCCTCCATCACGGATGTGATATCCGCCGAACGACCGTCAAATTGACAACCGCCTTCCATGGGACCTCCCACGACGATGATGGCAGGCAAATCCAGCCTGGCAGCCGCCATTAACATAGCCGGCACAATTTTGTCACAGGAGCCCAGCAGCACCACCGCATCCAGGCGATGGGCCTCCACCATCATCTCAATGTCGTTGGTAATCAGGTCGCGGGTGGGCAGGATATAATGCATCCCGGCGTGTCCCTGGGCAATTCCGTCACAGGCCGCAATCACGCCGAATTCCACCGGCGTCCCGCCGGCTTGGTGGATGCCCTGTTTAACAAACTTCGAAACTTGATTTAAATTATAATGTCCCGGAACCACCCGATTCCAGGAGTTTGCGATGCCGATCAGGGGGCGGTCCAGATCGTAATCGCTGTACCCCATCGATTTGTAGAGCGATCGATGCATGGACCACTCCGGTCGTTCAAGTATATCTTTGCTGCGCCAGGTCATGACTGATCCTTTCGTTTGCCTTAATCGAGTCAGAAGTCTCGGTTAAGGGCGTTTGTTGTTAGTTGTATGTTGTTTCAAAAACAGAAAACAGAAGTCAGAAGACAGAGGACAGAAAATAGAAGTCGGAATTGGTTTTGCGACCTGTCGCATCTGAATTTTTTACCGTGCGCCGTGCGCCTTGAGCCTTGCGCCAAGTCCTTAATGCCCTATACCCTAAACCTTACACTCTATACCTTACACCCTAGACCCTATACCTTATACCATTCCTTTCGTATCAACACCTCTTGAAGCTGTCAACAAGGATAAGGTTTAGTATTTTTTTGTTGACATAAATACCATTTAACGATTTAAACTGTCGGATCAACCAAGGTCAGATCAAGTCAAGAAATCATTCACATTAACCTTTCGATAAAGCAAAAGAAAGGAGGTGCGGTTCATTCCTGCAAGGATCCGGGTCACAACGGGCTTCATCGGCCTTTGGTTTTCTTGGAACACACCCACAGATCCTTGATGATCAAATTCCATACCGGGACAACATGACCTATGAATTTGGAAACTAACGCTAAACTTACTTGTAAAAGGAGGAAGTGGCCATGAAAAAGCAGGACAACAATATTACACGCAGGGATTTTATCAAAACTTCGGGCGCCGGTCTGGCCGGTGCCGCGATTCTGGCCAGCCCCTTAGGGCCGCTGGCCGGCAGGGCTCTGGCAGCTACGCCTCCGATGCTGGCGGTCGAGAAGGGCCAAACCCTGAATGTCCTCAGATGGAGCGTTTTCGTCGGCGGCGACAAAGATCTCTGGGAAGCCAACTGCCGCAAATGGGAAAAAGTCACCGGCTGCAAGGTGGTGAATGAATATATCTCCTGGGAAGATGTCCGTCCCAAGGCCGCCATGTCGGCTGCCGTCGGCGCCGGCCCCGATCTGGTCTCCGGCTGGCATGATGACCCGTGGCTGTATCCCGACAAGCTGCTGGACGTGAGCGATGTGGCCGAATACCTGGGCGCCAAATACGGCGGCTGGGAAGACGCCTGCCTCAAATACGGCAAGAAAGACGGCCGATGGATCGCCATTCCCATGGGCGCCCCCGGTCAGCAGATCGTTTACCGCAAATCCTGGGCCAACGCAGCCGGCTACAGCGAATTTCCCAAAACCACCGACGAATTTATCAAGTGCTGCAAAAAACTCAAGAGCATGGGCCATCCGGTCGGATTTGCCCTGGGGCACGCGGTGGGCGACGGCAACAATTTTGCCTACACCTGGCTGTGGTCATACGGTGCCTCCACCGTTGACGCTGACGGCAAGCCGGCCATTAACAGTCCCGAGACGCGAAACGCCCTGGCAGGCATGAAAGATTTATACAGTGCCATGATTCCGGGCTGCGCCTCCTGGCTGGACGCCCACAACAACAAAGCTTTTCTGGCCGGACAGATTGCAGCGACCAACAACGGAATCAGCATTTACTATGCCCTTAAGAAGGATCCGAAACTGGCGGCGATCATGGAAGACACCTACCACGCTGAACTGCCCGTCGGCCCGGTTGGCAAACCTACCCAGCTGCATTTGTTCAACCAGGCCTTTATTTTCAAGCACACCGCGGTTCCCAATGCCGCCAAGCATTTCCTGATGTTCATGCTGGAACAAGAACAAGCCGAGCCCTGGATGGACGCCATGAGCGGCTATGTAACACCTGGACTTAAGGATTACCGTAAACTTGCCGTCTGGACCCGTGATCCCAAACACACCGCCTATCGTGACTGTGTCAAAAATATGTTGTGGAACGGCTACCCCGGACCTATCGGTCCCGGTTCGGCAGCGGTGATGGCAGAGTATGTGCTGGTTGACATGTTCGCCAACTACTGTAACGGGGGAATGTCCGCCGACAAGGTCATTGCGCGCGCCGAAAAGGCTATTGCCAGGGCGTATAGAAGAAGATAATGTAAGCTTAAATTCAACAACCATTGCCGGGGGTGACCGCACGTTAAACAACGTACGATTCACCCCCGTGCACTATATGCTAAGTCATTACCTGAATTGAGCGATTTATTCGGCATTCAAGCCGTGGCGGGCGGGGATAAATCCCATAGCCGTAAGGCTAAGGTGAGAAAAAATTTCGACATTGCCGAACAAATGTGAAACCAATTCGGACAGTATAAAATTACAAATTTCAAGCACCAAATTACAAATAAATCCCAAATTCCAATACTCAATGACCCAAACATATTTGCGACTTGAGGGGAGATTCTGATTTAAGCGATCGTGTTGTGTGGCAATATTAAGTGTCAAATGATCGGCTTGCAGTTTTTGCGGATCAATTCGCGTTTGATTTTTTGAATTTGATTCATTGGAATTTATTTGTTATTTGAAATTTGGGATTTGGGATTTGCCGTCAGTCAAGTCTCATGACTTCAACACGCCATAAATGGCTACGAATTTTCTTAGCCTGACGGCTATGGGATAAACTCCGCCCCTACAGGCGAACCCTTAGCCAAATCGAAGAAACATCACATCGTTTCTTGTTTCTCTGATTCGACTTACCAATAACGATCAACTAATAACTTAGACTCTATTTTTGGAGGCAGACGAGTGGACGCCATCAGCGCCTCAGAGCAAACAAACAGACAAACCGGATTGCGCCACAGGATTTCCCAGGCCCTGGAAAATCCGACCATTTTGGGTCTTTTGTTCGTGGCCCCGGCCGAACTTCTGCTGCTTTTTTTTCTGGCATACCCATTTTTACTGGGTCTTTGGCTGGGTTTTACCGACACCATTGTGGGCCGCGAGGGCCATTTTATCGGCTTTGAAAATTATCAGTGGCTTCTGGAGGATCCCACATTCTGGTTAACCTGCTTTAATACGTTTCTTTACACGGTTGTGGCGGTTATTCTCAAAGCCGTTTTGGGAATCGGCCTGGCTGTGATTTTGAACCGGGATTTCAAGGGCAAAGGAATAATGCGGGCCATCGTCCTTTTGCCCTGGATTATTCCGACCGCGCTGAGCGCAATCTGTTTCTGGTGGCTGTTTGATTCGACCTTCAGCGGCATCTCATGGGGCCTGATGAAGCTGGGTATCACCGACCACTTCATCGACTTTCTGGGTGACCCCTGGAACGCCAGGTGGGCGTTGATAGCAGCCAATGTCTGGCGCGGTGTCCCGTTTTTTACGATCGGTCTGCTGGCGGGACTGCAAACCATCAGCCCCGACCTTTACGAAGCAGCCGAGATTGACGGCGCCGGCGCCTGGAAAAAATTCCGCAAAATCACCTTGCCGCTGCTCACGCCGCTGTTAACCGTGGTGACTGTTTTTTCCACCATCTGGACCTTTGCGGACTTCCAACTGGTCTGGATCATCACCAAAGGCGGTCCGGCCGGCGCCACCCATATTTTCGGAACACTCTCCTTTCAGAGAGCCATGCAGGGCGGACAATTCGGCGAAGGGGCCGCCATCTCCAATTTTATGCTGCCCATCCTGGTGGGCTGCGTTTTTATCGCTTTCGTTTTTTTGAGAAAAGAGGACTAGCAAATGGCAATCGAACGGGTTGGATCCAAAGTGTTCAAATTTTATGTGCCGCTGGCGGCCTATCTGGCATTCCTGCTGTTTCCCTTTTATTGGATGGTCAACACGGTATTCAAGTCGAATTCAGAGCTTTATAACATGGATCTCAATCCGTTTTATGTGCACTCACCGACCCTGGGAAATATTGTCGCTCTTTTCACGGAAACGATTTTTCTCAGATGGATGCTAAACACCTTTGTTGTCGCCATTTCAGCAACCCTGATCTCGCTGGTTACCAGTCTGCTGGCGGCTTACGCCATACAGCGGCTCCAGTTCAAGACATCAGGGCCCACCGGTGTGGCAATTTTTTTAGGCTATCTGGTGCCCCAGACCATTTTATTTATACCACTGGCCCATATTATTTTCAAAATTAGACTGTGGGATTCGCTGTGGGCACTGATATTAACTTATCCGACATTTCTGATACCCTTTTGCACCTGGCTGTTGATGGGATACTTTAAAACCATCCCTAAAGAAATGGAAGAATGCGCCATGATCGACGGCGCCAGTCGGATCAAGATTTTTCGCAGAATCATACTGCCCCTGTGCATGCCGGGGGTACTTTCAGCCGGGATTTTTTGTTTTACATTATCCTGGAATGAATATCTTTACGCCTTGGCATTTATTTCCAGTACGGCCAAAAAGACGGTGCCCATCGGTCTGGTGACCGAACTGGTGCGGGGGGACGTATACCACTGGGGGGCGCTGATGGCCGGCGCCCTGTGCGCTTCAGTACCGGTGGCGCTGGTATACTCATTTTTTGTTGAACACTATGTGGCGGGCATGACCGGCGCGTTGAAGGAGTAAATTTACTATGGCTGAAGTACGGTTAGAAAATGTATGCAAACATTTCGACGAAGTGATTGCGGTCGACAATTTCAATATGAGCATCCAGGACAAGGAGTTTGTGGTATTGGTGGGACCCAGCGGCTGCGGCAAGACCACCACCCTGCGGATGATAGCCGGCCTTGAAAGTATTACCAGCGGGGATGTTTACATTGGCGATAATCTCATCAACAAACTGCCGGCCAAAGACCGCAATATCGCGATGGTATTTCAGAACTACGCCCTCTACCCCCATATGACCGTGTTTGAGAATATGGCATTTTCGCTGGAAAATTTCAATCGACCCAAAGACGAAATCAACCAGCGCGTTCAGGAAGCAGCTGAAATATTAGGAATCGAGCATTTATTGTCCCGCAAACCCAAACAGCTCTCCGGCGGCCAGCGTCAGCGAGTCGCTGTGGGACGTGCAATTGTGAGAAAGCCGGGAGTCTTTTTATTTGATGAGCCCCTGTCCAATCTTGACGCCAAACTCAGGGTGCAGACTCGTATCGAGTTGAAAAAGCTGCATGAGCGCCTGGCCACCACGGCCGTTTATGTGACCCACGACCAGATTGAAGCCATGACCATGGGCGATCGCATTGTCGTCATGTGCGATGGTCTGATTCAGCAGATTGGATCCCCGTTGGAGCTTTATGACACCCCGGCCAATAAATTCGTGGCTGGATTTATCGGCAGTCCGGCCATGAATTTCTTTGATGCTGATATAATCAATGAGGGAAATGCGATATTCCTGCAGGCCGATGAGGTTCGGATCGATCTTCCAGCGGAAATATCCCAACAGCTTGCCGGCTATAGTCATAAACAAATCGCTGTCGGCATTCGGCCGGAAGATCTTATTGTCTGCGCAGAACATGCCCCGGGCGAAACTATTCAAGGTGCCGTGGAAGTGGTTGAACCCGTTGGCAATGAAACTTATGTGGCTTTCAATGCCGGCAGTTTCAGCCTCATCGCCGCTGTGGGCCGCAAAACCCAAATAAAAACCCACAGCAATCTTGTGATCGCACCGAGCATGGAAAATCTGCATCTATTCGATTTTGAAAACGAGAAGGCCATATGTTGACGATCGGAATAATTTTCTCGGCCACTTTGTTCGAGCCCACAGAGCTAACAGAGAAAAAAGTACTCGGCGTGCTCTGCGAGCTCTGTGAGAGAAATGAATAAAAATGGATAGACCGAAAGTATACGTTTCAAGGATTCTCGCGCAAGAAGGATTAAGGGAGTTGCGGGATGTTTGCGATCTGCACATCTGGCAGGAGGCCGAATTGATGACCCGGAAGGTGCAATTCAAGCTGTTTGCCGATTGTACCGGATTATTGGCAACGACCGATATCAAGATCGACCGGGAGCTTTTGGAAGCTTGTCCGGGATTGAAAGTGGTCAGCAATCACGCAGTCGGTTTCGATAATATTGACGTGCCAACCTGCACAGAATTCGGCGTTCCGGCCGGCAACACGCCGGGTGTTTTATCGGAAACCACGGCTGACCTTGCGTTTACACTAATTCTGGCAACCGCCCGCCGGGTATTGGAAATGGCAGACTGGGTCAAACAGGATCACTGGACTGTAAACACGGGTATGCTGGACAACCTCGGTAGAGACGTGCACCATACCACCCTGGGCATTATCGGCCTGGGACGCATCGGCCGGGAGGTGGCCCGGCGTGCAACGGGCTTTAATATGAAGATCCTCTACCACAATCGCAACCGCGATGAACAGGCCGAAAATGAGTACGGCGCGCTGTATGCCACCCGGGATGAGATTCTGAACCGGAGCGATATTCTCAGTCTCCATTTGCCGCTGTCCGAGCAGACAACACACTACATCGGCAAAAATGAACTGAAGCAGATGAAACCCTCGGCAATCCTTGTCAATACGGCGAGGGGCCAACTCGTTGACCAGACCGCTTTATTTAGTGCCATAAAAAATGGAGAGCTGGCCGGCGCCGGTTTGGATGTGACCGACCCGGAGCCCATGCGGGGCGATGACCCACTGCTCACCCTGCCCCAGGTAACCGTTCTGCCTCACATCGGCAGCGCCACCGATACGACCCGCATCAAAATGGCAGAAATGGCCGCCCAAAATCTAATCCGAGCCCTGAGTGGTCAGCCCATGCTAAGCTGCATCAACCCCGATTCGATCGGCAAAGGTCGCAGCGCGTCGCTCTACCAATAGCTTTCCCTTTGAATTAGTTATTCAGTATTCGGTAACAATTCAGATGATTGAAAAAAGCCACGAATTTGCACGAATGATCACGAAATTAATATTTTCATTTTAAGTGACCCTGCAATTGAATTGTTTAATAATTCGTGGTTATTCGTGTCAATTCGTGGCCAACTGATTTTTAAAACGGATGAAATTCTTCCATTTTTCTTACTAACTAAAAAAATATGAGGAGATTGACAATGTCTAAACAAATTCTAATAACTGGAGCCAGCACCGGCATTGGTGCCGAAACCGCCCGCTGTCTGGCACCCGGCAACGAAATTTTTATACACTACAATGCTTCTGAAGAACCGGCCCGTATAGTCGCTGAAGATGTCGAAAAGCAGGATGGTAAAGCGCATCTTATACAGGCCGATTTGACGACCGAGAAAGGCTGTCGAGCCCTGGTCCAATCCGTGTCCGATAAAACCGAAAAGCTCGACGTCCTATTCAACAATGCCGGCGGTCTCATCCGCAGAACAGCCGCCGGAGCATGCGATTGGTCTCTGATGCAGGAAGTTTTCGCATTAAATACGTTCTCCACAATGATGATGACATCCCTGTGTATCCCGTTGCTGGAAAAGGGTGAAGCTCCCTGCATTATCAATAATTCCTCGCTGGCTACCCGCCACGGTGCTCCGACAGCAACCATTTACGGGGCTGCCAAGGCTGCAATCGGCGCGTTTACAAAGGGTGCCGCCAAAGAGCTGGCGCCGAAGATCCGGGTCAATGCCGTCGCCCCCGGTGTAATTTTAACGCCTTTTCACGACAAGGTCACCAAGGCCGAGCAACTGGAGTTGTGGCAGGATAATACGCCTTTAAAAAGACATGGCCACCCTATGCACATTGCCACAGCTGTAAAATTTTTAATTGATAATGATTTTATCACCGGTGAGACCATCGATATAAATGGCGGGCTTTTTATGAGATAAATATGCTCTTGGAGCTGTGAATATGACAATGGCTGTCAGTAACTGATGGTGTCAGGTGTCAGGAAGTAGGAAGGGCGGGCCTTTGCTTGGCGCGGCGGAGCTTACGCGAAGACGGATGCCCGCCGATATAGTCGACGTACACCCCATAATTTGGTAGGCACAGCCTGCGACGAGCTCAGCCGAGTCGAGGCCGACCCTACTTTTGATACCCAAACGCGATTTCCGATCGATCAGTCGCCGGGGGCGGGCTGGGCGTAAGACGACAGATTTCGTCATATAAATCTGAACTCAGTTCAATATCGGCGGATTGAAGCGAGTCTTTTAACTGCTCAACCGTGCGAGCTCCCATAATGGGTGCGGTTACCGCCGGGTGATGGGCCACCCAGGCTAGTGCCAGGGAAGCCGGATGATAACCGTTATCTGCAGCAAAATGATTAAACTTCAAAGCGGCGTCGTACATCCATTGTTCACTGTACCGTTTTTGGTACATGTCATCCCCGGTCAGACGTCCCTGCTCGGCCTGACGATCTTTGCCGTACTTTCCCGTGAGGATTCCACCTCCCAGGGGATTGTAGCTGATCACCCCGAGGTTCTCGGATTGGGCCAGGGGTAAAATCTCAACTTCTGCCTGGCGTTTAACCAGATTGTACATGGGCTGAACGCAATGAAACGGTGTCAAACCGTTTTGCGCGGAGACGCCCAGTGCTTTGGCGATTTGCCAGGCGGCAAAATTGCTGACACCCGTGTAGCGAACTTTGCCCTGGGCCACCACATCATCCAAAGCCCGCAGGGTTTCTTCAAACGGCGTATGCTCGTCCGGGTGATGCAGGAAATAGATATCAACGTAATCGGTGTTAAGCCGTTTTAAACTCGCCTCCAGCGAAGACATGAGATGGCGACGGGAAGCTCCCCTGGCATTAAGGTCGGAGCCTATAGGGCCACCGAACTTGGAGGTCACAATCAACTCGTCACGGCAATCGGAGATCAGCTCGCCCAGGATGTTCTCGGCCCGGCCGCCACTGTAGACATTGGCACAATCAAAGAAATTAATTCCGGCATCCCGGCATTGGTTGAATATGCCCCTGGATGCCGCTTTATCGGCTTCACGACCAAAGGTCATGGTTCCCATACACAAACTGGACACTTGAATTCCCGTGCTGCCTAAATAGCGGTATTTCATATTGGATCTCCTGAGTTCATACGGATTGTATTTGCTACTGGGGGGTAGCTGGCAAAACAATGCGCTAATTAACAAATGCCCAAAATGATCTGAATGGCCTAAAATGCCTCAATTACGATAAACTTCCCCTGTTGCGAGCTGTTCAATAACAGTATCGGTAAACTGCTTGGTTGTGGCATCTCCTCCCAGATCGGCAGTTAATCTTTTCATCCCGGTAACGGTTTCAATGGCTGTCATCAGCGATTGGGCCGCTTTTTGTTCGCCTAAAAAGTCCAGCATCATCTGGGCCGACCACAATGTGCCGATGGGGTTGGCAATTCCCCGGCCGGCAATGTCGGGTGCCGAGCCATGGACGGGTTCAAACATGGACGGGAACTCTTTGGACGGGTTCAAGTTGGCCGAGGCGGCGATGCCGATGCTGCCGGCAATGGCAGGCCCCAGATCGGACAGAATGTCGCCAAACAGGTTGCTGCCGACAACGACATCAAACCAGTCGGGATGCTGAACGAAGTGAGCCGTCAGGATGTCGATGTGAAACTGGGCGGTGACCACGTCCGGATATTCTTTTGACAGAGCGTTGAATCGTTCATCCCAGTATGGCATGGTATGGATAATGCCGTTGGATTTGGTGGCCGATGTCAGATGCTTGCGCGGGCGGCTTTGGGCCAGCTCAAAAGCATACCGCAGGATACGATCTACCCCTTTGCGGGTGAAAACGGTTTCCTGCACCACCATTTCAGCATCCGTACCGCTGTAAAGCCGCCCACCAATTTCAGAGTACTCGCCTTCATTGTTTTCGCGCACCACGATAAAATTAATATCTTCTGCAGTGCGATCGGCCAGCGGCGAGGTTATACCGGGCAAAAGCCTGATTGGACGTATGTTGGCATACTGCTGCATTTGGCGTCGGATCGGCAGCAACAACCCCCATAGCGAAACGTGGTCCGGAACCCGGAGATCTCCAACAGCCCCCAGAAAGATGGCGTCAAAATTGCCCAGTTGATCAATCCCGTCTTCCGGCACCATGGCGCCTGTCTTCAAATAGTATTCACAGGAATAGGGAAATTCAGTATAGGCCAATTCAAACCCATACTGCTTGGAAAGGAAATCCATAACCCGAACTGCTTCCGGGACAACTTCTTTGCCGATGCCGTCACCTGGAATTAAAGCGATGTTGTATGCCATGAAAAAAGCCCCCCTTCTGTTATCAAATCTTTCTACGCCTCCTACTTCATTGGGCTGACAAAGGGAAAGATATCCGTATACCCGGAAATGTCCGTAATCAAAAGTATAAGAAACACCAAAAACGCGATAATCAACAGGGTCTCGAAAAATCCACTCGCAGCCGGCAACTGATCAAATTTATCGGCCGCATTTATCGCTTCCGCATCTGAAAGGCTGCCGACCCGAGCCTTGGCCTCTCCGGGATCAATCCCCTGGGCCACCAGCGCATTCAGGACATCTTCGCGCGCCAACAACTGTTTTAAATACGCACGGGCTTCCTGACCGCGCGCGCTATTCAGCACAGTTTCGGTTCCGATCATGGCCGCATGAGCGGATTGAAATGGACCTGAGATCAACAGCATAAAAAAGGCCAGAACAAAACTAAGCGGTTTCAACGTTTGCCGAACTAGATTCATTGCATCCCTCCATCTCTTTTGTTGGGGTATCAGTATCTTTCTTTTCTGTATAATTTAAATTTTTATTTATTTCAATTGTAGAATTAAGGACGGGGACAAAAAGGCAAAGGAAAAAGGTTAAAGGTGGACGGTGGACGACAAATGCTGAAAGCTCAAAGCTCAAAGCTGAAAGCTTAAAGGTGAAAAGTCAAAGGTTAAAGGTTGATGACCAGAGGGTAAGAAGTTAGGAAGGTTGGAGGCACAAAGGCTGGGAGGCCCCGCCCATTTGGGCGGGATGACCGATCGAGTCTTAAAATTGAATTGGTCGGCCTCTGGTGAGTTGGTTAGTTCCTAAGTTCGTTAGTAACAAAGGATAAAATTGAACCAAATCCATTCACTAATCAACCAGTCAACCAATCAACTATTCAACTAATTTGCCGGTCAACTAATCAACCAATCACCCAGTTAACTAATCAACTCAAAATACTTATTTATCCCAATGATCTCATTTATCCAGCACGTCTCTAATTTTATTGGCTAAATCCCTCATCACCATGGGTTTCATTACAAATGCTCTTACACCCAATTCTTTGGCGCGCAGTTCAGTGATTTGCTCGCTGTATCCGGTACAAAGAATTACCGGAATATCGGGCCGGATTCCTAAAATCTTGTCAGCCAGTTTCTCGCCGGTCATGTTCGGCATGGTCATATCCGTAATCACCAGATCGAAGCGATACGGATCATGTTGAAAAAGCTCAAAGGCCTCAACACTGCTGGTTCTGGTCACTGCATGATAACCTAAAAGATCGAGCATTTGTTTGCTCATGGTTACCAGTGCCTGTTCATCATCAACAAAAAGGATGGTCTCCTTACCGGTACGATAGGCTTCTATGGTTTTTGATTTGGTTAAGACCTCTTTTTGAATCTCCGGCAGGAAGACCTCGAACGACGACCCCTTGTCCGGTGAGCTCTCAACTGTTATAGCTCCGCCATGAGCTTTGATAATCCCTTGAACGACTGCCAATCCCAGCCCGGTTCCTTCGCCGGCTTCTTTCGTGGTAAAGTAGGGATCAAATATTCGATCTAATTTATCGGTCGCAATACCATGACCGGTATCACTAACACTTAATTTTAAATAAGTACAGGTTTGCTGATCCAGATGGGGCAATTGTTTTATTTGATCCGCCTGAATTCTGCTCAAAGTTACCCCCAGCACTCCTCCTTCATCACGCATGACATGAGCGGCATTGGTACAAAGATTCATCAAGACCTGATGAATTTGAGTGGGATTGGCTCTGACGATACCATCCGTGGTTTCAATCTTTCTGCGAATTTCAATCGTGGTGGGTAACGACGCTCTTAACATTTTTAGTGTCTCTTTAATGATTGAACTGATTTGAACCGGCATTAGATTCAATTCGTTTTGACGGCTAAAGGCCAGAATCTGCCCAACCAGATCTTTGGCTCGATGCGTAGACATGAGTACCGCCTGCAGGTTCTGCCAGGCGGCAGTGCCTTTTTGCATTTCAAATGCCAGAAGCTCCCCGTAGCCCAGGATGGCCGCCAGGATATTATTAAAATCATGTGCTATCCCGCCGGCCAGTGTGCCGATGGCTTCCATTTTCTGAGCCTGCTGAAGGTGGGCTTCCAGTTGCTTGCGCTCGGTGATGTCTTCATAGATAACAATTTGATCGCCGCCTTCCATGGTGACCGGTCGAAAATGGATTATTTTATCAGTATCGTCATCACATCTAACCTTGTATGTTCTGGGACGCACCTCTATGATATCTGAATCTCCGAGACTATTGATCCAAGACCCGATGGCCTGTCTGCGGTGTTGTGGTTCGGGGAAGGCTTTTCGGAACCACTCGCGACCCGATGGAATATCTTCCATGGAATAGCCAAACAGTTCCTTAAACTTGGGATTAACGTATTTGTATCGTCCATCAGCGCCAATCAAAGATACCCCCAGGGGTGACATCTCTGTTAGAATACGAAATTTTTCTTTTTCTTTTTTTAAGGTCTCTTCTGCTGATTTTCGAGCCGAGATGTCGAGAAACATTGCAGCGGCCGCACCTGGATTGGTTTGAAAGGCATGCACTTCATACCAACCCTTGATCCGATCATCTTCATATTGAACCTGTTCGGAATGCCATGGCTCACCGTCGGTGCAAATCCGGCGATAAATGTCCGGAATTTCGGTTGCTGCCAGGGCTGGAAACGCATCTTCAATGGTTTGGCCAATTAATTGCCGATGATCGATATGCAATATCTCATCGGCGGCCAGGTTGGCGTCGGTAAAGATCAACGTGCCGTCATCGTATAACTTATATCTGTGGATACCCATGGGCGAGGAATGGACGATATTGCGAAATTTTTCCTCGGATTCTCTCAGTCGCTCCTCAATGAACTTGCGTTCTTTGATCTCCTGCTCAAGCTTTGAGATCGCCTCTCTCAGAGCAAGAGTCCGCTCGGCAACCTGTCGCTCCAGTTTATCTTCAGTGCTAAATCCTGTCTGTGTGCCTTCTTGCCCCAGGACGGATTTTTTTTCTTCTTGAGTCACTTTTTTAGCGAATTGTTCATGATTGGTTTTTTTGCTCATGGGCACAATCCCTTAGACTAAAATTGGCATTTGAAAATTCGGATCAGCTCATTCGGTTTAATACCTGAAATATGCTTCCAAATAGCCCACAGTGAAGTTCGGGACCAAGTTACCGCCATTGACTTGGGGCGATGATGGTTGCGCTAGAATTCAGGTAATATCTTTTACGACTTGGGCGTGAACCCAATTAACAAACACGTCACCGCAATGTATTCGAGCATGATTCATGCCAATCCCTTCGTAAAATATTCTCATATAATTACAATCAGTTAAACAACTCTGAATGACCAATTTACTCCAGCGTATAAAATTATCTGTCATTGGCTTGCCGTTTGTGTCAGATTTTTGACCGGTTTGGCAGCATTACATGACTTGACAGAACACAAAATTCTCGACTATCTATAAATGCAAAGAATGCGCAAATAAGACTCTAACCCGGACGAGCCGGTTGAAGCGAAGCGAAAATCCCGCTTTATCGGGGAAATGAAAATTGAAGATTTATGGATCTGATGACGGGGCAAAGCAAAATTTACAAAAGAACGGACGGCCAGTTTCACTTTATAGACTGGGGCGGCGGCGGGCCGTTGTCACATTTCTCCCACGCAACCGGATTGTGTGCCGCAGCCTATCGACCCCTGGCGGAGAGGCTGAGATCGCAGCTGCAGATAATCGGCATGGATGACCGCGGGCATGGAAAAACCACGGTTCCGGCCAACCCTGCATATTTGAAAGACTGGGATGTTTTCGTAGATGATCTGGCAAGGTTTTTCGAACACTTAAATGAACCGGTGATTGCTATCGGGCATTCCCGGGGGGCAACGGCAAGTCTGATGCTGGCAGTCAAACGGCCCGAGTTGATCCGCGCCCTGGTGCTGATCGACCCGACCATTCTGCCTTTTTCCTGGATGTGGTGGTGGTATCTGGCCAAGAAGACCGGATTGGCAAAGCGGGCCCCGATTGTCGCCACGGCATCCAAAAGAAGATATATCTGGCCTGACCGACAGACAATGCTGGACTCCTACCGCAGCAAGGCCGTATTTCGCAGCTGGCAAAAAGGATTTCTTGAGGCCTATGTTGAATCCGGAACTGAAGAAACACAAGACGGTAAAATTAAGCTCTGCTGTTCACCGGCCTGGGAATCTCGCTGTTTCGCCGTCTGTCCCCACGATATATGGCGCTACATCCCCCGCTTGAAACTTCCGACCCTTGTCCTATACGGAGCAACATCCGATACCTTTCTGACGCCTGCCGCCAGACGTTTTAAATCCAGAGCACCGTGGGCAAATATGGTGCCTCTTGCGGGAACCGGCCACTTTGTGCCAATGGACCGTCCTGACGACACGGCCGAAATTATCGTTAATTTTCTCAAGGATCAGGCCATAATTTAATTTCCATCCGGGTCCAGCTTCCGGCCCATAGGGTTTACAGCTCGGAGGGAGGGCCCGACTTTGAGCTGTCCCAAAGGGAGCTCTGGAATTAAGCACCAGGAGTACTGGAGTATTGGAGTAATGGAAAAAACATTTGCGGAAAATTAAGTAAATGAAGGAGTTTTTCAAGACTGCTCCGCTGCATGGATAATCCCCACCAAAACCGCCTGAACTCGACCCTAAGGGTTCGTAATGAATGAACAGTCAACAAACTTGAAGGAGCTGATATTCTGGGCGGATAATTTACGGATTATTTATTTAAAGAAATTCAAATTGGGTTTTGAAACCAGATCAGGGGATTTTTCGAAAAATCGCTGCAGAATTTGTTCAATCTGCAACATGTCCGCAGCGTTCAGGAGTCGGGAATGCAGCAGGTGCCCGAATTTAAAATTGGCAGAAAAATAAAAGGAAAATCGTTTAAACCGTCTGATGGCTTGAATTGGATCATAGTGTTTTGTTAGAAGCCCGGCCAACTGAAGTGCGGCTTCCAGGTAAATATTCGGCCGCGGCATTAAATCGTTTGTCCATGCCGCGAAAATCCATGGTCTGGCAATGGCCATCCGCCCCAATGCCACGCCGTCGCAGCCGGTTTTTTCAATTATCCTGCGACAGTCATTTCGATCAAACACATCACCGTTGCCGAAAACCGGAATGCCGACAGCCTGTTTCACCAGGCCGATGTACTCCCAGCGGGGCGGGCGGGATCTGCGATCGGGAGCCACCCTGGGATGAAAAATCAACGCATCGGCCCCGGCGTCCTCGAATCTGCGGGCAAGCTCCACGGCGTTCCGGGGATCATCCTGCCATCCCGTGCGAAACTTGACTGATAGGGGAAAGGAAACCGCTCGCCTGACTTCAGCAACTATCCTGGCAGCCAGACCAGGCTCTTTCAGGACAGCCGCCCCACAGTTCTGCCGGCAGATGCTTCCATTGCAGCAACCGAAATTAATATCAACCCCGAATAAATCCTCCGTTTCAATCCGACGGGCAGCCCGGGCCATAACGGCGGGGTCTCCCCCGAAAATCTGGCAGACCAGTCGGGGACGTTCTTCATCGCGCCATCTGAAATAGGGAGAAATAAATCGATTTTCATTTGGGACTGCTTTGGCACTGCACATTTCTGAATACAGTAAACCATAACCGCCATATTGGGATACCAGTTCACGAAACGCCACATGTCCCAGAAAGGTCATGGGCGCCAGAACAAGTCTATTGTCAATGCTTTTGGTTCCGATGTTAAGTGGTTGACGCAGGTATTCGGCGAGGTTATAGGTCATCATTAGTCCACCCTGAAAAATCTCCCATTCAGGGTTCTATATTGTCCTTTGAAAACTGAAGAAACTTGGTAGTCCCAAGCGCCGGCGGCTTAATTAATTTTTGCTGCGCAAATTTTTTGTCCAAACCAGGCACTGCTATTTTCAGGGCGGCGTAAGTAGAATTTAGCAGATTTAACCTATGAATGAAAGACAAAGGATTCAGTGTGCAGGTTGAAGGAAATTATGCCACGATCAACCAGCTTGCCCGCCGCAACACGCAGCTGAAGGTGGCTCGCCCAAAAAGCTGACTTTGTTTCCCTGGTAGGAATGTGCTAATATGATTATGAGCTGATGGTGGATTTCATATAACGAGCAATGATATACAATCAATTTTTCGACATCGACCACAAATTGTCGGTACGGCGCCGGTAAGCGCCACAGAGAAAAATGATCACTAAACGAATGAGGAAATATGGATTACGATGTCATCATTGTTGGCGGGGGTCCGGCCGGTCTATTTGCCGCTTACTATCTTGGTGAGCATTCTACCAAAAAGGTTTTGCTCATCGATAAAGGCAAATCCTCTGAAAAACGCAATTGCCCGATAAATACCTATCATGAATGCATCAAATGCAAGCCCTGCAATATTCTCAGCGGCATCGGAGGCGCCGGACTGTTCTCTGACGGCAAATTGAATTACATCTATAAGCTGGGTAAAACCGACCTATCGCAGTTCATGCCCATCAACCGTGCTGAGGAACTGATCAATGAAACCGAGCAAATCTTTAACAAATTCGGCATGGACGGCCCCTCTTACCCCACTGACATGAACCAGGCGCGGGAAATACGGAAAAGAGCCAAACGCTACGGCATTGATTTGCTCATTATAAAGCAAAAGCATTTGGGCAGTGACCGGCTTCCCGAGCACATCACGGGTATGGCCGACCATATAAAATCCAAAGGGATTGTTATGCACACCTCGGAGGAAGTTAAAGAAATCATTGTGGAAAACAATCACGCTATCGGGGTGGTCACCAATCGCAAAAATTATTCAGCCGACAATATTATCCTGGCCCCCGGTCGAGTGGGTGCCGATTGGGTCGGGGGATTGGCCCAAAAGCACGGTATCGGACTCAAACAGCGCGGCATCGAGGTGGGTGTTCGCGTTGAAGTTCACAATGACATCATGCAGGATCTGTGCGACGTCATCTATGACCCTACTTTTTTCATCCAAACTGGAAAATACGATGATCAAACACGAACATTTTGCACCAATAAAGGCGGTTTCGTCTCATTGGAGAGATACCGTAATTTTGTTTGTGTCAACGGCCATGCGTATATGGACAATAAATCACGAAATACCAACTTTGCCTTCCTGTCTAAAGTGATTCTCACAGAGCCGGTGACGGACAACCAGGCTTACGGCGAATCCATCGGCAGCCTGGCCACCCTGATCGGCGGCGGGAAACCCATCTTACAGCGATTCGGCGATCTCAAACGGGGGCGCCGCAGCACCTGGCACCGTATCAAGAAAGGATACATTGAGCCGACCATGACGGATGTGGTCTGCGGTGACATTGCGATGGCATTGCCTGAAAGGATTCTGACCAATATCATTGAGGGGTTGGAAAAGCTCAATCACGTCGTACCGGGTGTCGCCAATGACGAAACCCTGCTTTATGCACCGGAGATAAAGTTTTTTGCCACCCAGGTGGACACAAACGAAAACCTGGAGACGAAGATGACCGGCATGTACGTAGCGGGAGACGGTCCCGGCGTCGCCGGTAACATTGTATCTGCCAGCGCGACGGGATTGATACCGGCCAAGGCGATTATCGGCAAGGGATGAAAATTGAAAATTGAATCTTCATTCTTCAATCTATATTATCCTCACCAATGGTCTGCCGCTCCCAACCACCTGCGCCACCCGAAACGCAGAATCAACGCCGGCGGCATGCAATGCCGTTACCAGGTCATCAGCCTCAGCATCCGGCACGGACAGCAGGAGGCCACCGGATGTCTGGGGATCAAAAAGAAGTTCTTCGGCTTCGGGAGTCATGGTATTTGGAGCTTGCCAGAAGCCGTCAGCCAGCTGTCGATTGGCCTTGTTGCTGCCGGTGGTTTCGCCCTTTTGATACATATTCAGGGCATTGGGATAAAATGGCAGCTGCTCATAAACCATCTGGATTTGCACATCAGCGCCACGAGCCATTTCCAAGCTATGGCCCAGAATGCCGAATCCGGTGATATCCGTGCAGGCGTGCACATCGAATTTTAAAGCCGTTTCAATGGCGATGCTGTTAAGGGCAGCTATCTGTGGTAAGATGGCTTCCAGTTCCGGGTAAGGCAATTTTCCCGAGCGGTTGGCGTTGAATAGCACTCCCGTCCCCAGGGGTTTGGTAAGGACAAGTGCATCTCCCACTCGGCACTCCCGATTGGTCAATATGCGATCGGGCTGAACTTGTCCGGTAACTGCCAGACCATATTTAGGTTCATTATCATCCACCGAATGACCTCCGGCCATGGAGGCCCGGGCTTCTTTTATCTTCTCACTGCCGCCACGCAGAATTTCTTTGAGCAATCCCATATCCAATTTTTTTGAGGGAAACATCACAAGATTTAAAGCCGTCAAAGGCTTGCCCCCCATGGCATAAATATCGGATAAAGAATTGGCGGCTGCAATCTGCCCGAACCACCAGGGGTCATCCAC
Organism: Olavius sp. associated proteobacterium Delta 1; assembly: GCA_902749685.1. Classification (GTDB taxonomy): domain Bacteria; phylum Desulfobacterota; class Desulfobacteria; order Desulfobacterales; family JAFDCJ01; genus JAFDCJ01. The sequence goes on along the minus strand of CACVKW010000276.1, from coordinate 32,818 downwards.
CGGCGGAGTGATGTAGTCAACCGTACTGATCAGGGCCACGTCAGAGGTCAAACGATAGACCGCCCCATCATCACTGGTCTCAAATCCGACCAGCAAATTTTCATCGGCAGATACTTCCAGATCTTTCAACGCTTCCGACAGAACTGTCGGACCAATTTTGGCTGCTCAGCCGCAGGTTCGCGACAAGCCCATCAATGTCTTTTTCTTAAAGAATCCCATTCGTTGTTCCCGCAGAAAAGGTAAATAATTAATCCGATCAAATCGACATCAAATCACTATCACAGGATTTTGGTAGCCATTCCAAGAAACATCTAAACTCGCAAATCAAATGCACAATGTCAATATATACACGTTGATTTATCAAGTAAATACCTGATACCGGAATTTTAAATAACGAACATCGGCCGCAGGTCATTCATCGGATAGTAACCGCAAACGATATACATGAAATATGCATCTAAAATTCAGGTATGCAAAAAGAATTTTTTGTTTGACACATAAATCACCTATTCTCTATACTCCGACCCGCTGGATTTCAAATTGAATATGGTAAAAATTTCCCGAAACACGATATTAATCACAAAATTCAAAGAGGTTACGATTAAGACTCAAACAAACAGGGAGGAAAAGAATGAAATTTGCTATTCTGGGTACCGGAATTATGGGACGCGGCTGGATAACGCAATGTGCGATGACCGGACATGATGTACACTGTTTCGATGCAAACCCGGAGATTCTTGCCGGAGTGGCAACGGGCTGTGATAAACTCAGCGCAACGGTTGCCAAAAAATTTAAAATCGACGATCCGGATTTTGTATCCAATGCCGCCCGGAAAATAACGACTTACGAAGACAAAGGGGCTTTCATCGAAGTCGCCAAAGGCTGCGATGTCTTTTTAGAGGTCATCTTCGAAGATATAAAGCTAAAATGCAAAGTACTTGCCGATTTTCTGCCGCAGCTTTCCGAAAAAGTTGTTTTCTGGTCCAATACCAGCAGTCTGGATATAAATCCAATGGCTGAGGCCGGTGGCCGACCGCAACGTTCGATTATTACCCATGGCATGAATCCGGTGCCATTGATGCCGGGCGTTGAGATCGTGCCGGGTGACAAAACCACGGCTGAAACTGTCGAGTTTACGCGCCAAACGCTGCTTGATATGAAAAAGGCACCCTTTTTGGCACCCAACATTCCCGGTTTCTGGGTGAATCGGCTGCTCGTCCCCCAGATGCTGGATGCCGTGCGCCTGTTGGAGCAAGGTAAAATCCAGGTTGAAGATGGGGATATCGGCTTACATACCAGCCTGGGACATCCCCAGGGAACATTCAAGCTGCATGATTTTGTTACAGCACCAACCATGCTGCGCGTCGCACTTCAGATGTATCAGGCATCCAATGATCCGCGCATGTATCCGCCCTTAACCCTGATGCGGATGGTGAAAAACGGCGAATTCGGTGCCAGCACCGGCCAGGGGTTCTATGATTGGAGCGACCCCCGCAATCCCAAAGCTCGGGACCTGTCTCATTACGTCATTGGAACTGCTGAAGACATGTTGGATCAGTTAAAATAGGCGACTGATGATTTCTACGATTTATGAAATCATCCGTCTTTAGCATATCAACAGATGCTCGATGCTTGATGCTGGATTCTTGATGTTTTCAGCTTAAAGATCGAGCATTTGATCCATCCTGACGGAGGAACCCTGCAAGGTAAGTCATTTCTAAATATGACCTGTTAAGTGTAGATTCCAAACATATAAGCCTAACCCGGATCCGCCGGAGGCGCAGTGGATACGCAATTTTTCAGGGTGGATTAATTTGCGACGCAGGGTACTTGAAAAATAACACGACAAGCATTATTTTAGTCATTTGTTATTGTTAAAAAAACAGGGACTTGAATTTTAAAGCGGCAATCATCGCTCCAAGTTAATTTTGGTAAATTGATCTCGACCTTTGCTGATGGTGATATGAAAACAAAATACGGTATCACAGAGACCTTACTTTACAGTATGGTAATCCTGGCCACTGTATCGGTGGCTCTGGTCGGTTCTTTCTGGATAATGAACGAGTATGACAGGTTTAAAAAAGAGGAAGTCACCCTGAGGGAGGAATACGTCGATACTCAGAAAAACCTCATTCAACAAGAAACCGATAAGGTAATCGATTATGTCAAATACAAGAAATCCCAGGCAGAAACAAGACTGAAACAAATAATCATGAATCGGACCAATGAAGCCTATGACATCGCTATAAATTTGTACAACCAACATCGGGCGACTAAGAATCCGGCTGAACTTAAAAAAATCATTAAGGATGCGTTGCGGCCCATTCGCTATAACAACCAGCGCGGTTATTATTTTATCACCCGGCTCGACGGTGTTGAAATTCTGTTTGCCGACCGACCTGAAATGGAAGGTAAGAATTTAATCGATATGCAGGATACCCAGGGTAAATTTGTTATCCGGGATATGATTGCGATTATTAAGGAATCCGGTAAAGGGTATTATCGCTATGCCTGGACCAAACCCAATAATACCGGCAAAGACTTTCCCAAGATAGCATTTATCAAGCATTTTAAACCCTTTGACTGGTTGATCGGAACCGGCGAATATCTGGATGATGTTGTTAGCGATATCCAGCAGGAAGTTCTGGCCCGTATTGAGAATATAACCTTTGGCGAGGAGGGCTATATATTTGCAGTTCAGTGGAATGGATTGAGTCTGGTAGACCCTCAAAAGGGCAAGAACGTGATAGATATCACCGATGCGAATGGGGTTAAGATCGTCCAGGAACTCATCAAGGCCTCTAAATCGGGAGGCGGATATGTCAGTTATGTGATGCCGAAATTTGACAGGGATACCACCTACAATAAACTGAGCTATACCAAAGATATTTCGGATTGGGAGTGGTTAGTCGGCGCCGGAGTCAATATGGATAGAATCGAAACCGTCATCGATCAGAAAAGGGTCCTGTTACGGCAAAGCGTAAAAAATGATATATTTAAAATTATATTAATCCTGTTCGCCATTCTTTTATTTGTCCTGCTGATCGTTAAGTTGGTCGCCAATCGAAATAAAAAGAATTTTAATCTATTTACCGCCTTTTTCTCCAAAGCTGCAACTGAGTCGGTTACAATCGAATCCGAGAATTTACACTTCAAGGAATTTGAAACCCTGGCCGAAGCGGCAAATCGCATGGTTAATGAACGAAATGAAGCCGAAACAGCATTACGCAAAAGTGAGCGTAACTATCGACAACTCGTCCAAAGCGCCAACAGCATCATATTGCGTATGGATACCGCAGGCCGGGTGATTTTCTTTAACCAATACGCCCAGGATTTCTTCGGCTACAGCGAAGCGGATATTCTGGGGAAAAATGTGATCGGCACCATCGTGCCGCAAATAGATCGGGCCGGTTTTGACCTAAGGCAGATGATCGAAGACATTGGCACCCACCCCGAGCGCTATGCTTCCAACGAGAATGAAAATATCCGACGCAACGGCGAGCGGGTCCGGGTGACCTGGATGAACAAAGCCATCTATGATGATGAATCCCGCGTAAGTGAAATACTGTGCGTCGGAATTGATGTCACCCAAAAATGGCAGCTTGAAAAACGGCTGGCTCAGGCTCAGAAAATGGAAGCAATCGGTACCCTGGCCGGCGGCATCGCCCATGATTTTAACAATATCTTATCGGCCATTATGGGTTATACGGAGCTGTCACTGATTGATATTCCGCAAGATTCTGCCGTACGCAAGAATTTAAAGCAGGTTCTAAAGGCCGGCGGTCGGGCCAAAGAACTGGTACAACAAATTCTCACATACAGCCGACAGCGAGAGCGCGAGATGCAGCCGGTCAAGATCAATCTGGTCGTTAACGAAGCGCTCAAATTATTGCGCGCCTCATTGCCGTCAACGATACAGATTAACAACGATATAAAGTCCAATCTGGCAGTCATGTCGGACCCCACCAACATTCATCAGGTCGTCATGAATCTGTGCACCAATGCCGGCCATGCCATGCAGGAAAACGGCGGGTTACTGGCAGTGGGCCTTATGGATGTGGACATCGATGCTGATTTCGCTAAGCGCCATCTCGGTCTGAATCCCGGAAAATATGTGCGACTCACCGTGAGCGACACGGGGCATGGGATGTCGCCGGAAGTAATCGAACGCATTTTTGATCCGTTTTTCAGCACCAAAAACAAAGGGGAAGGTACCGGCATGGGGCTTTCCGTGGTTCACGGTATCGTCAAAAGCCATGGCGGAACCCTGACCGTTGACAGCACTCCGGGACAGGGATCTGTCTTCAAGGCCTTTTTCCCGGCCATCGAATCCGAATGGGTTCCCGATAGTGAACATGCTGATCTTATGGTTACCGGTACCGAGAGCATCCTGTTTGTGGACGATGAGGCATTTCAAGCGGATATTGCCAAACAAATGCTTAGCCGCCTGGGATACCGGCTGACCACCCGCACAAGCAGTGTCGAAGCCCTTGAGTTATTCATGCAATCGCCGGAAAAGTTCGATCTGGTAATCAGCGACATGACCATGCCCCATATGACCGGAGATGTACTGGCAAGAGAACTGATCTCCATCCGTCCGGATATTCCAATCATTGTCTGCACCGGCTACAGCGATCGGATCAACACCGATATCGCCAGCGATATCGGTATCAGGGAATTGGTAATGAAGCCTGTGGTGATAAAAGATATTGCCCAATGTATTCGGCGCGTGCTGGATGCGGACATCGACCAGTCAGATCCGTCCTATAAAAGGGGATAGTTTAATTACATTTTATCTTTCCAGTGGTTCTTCCCAGTCAATCCAGCCGACCTCGGAAAAAGCCGCCGGTTGGCTTGAGACCCATAAAACAGCGCGATTACCGTCGGTAAAATAGGGATCCCCCGTCAAGTTTCCGCGCGGCTCAGCATACAGTGCGGCTCCGACCCCCTTGACATAACCAAATGATTTCAATCCCTGGGAATACCATAAATCTTGAATGAGAAATGCCCTGGTTTCATCCACATCCGGATCAATTTTATGGGTCGTTATGGTTTTCCGGGTAAAGCGCACCCCGATATCACGGCTGATTTGCCCGATCCAGACATATTTCCCCTCGTAACGCATGGGTGTCAGCCACAGCCGCAAATGATTCCGCTCGTGGATCGATGAGCGCGCTCTTTGAAGTGCCACATCCTGTCCCCGTCCGAAAACATACAACGCGCTGACCGGAGAATAGCGATAGCGTCCGCCAAAGAGAAAAGATTTGACCGTTTTTAAGAGGGATGCTCTGTAAATGGTTTCCGTTTCATCCCAGCCGGCACGAATAAAGGCGTAGTACACATCGTCGAGGTTGCCGATCACCACGAGATTCAGCGGGTCCCCCTGCTCGGTACCCTTTTTGTTGGTCGTACAGCACGGCAGGTTTTCCAGGGCCTTTCTGAGTCCGGCCTCATCATGGTCGATAATTTCAGCTTCAGGGTAAAGGTTCTCCCAATCAACTTCATGGTGATCAACCCTGATGCCGGGGACCGGAATGAAGAAGGTAAAATTCCTGAGGCCCTGGTCTTCACCGATAATATCGACATTAAATGCTTTGGTTCCCTCATCGAGGTTGGTATAAACAAATCCGGAAAGTTTTTCTCCCGGCGCGATGTAGCTTCCCATGCCGCGATTATAAAAATATTTGTCCATTTCATCGTGATCGGACTTTCGAATAGATAAGCGACCCAGATAAGCGGACTCCAGCGGCGTAAAGTAAGCTGGATCCAGCCCCAGCGGCAGAAACCACATGGGTTCATTATTTCTATTTTCTATTTCCAACCAAACGGGTTGAATACTTCTGCGGTAAAGATTGGCACCGAATTTCGCGACACATTCCTGTGAGGTGAGCACTGCTGCCGTAACAGTGATACCACCTTCTTCTTTTGTCTGGGCCCGCTCCATGAACCGGACTTCTTCAATTGGCCTGGGCTCGAATGTGGAAGCGCACCCCAAAAGCAATAGGAAAGAGCAGACAATCGTAAGCGTGGTCCAATGATGACGCAGAGCCTTTAACATCTTGTATTCCCCCTAACCCGGGTCCGCCTGAGGCGGAGAATTCAAAATTGAATATTTGTGTCCGGTTTCAATCGTCAACTTACAATTCGATCACCTTTCCGGTGGACTGTCCCAGTCAACCACTTCAACATCAGACAAAGGAACAGATTTTTCGGAAAGCCACAATACGACACGATACCCGTCCGTAATGTAGGCCGTACCTCTGAAAGTCGTCTTTGGGTGGGAAATCGGCGCGACAGCGCCGGTGGTGCCCTTCACAAAGCCGTATTTATTAATGCCCTGGGCGTACCAGAGGCTCTGAAGTAAAAAACTCCTGACTTCATCCAGATCTAGTTTGTTAAGGGTCCTGCCGGCCGACTGCTTTCCGTAGTCGCGGCTAATCTGACCCAGCCAGACCTCCTGCCCCTCGAATTGCATGGGTGAAAGCCACAGTCGTAATTTGTTCCGTTCAAATCCCCCTGCACGCGGATCGCGAAAAGAGGCATCCTGCTGGCGCCCGTAATAATACAAAGGTGCAACGGGTTTGTAGCGAAAACCTTGTGGAATATCCGAGGAGATCTCCTTTTTTGAACCTGAGGCTGTTCTGGTGGTTGCCGTCTCATTCCAACCGCTTCGAATCAGGACCCGCAGCAGATCCTCACCATGGGCGACAATAACGATATTGATCGGTCCACCCTGCTTTGTGCCGTCTTCGTTGGTCACACAACAGGGTAAATCCCCCAAAGCCTTTCTGAAATCTGCCTCACGATAAGATATCATCTCATTCGCAGAATATAGCTTATCGAAATCGACATCCTGGTGGTCTGACTGCAGTCCGGGGACCGGGATGAAAAAGGTGAACGTATGGGCCTGATTATCATCTCCGACCAGATCGACATTAAAACTCTTGGTTCCTAAATCCAAGTTGGTAAATACAAAGCCCGACCGAATGGAGTCCGGTGCCAGGTAAAGTCCCATGGCATGTTTTAGAAAATACCGATCGATGTGATCATTATACTGATCATCAAATGTGCGGTGGTAGGGATATGTCACCTCCAGGGGCGGAAAGTAATCCGGATCGACACTGTAAGGCAGAAACCAGGTCGGCTTATCATCCTTATTCTCAATTTCGAGCCAGATCGGCTGGATGCCTTTTTTATAAAGGGCAAAACCAAATACCGCTTCGGTCTCCTCCGCACTCAGCACGGCCGCCGTAACCCGGAAGTTTCCTTTGCTCCGGGTTTGAGAGCGTTCTTGAAAGTGGACTTCCTCCAGGGGATGGGGCTGAAAAGACGACGCGCATCCGATAATAGTGCTGAAGGTAAAAACCGAAAATAAGAGCCAAAGCCGGAGCATCCGGTTGCGCATTGAATATCCTCCTACATAAATCTGACGGATCGCCGTCTCTTTGGCGGTCCGTCAGATTTATTTTTATTTTGTCCTTTGTTCTATCAGCCGCTTTTTGGCTTTATCATATTCTTTTTGGGTGATGATGCCATCTTTATAGGCTTTATCCAGGTCCTGCAATTCCTGTCCCAGGGTGGTGGTCACTGTGCAAGGTTCAGATTTAACATCGGTTTTGCTTCCTCCGCAGGCAGCAAAATTCACACTCACCAATACGATAAAAACCAGGACACAAACTTTGATATATCGCATCAACAACCTCCTTTGACCTGCTACAATGTTTCGATCTAAATCGTATAAATTCCAAATCTCAAATTGCAAAACTCAAATTCGAAACAAACTTTGGATTCCAGTGAATTAAATCAATTCAGCTGTCCATTAAGTATTCTGTTCGAAATTTTATAAGATTTATGATGCACAAAACTAGGGTAAATCTTTAATCCAGGAACCACTCTGAAACCACTTCTCCGTCAGATTTTTCACCTGCCCGCTGGCTTCGAGCATATTTACAAAATTACTCAACCAGTTGATCAACAACGCGTCCTCGGGTATGGCGATGCCCAGCGGTTCAACCGTCAGTTTTGATTGGCCGGAGACCAGACCTTTGTCCTGGTGACGAAATGCAGTGAAGGCACAAAACGGATAATCGGCAACAACCGCATTAACCTTATCCTGTAATAGCATATCAATCGCCTCATCATAGGATTTGGTCGGCACCAGTTGAGCCTTTGGGGCAGCTTGCTCGACAAATGCTTGACTGGTAGAACCGTTAAGGGCAGCAATCTTAAATTCCGGATTATTCATGCCATCGGCCTGCTGCAAAGCTCCGATGGTTTGAGTTTTGGTTACGATTCCCTTGCCCGAAACATAATAAGGACCGACAAAAGCCACTTTACGATTGCGCTCAAGGGTCATGGTCATGCTGGACAGGATCATATCCACTTTGCCGGCGGTTAGTGCCGGCAACAATTCAGCAAAATGCATGGTGGCAAATTTTACTTTTACCCCCAGATTCATGGCTATGAGTTTTGCAATATCAGCGTCGTAGCCGATAATTTCTCCGTCTTTATCGGCAATGTTTAAAGGCGGCTGCGTCCCGGTGATTCCCACCACCAGTTCTCCTTTTTTAAGAATGCCGTCCATTGCCTTGCCAGCCACAGCGATATTCACCGCCATCAATAGCAATGCAGAAACAAGTACTAAAACAATCGTTTTTTTCATGCCTATTCTCCTTAGGGGTTTATTGTGAAATACGGTTATGCAGAAAGCTCAAGTCATACACTTATTACCACGCAGGGCACGAAGGACACGAAGAAGAAATGTCAATATTTTCTATCTTTCCTTCGTGATCTTCGTGTTCTGGTGAGATAACTTAAGATCGAATTTGGCTTGAACTTTCCAGATAACCACGTTGTGAAAAAACACCTATTACAGTGGTAGTCGTAATGATGTCAAACGATATTTGGCCACGAATTGACACGGATGACCACAAATTATTACAATAGTCAAAAGCGGAAGCACCTGCAATTCAAAATTTTAATTCGTGCTAATTCGTGTTAATTCGTGGCTACTTTTAAACTATTAAATGTCGCATTTTAGGGGAATTAGTCCCATCGTTCCAGCATGACCTCCGTTTGTGAATTCGGGTAGACCCCACAAGCAACCTCGCTGAGTCGTTTCTTAACTTTCATGAATTCATCCACGTTTATGGTATTTGCTTTGGGATCCATTCTAACGGTCACCCATATCCTGCGCCCCGTCTTTAAAATCTCCAGCCCGAGTCTGTTGGCACCCAATTGTTCCTTCAGTGGTAAAATCTTATCTTCAAACGGCGCTGCATAATCTCTTTGGGGTGCCGCCAGCAAAAGCTCCTTGAGACCGTTTTTCATTAGCACCAGCGGATCTTTAATGACGAGGATGCTTAAAATAATGACCAGCACCTGATCAACATAGCGGTCAATCCATCCCCAGGCGGTGCCCTGAATGAGCATGACCACACCAAATGCGGCTCCTATAGCGCCGCTGATAACGGCATTCACCAGCCAGGCCTGGGTCTCTGCCGCTAAAATGTCCGAATCGGTTTGTTGCAAGCTTTTACGGGTCAAAGCATAAATTATACCGCATCCCAGCACAGCCAATGCGACATAGATCGTCATCAGCCCTAAAGCCGGCTCGCGGCCGCCGGACAACAATACTTCGATGTTTGAATAAAGAGCCATTAAAACCAGTATGAGTATGGATGCGCCTTTTACGAAAACAAAAAGGGATTCATATGCAAAATAACCGAGAGGATATTCACGGGTTTCTTTCCCTGAAATCAGCCTGGTAATCTCGATTGAAAAAAACGACATGATACCGGAAATGAGGTTGAACATTCCATCGAGCAATATGACACCGGAATCGGCTACAACCGCCATCACGATTCCCCAAATTGCCAGCAAAAATGCGCCGACCATCGACCTTTTTAATGCTTTTTCTTCGATCAAATCAGAATTATTCATTTGCCTATCCTAATGATGTCAAATATTTGGATTTCAACAATTCAAGATCCAGCGGTTTCAGCATGTAGTCGGTAAATCCCAGGGATTTAGCCCGCTCTTCATTTAAGTCGAATTCACTGGCGGTGATGGCCAGAATCGGGATGGGAGGCTGTGCATCCTGCTCTAAGCGGCGTATCTCAGCGGCCAGGTCATATCCGTTCATTTCCGGCATCTCAATATCCGTCAGGACCAGATCATATTTACCATTTCGAAACTTTTCGAGCGCATCTTTGCCATTAATAGCGGTATCCACGTTGTAATTCAATGAAGTTAACTGACTGTGCATGATTTCCAGGTTAATCTCGTTGTCTTCCACCAGCAGGATATTTTCAATTAGCCGGTCTTTTCCAGGTTGGGTACCGCTGGCACCGCCGAGCATTTGCCGCTCTTCATCGTAATCGGCAAAGGTCAAGGCGATGTTGCGAAATGTATCTTCCAGTTCGAGAAACGCATCAACTATATCCGGGTCAAAATGTTTCCCCTTACCTTCGACGATAATCTCGACAGCTTTTTCATGCGGAAATGGCGGTTTGTAAACTCTTTTACTGATCAGCGCGTCGTAAACATCTGCCAGGGCCATCAAGCGGCCGGGAGCCGGGATTGCATCGCCTTTCAGCCCCTGGGGGTAGCCGGAACCGTCCCACTTTTCCTGGTGGGTATATGCGATTTCTCTGGCATAGTGCAAAAACGAATCTCCACCGAGCTTTTGCTCGGTGATACGCAAAGCCTCTTCGCCATAAATTGTGTGCTTTTTCATTTCCTCGAATTCCTCCTCCGTCAGCCGACCGGGCTTGAGCAGAACGTCGTCCCGCACGCCCACCTTCCCTAAATCGTGCAACGGGGCGGACTGATACAGCAACTCGATGACCGCATCATTCAGCGCGGAACGGAATCGCTGATGATCTTTCAAATGCACAGCCAGGGCTTTGACATAGTTCTGGGTACGCTTGATGTGTCCGCCGGTTTCCGGATCCCGGTATTCAGCCAGCGTTGCCAGGCTTTCAATGGTAACCGCCCGGGTCAGGGCCAGTCTCCGGGTGCGTTCCGCCACCAAATTCTCAAGCTGATCCTGATGCCGTTTCAGTTCCAGATGATTGTGCACCCGCGCCCGGACCAGTTCCGGATTAATGGGCTTGGTGATATAATCCACGGCGCCCAGACCGAGCCCTTTGGCTTCATCCTCGTCATCGGCCAGTGCCGTAATGAAAATCACAGGAATATGAGCCGTATTTTTATCAGTCTTTAGCCTCCGACAAACCTCATAGCCGTCCATTTCCGGCATCATAATGTCCAGCAGGATCAGTGAGGGGCCGGCCTTTTGGGCGATAGCCAGGGCAGTCTGCCCATTTTTGGCAATGAGCAGTTTATAGCCCAAACCGTCCAGAGTTTCATGGAGCAATTGCAGATTGGTGGTATTGTCATCCACCAGGAGCACTTTATCTTCAACTTCCGGATTGCTATGCGATGGGGTTGTATTGTGAGCCATGATCCATTAATTCCTTTGAGCGATACTTGACCTTGCGGGCAATTTATCCGACAACAGGTTGTCAGAATCTGAAGGTTTCAGAAGTGGCCAATTCTTCAGAGCCCGCCTCTAAGATTCTGCCATCTTCCCAATTTCCTGTGCCTGCTTTAAGACACCGTCAACTTCGAATACATCTGCAAGATCAAAGCCCGGCAGGCTCGTTGGAAATGACTCCTTACGGCTCATCAAGAAAATGGCCGAAAAAACACTGCTGCGCTAAAATTCAGGTAACAATATTTTAATTTTAGTTCAATGGCAATGGATTTTTACTGCAGGTGGATATCGGTGAGACCGGCCACTACGATCAACGGGGGTCATATGAGATCAGTCATGTTGGAAATGGCGCCGTTGGTGCAGCATATGTGTCGTAAAAGCAGTGGCCAAGGTTTCAGGTTCAAGATGTCAGTTCAGCCGCTGGCCTGAAAAGTTTTCCCGCCTCAGTGGAGCGGCCATTTTAATCGAATAAGAAATTCTGAAAAAGCGAATCCTCTTCATTGTAATTCGCTGTTCAGTTTAGGTCCGGCTGTCTAAACGGCCAGTTAGATCGAAAAATAAGATCTCAATCTTGGGGAGGGTCATCCGAGAGGTTTGGAAACTGGGAGTTCAAGTCAACTTAGAAAATACCGACTCTATCCTTTTCTTCAATCCGCAATCTGCATTCCCAAATCCGCGATCATTTTACCAGTTCCACTTGGCAAGCAATCTTTCGATTTCGCCGGATTTAACCAGGAGCGGAAAACGTGAATCAAATATATTTTTTAGTTTTTTGCCCTTTTGATTGTCCGAAAATATGAGGTAACGGTCGAGTTCCAAGACCGTTTCGACGGTGTATTGCGAGACCTCTATGATGCCCTTGTTCAAGACTGATTCCATGTCGTTGCGGGTGTCCAGGAAGAAATCCACCTGGTCGTTATCGAGTCGGCGCAAAATAATGTCTCTATTCGGAAATTCTCTTTTGAGGACGGGTATTTCCAGATATTCATCGAATGAATAGCCTTTGATCCAGGCAACCTTTTTATTTTGCAGTGACTCCTGGCCGTTCCACTGATTCAGCCTATTTTTTTTAAACAGCCCCAGCACATAGTCTTTCACAAAAGGGTATTGAGAGAAAAGAGCGCCCTGGATCGGATCGGGATAGATCCCGACGGCGGCATCGACTCGGTTTTTTTTGACCAGTTTGACCGATCCATTGTAGGATTGAATAATAAATTTTGTTTTGATCCCCACCGGTTCAAATACGGCTCTAAATATATCCCAGTATAATCCGGTGCCATCCCTGTTGGTCGCATTGGTCCACTCTTCACTGGCCATAATGATCTCAGTCGGGTTGTTGCCGGCGATGGCGGGAATGGAGGTTGAACAGAGAAATAATAGCAAGCAGATGCAAATTACTTTTTTAAAAGGGTTGATAGGTTCAGGGTTCAACGTTCAAGCTTTCCTTTCTATGATAAACCTATATGATGGACAGTTTTTACTGTATCCGAATTGCATCACCCTTAAAAAAACGTTAACAGGTGCGGATAAAACAAATTTGCGCTTTGAAATCTGATGTATCAGTTACTTGTATCGTCATTGATTACAAAAGCTTTAGATTTTTTTTGCACCGATCACGATATCGTGCCTGATTGATTTGAAACGAAGGTTGAAAAGTTTGTGATTTAAGATTATCTTAAACACCGCCCTTATCCAGTTTAAGAATATGGAAGAATAGGAATTACTAATTTGGGGAACTGCTTAAATCACCCTGACCGGGAAACCAGCTATGCCTGTATGAAGCACAATATATACATGTGCCCAAAATGTCTTGATTGTCGCGATCCGGATATTTACTGCAAATTCCGGACAGCTTGTACAATCCATTTTATAACCAAACGAAAAGGCAATCTTGATGCTGAGGAAAAATCAGAGGATTCGATATGCTGAATGTAACAAACGCGGCTTGAAAGGATCGTCGCCTTTGCTGGAGTTCAGCCGCCAATTTGGCCGCTGCGGGTCATGGTACCGATAAAATTGATTATCAACTGCGCACAGGTTGAGGCAGTCAACCCTCGGAAGCCCGCCGCATGCCGCTGCTGTAGCCATCCCTTACCCCATTGCGTTCATTGCGCCAATCGATGTGGGCGTCAATATGCACCACGCACAGGGCATCGTAGCCACTGTAGGCACGCACGAATGGAATGAAACCGCCCTCATCAGTGCCCAAAGTAATAGGCACTGCGCCACGGCTTAGGATGGAGCGAATCGCAGCCGTGATGCGTTCCGAATTTTGCAGACTGCTGTTCGTCTGCTTGTCGACATCTCCGCAATCAACCACTCGAACCTGTCGGTTAGCCAGAAGGATCTCGTTAAAGTCAAAATCGTGATGATCCCAATGATCGATGAAAATTGAAGATTGAAGGCGGACGGCATCCGGGGCTGTTTCCAGGACAGTTTGGCTTGCAGCTGTTGCTAATCTTTGCGGATAGGGACTGACAAAATGGATTCCGATGATTGCAATGTCCGCCGCTAGATCGTTGAGCTGCGTGCATACCGATAAGCCTGCAAAACTATGTGTCGGCGCAGTGATGTAATTCGAAATATCTGACATACCGGGTCCTCGGTGAATACTGGCTTATGTTGATTGTTTTTCATTTGCCTTCCTCTCAAAGGCAAATGAAAAGAAAATTCGCTTAGCGATCTCTGCGGCTCTGCGGTGAAATTTATAATTATTCATCAACGGCAAGGTCAAATTGTCATCAGAACATCAATTGATATTACGTTACTGAATCTTCAATTTTTTCAATGCCCACCGGTACCGCCTTGAGCAATGGAAATCCGCTGATCGGATCGTTGATATCGTCTGGGGTCAAAACGTTGACCGGCCAATCCTCCCAGCCGTGATAGATTTCCACCACACCCTGGCGAAGTTCTGCGGCATGTTTGACGGCTGCCCGGATAACCAGCTCCCCCACACGCGATACCACCCGTACCTTGTCACCGTCTGCGATTCCCAAGTCGGCGGCATCCGCCGGGTTGATCTCCATTTCTGCATCCGGATGCACATCCCTGAACCGCTGAATATTCTGGTGCCGGGAATGGTAGAGCAAAGATTTGCGGGCACCGGTGGTCATCACGAAAGGATAGTTGGCATCAGGTTCTTGCCGGTAAGCAGGCGGATGGTACTCAGGGACTTCGGACAATCCCAGTCGCTGTAAATAGGGGGATGCGAACTCCAGCTTCCCCGAAGGCGTCGGCAGTTGTCCGCTGAGGAACTTCTGATAGTCAATGGGTTTGTAAACGTAACCTTGTGGGTACTGACGCAGCTTGTCCACGGTCAGTCCGGTGGGCTCCAAAAGCCAGCGGTTGACTTCCGTGTCCTCTTTCCAGGGAAAAAGGTTTTCGCCGAATCCCAGGTGCTGGGCCAGATCATACCAGATCAGATATTCGTTTCGTATCCCTTCTACCCGGGCTACTTTGCGGGTGATATTCACCCGCTGCTGCGTGGGGTAGAAATGCAGCTCTTCGCGTTCGAGGAACGTGGCCGCCGGCAGAATGTAATGGGCCATCCGGGCGGTGCGCGTCATAAAGAAATCGTTGACCACCAGAAGATCGAGGCTGGCCAGTGCCTTCGCCACCTTACGGGTGTTGGGATTGCTCACCGCCGGGTTGGCCGCCGCAAGGATCATGCCCTTTAGCGGATATTCCCCCTTGCCGAGCATGTAATCCATGGCTGTCATGGTATGGCACTCTCGTCGAATGTCATACAGCACTGGAAATTTGTCGGCCCCGATGGGGCCCGGGTCGTCCGGCGGCAAGTCGTCAAAAGGAATCAAATCCCGTATCCCCAGCGGTTCCGGCCGGAACATGCCGCTGGGCTGCCCGAGTGCACCGCTCAGACAGGAAAGGATCGTAAGGGCGCGTATGCTGTTGACACCGTTTTCATGGTGCTCCAGTCCGGCTCCCGGATAGATGCTGATATCGGGACGGTTTTTGATGATCAGCTGGGCGATCTCTTCCACGACATAGCCGTATATCCCGCTTTGCTGCTGCACGTATTCAGGCGTGAATTTTTCGGCATAGGCCGCAATCTTGTCGAAACCGATGGCGTAACGATCCACCAGATCGCTGTCATAGTTATTGGTCTTAATGAGATACCGGATGAGCCCCCATGCCAACGCACCGTCGGTGCCGGGATACGGTTGAGCGAAGATATCCGCATAGCAGGCCACAGGATTCAGGCGCGGATCGATCATGACCAGTTTGGCGCCCTGGCTTCGGGCATCGGCGAATTCACGCATAAACGGCGGATGGCAGATTGGCGGGTTGGTCCCGAGCAGTATAATCAATTTAGCCCGCTCAAATTCTGGAAAGGCGTTCCAGAACCCGCAAACCAAATGATTGCCCAGGTAACGGCCATTGTAGCAGGCCGAGTCATTGGAAAAATAATTGGGTGAACCGAATCCATGAATGAAACGCCGGACGTAAGCTTCCTGCTGATGGAATCCGAGCCCCTCACCTTTCCACGCCCCTACCGACCGGGCCCCGAACCGTTTTTTGAGCGATGTCATCTTGGCGCTAATTTCATCCAACGCCTGTTCGTAGGGTATTTCCTTGAAGCTGCCGTTGTCCAGACGCTTTAACGGTGTCAAAATTCGATCCATATGATAGAAAAGATCCAGCGCCGCCCCGCCCCGGGGGCAAATCTTACCGCGGTTAATGGGATGGCCTTCAAAGGGCGTGATATCGGTCAGCACCTGATTTTTAATGTGAACATTGATGGCGCAGCGCGTTTCGCACATGCGGCAGAGGGTCGGGACAACTCCAGATGGCACAACCGTTTCGACCTTCATCGCCGATGTTCTCCTTTGTGAAATGGGGTTGACCGGATCAACCCTTTGGCAATTTTTTCCGTTTGATGGCCGCCAGATCGTTGATGTCGCCGTATTGCAGGGCCTGGGCCATGCAGTTCTGAACACACTTCGGATCACCCGAACACAGATCGCACTTGGCGGCAATTCGCCGCCGTCCTTCGAAATGGATGCACCCGAAGGGACAGGCATGAACACACATTTTGCATCCCATGCAGGCTGTCTCATCCACAACTACTGCCCGTGTTTCCGGATCCCGGCCAATGGCCGCCGTGGGACAGATCTCCAGACAGAGGGCCGTTTCGCACTGCTGACAGGTCATGGTAAAAATTGAGCGCTTATCCAGATCGATTTGGACCCAAATATTGGCATCTGCACGCTTGAAACCACCGGAATCCTGAAACGAACAGATTCGCTCACAATTGCGGCAGCCCAGGCATCGATCCGGTTCAACGAAGATGACTTTCATGGTGAACTATTCCCCACTGATTTGTGTTGTCGTCCTAAAAATGGCCATACAATGCACAAAAATTAAAGATCCGGGTCCATAGAGCCCGGCTTTGTTCCACCCCGGAGAGATGATATGGGTGATAACGTTTACCAGCAGTGTCCAGGTTTCAGGTGTCAGGTTTCAGTAAACGAATTCGTCCCACTAATTCGGAGTCGCTCATGATCTGGATCTTCTTTCACTGGGGTCGGCCTTCAGTTGCAACCAAATCAGGGTTGGCTATTTACTGACACCTGAAACCTGACACCTGAAACCCAGGAACAGATTTGATCTATGGCAGAACCGATAATCTCTGACCGGGGTTTACTTGAGCTCCCCCACGACCGCTTCTACCGCTGCCAGGATTTCTCCGGAATGCACCATGGCTGCCATGGCAGCGATGTCACCTGAGAGCTGACGGTCACTGTCCAGATAGGCAATCTTTTGCCGGATGGTCTGCCAGGCGGCTTTTGTGCCCTCGCCCGGTGAAAGTCTTTTTTGCCGCGAAACAAAATCGACGGCCTGGGCGGCGCAGAGCAGCTCCACCGCGATCACATGCTCGGTGTTTTGCATGATTTCACGGCAATGGCGGGCGGCGATGGTTCCCATGCTGACGTGGTCTTCCTTGTTGGCGGAAGTGGGTATGGAATCCACGCTGGCCGGATGAGCCAGCACCTTGTTTTCCGAAACCAGGGCGGCGGCCGTATACTGGGCGATCATGAATCCTGAGTTGAGTCCTTCTTCGACCACCAGAAATGCCGGCAGTTCGCTGAGCTGCGGATTGACCAGCCGCTCCACCCGCCTCTCCGAAACATTGGCCAGTTCGGCTATCCCCATGGAGAGATAGTCGGCCGTCAGGGCCAGGGGCTGACCGTGGAAATTACCGCCCAGTTTGAAATCTTCGACATCCGCGAATATGAGCGGATTGGTGGTGGTGCTGTTGATTTCGATTTCAACCACCTGTTTGACATGACGGATGGCGTCCCGTGTGGCGCCGTGAATCTGGGGTGAACACCTCAGCGTATAGGCATCCTGTACCCTCGAACATCCCTTGTGCGAGTCAATGATGGGACTGTTGCGCGTCAGGCGCCGCATATTGTCGGCGGCATCGATTTGTCCGGGATGGGGTCGAACCAAATGGATTTTTGGATCGAATTCCGAATCGCTGCCCATCAACACCTCCAGACTCATGGCACATGCGATATCCGCCGTCTTTGCCAGACGTTGGGCGTCAAAAACTGCCAGGGTCTGGAGTCCGGCCATGACCTGGGTGCCATTGACCAGGGCCAGTCCCTCGCCCGCCTCCAGCGTGACCGGCCTGAGCCCGGCCTTTTTCAAAGCCAGCGCCCCGGGCATCCGGCGGCCCTTATAAAAAGCCTCACCTTCTCCGATGAGGACCAAACAAAGGTGGGAGGTAGGAGCCAGATCCCCGCTGGCACCCACCGAGCCTTTCTCCGGCACCACCGGGCAGATCCCCGCGTTCAGCATGGCCAGCAATTGTTGAAAGGTTTCCCGCCGAACGCCGGCATGTCCCATGGAAATATCATGCAGTCGCACGGCCATGATGGCCCGTACCACCTCTTCGGAAAAAGGAGCTCCCACGCCGGCCGCGTGGCTCAGCAGGATATTGCGTTGCAGCTCACGGGTCTGATCTCCCGTAATCCGGGTATGGCTGAGGGCACCGAAGCCGGTGGTAATACCGTAGATGATGCGATTTTCGGCAACCCACCGTTCCACCAGGTCGCGGGATCGCTCGATCCGATCGACGGCTTGATCACTGACACCCACCGGTATCCGTTCGCGCGCCACAGCCACCACTTCGTCAATTTGCAGATCAGGTTTATCGATATATAGCACAGTCATGGTTAAAAGCCTTGGTAGTAAATAATGAAATTTGGTGAACACAGCGGTTTGAGCCGGCCGACATCTCACTGAACATATTATCACTTTCCAAAAGCGGATGCCACAATTTCCGTCAATCTTGAAGAGCAATATTTTCAAAAGACTTGACAACCAGCGAAATGGTAGCGTATTAGAAAATCCATCCTGTATATACAACTTATCCAGGATTGTAAATACATGATGCTTTTTCCCTCGAAGCCAAATGGCGGATGAGGCTCATATAAATTCATGCAGCCAAACACGCCAAATCATTTCGACTCGAAATTTATGGAAATTGTCCCGTATACCAAAAACAAGAACCTGTGGCAAAAAATTCACCGATCCCCGCTCTTCGATATATCTCAGTTTATTCTCCTTGTCGGTGCAATCCTCTGGTTCTTCTACAACAGTACCGCGGAACTGGGATACAACTGGCAGTGGTACCAGATCCCCCAGTACATTTTTGCCCACGATGAAACCGGGTACTATGCCGGCCCGTTGTGGAATGGGCTGATGGTCACCTTTCGCATCTCGGGGATCAGCCTCTTGCTGGCCTTCACCATCGGGTTGGCCACCGCCCTTTTTCGTCTCTCCAATTCCTTTGTGGCCCGCATTATAGCCCGAGTCTATCTGGAGGCAATCCGCAATACCCCGCTGTTGATTCAATTGTTTTTCATTTATTTTGTCATGGGACCGGTGCTGGGCATCAGCCGCATGGCCTCGGCCATCCTGGCTTTGAGCCTATTTGAAGGAGCCTATGCCTCGGAAATCTTCCGGGCCGGCATTGTCTCAATCCGGCGTGGACAGTGGGAGGCCGCCTACAGCCTTGGATTGAACAGCTTCGACACCTATTATTGTGTTATCCTGCCCCAGGCCATCCGACGAATTTTGCCTCCCCTCACGAGCCAGGCCATCTCCCTGATCAAGGATTCAGCCCTGGTCAGCACCATCGCCATTTACGATTTGACCATGCAGGCCCAGGCCGTGATTGCCGAAACTTTTCTCACATTTGAACTCTGGTTCACCGTGGCGGGTATGTATCTGGCTGTCACAATAACCCTGTCTTTCGTTGTCAATTGGATGGAAAACCATTTTAAGGTGGTCACCTGACCCGGTGATTGGGAGATGCAGCATGCCGAACAAGGATTTGGGGAATCTAATCATCGTCGTTGAGCATATCAACAAAACCTTTGCCAACGGCGTCAAGGCTGTGGTCGATTTTACGACCCAGATCCGGCGCGGTGAAGTGGTCGTGGTAATCGGCCCGTCGGGATCCGGTAAGTCAACTTTCCTGCGCTGCCTCAACGGGTTGGAAGAAATCGACAGTGGATCCATCGTCATCGACGGCACACCCCTGGACGACAACAAGAAAAACCGGCTGGAAATTCGTAAAGAGGTCGGTATGGTCTTTCAGCAATTCAACCTTTTTCCCCACATGACCGTGCTGGAAAATGTCAACCTTGCCCAGCGACGTGTTCGTAAAAAATCCAAGGAAGCGGCCAACGCCATGTCCATGGACCTGTTGAAAAAGGTGGGCATTACCGAAAAGGCCGATAATTATCCCAACCAGCTCTCCGGCGGACAGCAGCAACGGGTGGCCATCGCCCGGGCTCTGGCCATGATGCCCAAAGTGATGCTGTTCGACGAGGCCACCAGCGCGCTGGATCCGGAAATGATCGGTGAAGTGCTGGATGTAATGAAGGATCTGGCCCGCGAGGGCATGACCATGATTTGCGTGACCCATGAAATGGGATTTGCCCGGGAAGTGAGCGACCGGGTCATTTTCATGGAAGACGGCAAAATCGTAGAGGTCGGTACCGCCGAACATTTTTTTACCGCCCCGACCGAAAAACGAACCCGGCTTTTTTTGAGCCAGATATTGTAGTGATTGAATATTTTCGATTGAATATTGAATATTTATGGTATTCTATCGATTTTGTAATTGACGGAGCGAAGCGACATCTTTAAATATTCAATTTGCAATCTTCAATTTTTGTTTAAGGGATTCCTGGCAGATGCCCTGCCGGAACCGCTGCCCTGGCAGTGATTCCTTTTTAACTCAAAACGCCTAAATTAAGGAGGAAAAAATGATGAGAAAACGGACGGTAATGACGGTATTGGTCCTGCTGCTTGGACTGGGTCTGGTCGGAGGTGCCTCTGCCGGCAAGCTGCAAAATCAACTCTCCCAGGAAAGCACCTTGGAGCAGATCATGAAGCGGGGTGTGTTGCGCGTCGGCATGGATACTTTTGTTCCCTGGGCCATGAAAGACAAAACCGGCAAGTTCGTGGGCTTTGAGATCGATGTCGCCCGGCAACTGGCCCAAGACATGGGCGTTAAAGTCGAATTCGTGCCCACCAAATGGGCCGGCATCATCCCGGCGTTGTTGACCGGTAAGTTCGACGTGCTGATCGGCGGCATGGGGATTCGCACCAAACGGGCACTGAAAGTTAATTTTACCATCCCCTATGACTACTCGGGCATGTCCATGGTGGCCAGTAAGAAAAAAGCGGCCGGCTTTAACTCACTTGAGGATTTCAACAAACCGGATGTCGAGCTGGCCATTAAAATGGGTACCACGGCGGTGATGGCAGCCAAAAAATTCATGCCCAAGGCCAAATTGCGGCTCTTTGAAGATCAAGCTCAGTCCTACCAGGAACTGCGCAACGGCAATGTGCACGCCGTGGTAGGGTCGGCCCCGCGACCGGCTTTTGAAGCCGCTAACTACCCGGATACGCTTTTTCTGCCCATGAAAGAAAATTTCACCAAAGAACCCATTGCATTTGCATTGCGCAAAGGCGATTTCGACACCATGGTCTTTTTTAATGGTTGGATCCAGACCAAGCGCGACCAGGGTTGGCTCCAGGATAAGCATCAATATTGGTTCGGAACCCGTGATTGGGCCCACCTGGTCGAGTAGGCTGTAGGTTCCCATCCGAAAACTGATACCTGAATTTTGCACGAGCCGGAGGCTATCATATTCTCATTAATTTTCAGACAGGATTCAGGTGATAAATTCATAAGATATTTGATTTCAGTGAGGTTTGATCATTGCTGGGAAAAAGGCCTTCATGCGGCGTTGCGTTAGGAATTTCAAGCTGTCTGAAATCAGCGATGCCCCATGAAGTGCCCAACATAATTATTTAGCGAACCCAAAATCATCCGGGGGATTCCTTGTGTACCGGCGAAAAATCCGTATAACCAAGCTGGACGTTGTGGTGACGACCCTGATTTTGCTGTTGGCAGCCTACATCGTCTACCGCTTGACCATGAAGCTCAATTACAAATGGAACTGGTCGATCATCCCCCAATACCTGTTTTACTTTGATGAGGGCGAAGGCCGCTGGAAGGCCAACGTTCTGATGCAGGGTTTATTTACCACCATCCGCTTAACCGTCTGGTCAACGCTGCTGGCCATGATATTCGGTTTCATCACCGGAATCATGCGCACCACCCCCCGCTTGTTCAATCGCCTGGTGGGGCGCAGTTATGTGGAGTTGATCCGCAATGTTCCCCCATTGGTGCTGATCTTCATTTTTTACTTTTTCGTCAGCGATCAGATCATGCCCCTGCTGGGAGCGGAAGCGTTTATCCGTTCCTGCAGCCCCGGCACCCAGAAAACTCTCGGTTATATTTGTTCCTCTCCGGATCTGTTTACGGCTTTTCTTTCGGGCATGTTCACCATTGCGGTTTTTCAGGGTGCCTATATCACCGAGATCGTGCGCGCCGGCATTCAGTCTATTTCGAAAGGCCAGTGGGAGGCTTCCTACGCCCTTGGGCTTTCCTGGCGACAGCAGATGAGCGATATTATTTTGCCCCAGGCTATTAAGCGTGTGCTGCCGCCTTTGGCCAACGAGTTTATCAACACCCTGAAATATTCAGCCATCGTGTCGGTCATTTCGATCCAGGAACTTACCTTCCAGGCCATGCAGGTGATGGCCGCGACCTATGTCACCATCGAAATATGGCTCACCGTCACCGCCATGTACCTGGTCATGTGTATGATGCTCTCCTTCGGCGTCCAGTGGCTGGAGCGGCGAATGGCACGCAGCGAAGCGTAATGGGAGTGGTTCGGACATGCCAACGGTCCTAAAAACCGCTGCCGTTTTGGATGTGGACACGGGTAGGATTATACCTGATGGCTATGTGCTGGCGGCCGGCGAAAAAATTCGATCCTGGGGCAACCGGGTTGATCTACCGTCTTTAGCGCCGGACACAGCGGTCTTGTCTTTCCCGCGGCAGACACTCATACCGGGTCTGATCAACAGCCACGCCCACTTGTGCGTGCCTTCGGGGGGCCAACCTTTTCATCTGCAGCAATCCGATGAAATGGCCCTTCTCACGGCAGTCCGCAACGGGCGCCGGGAGCTGTTCAGCGGTGTCACAACGGTTCGGGATTGCGGTGACCAGAACGGGGTGCTGTTTGCCCTGCGCAAGGCCGTCAATCGGGGAATCCTCGACGGTCCCCGATTGATACTGTGCGGCCCTCCGCTGACCATGACCGAAGGCCATGCCCATTTTTTGGGAGGCGTTGCCGACGGGCCTGCTGATATTGCCCGCGCGGTGCGCCGGCGGATTGCCGATGGGGCCGATTTTATTAAATTGATCGGAACCGGCGGTGGAACCCCCGGCACCCATCCGGCCCATGCTTCCTATAGTCGCGAAGAGCTTGCGGCTGCGGTTTCGGCAGCACACCGGCTGGATGTGCCCGTGACGGTCCATTGCCGCGGCATTCCGGGCATCGTCAATGCACTCGAGGCCGGGGTGAATCAAATTGAACACGCCTGTTTTGAACTGCCGGACGGTTGCCTTCGCTTCGATCCGGAACTGGCCCGGCGCATGGCGCATAGCGGAACCTGGGTAACGCCCACCATCCAGCTGTACCGGGATGCCCTTAGCCATCTGCAACAAAAAGCCGCCTCGCAACGGTTAAATCCCACCGAACAGCAACGCCTGAAATTACTGCCCGGGGTTATCGAATCCAAGCTGGCGGCCCTGAAGGGATTTCTATCTGCCGGAGTTCGTGTGGTGGCCGGCAACGATGCCGGTCTGCCTTACACCGGTTTTGGTTGCCTGTGGCAGGAACTGGACGCCATGATGGCGGGCGGTATGAGCGCCATGCAAGCCATCGCCGCCGCAACACGGGCCGCGGCCCGAGCACTGGGAATGGAAGGTCGGATCGGCTCGATCCAACCCGGCAAACAGGCCGACCTGCTTGTCGTTGACGGCGACCCCACGACAGATATCACCGCCCTTTCCCGGGTCCGGCTGGTCATGCAGGCGGGACGGATCGTCTTCGAAAAAATTGACCGCTGTGGGCCGCCACACCCATAAAATTTAATATTTGACGGGCACTTCCCTGCCCGCGCAACCCAATCTGGATCACGGAGGACACCCAAGGCATCTCGGATGCTCTTCGCATGGGACTGCTGAAGCCTTCCTTAATACCGTCCCGTTCATCCACCCAATCCAGGTGAGCATCAATTTGAATGACGCACAAACCTTCGAAATTCTGCGGTTTGATATTCGATATTCTACGGTTCGCTTTTTTTTACCAGGGCCGGATCTTCACAGCTGAAATACCATCTCATCCAACGAAATATCCGCTGTCAGCAGCCCCATCGTCTCCTGGACCTTCAAAGCACTTTGCAGACCGGCCATATCCAGACGTGCATCGGTTTCCCAGCGAGGCAAATCCCGCTGCAGGGCACGTTCGAATACTTCAGGGGTCACCCCAAACACCCGGCTGCCAAGGCCGGATGTTTGCCCGGGCCGATCTTTAATCGATCGGCAGGCCCGGCGGAAGGCATGCATGAGTTTTGCGAGGAGGTCCCCCTGGTGCTGCAGCCACGTGTCGCTGGCCAGGATAATGCCCCACTGGTAATGGGGGTAATAATGGGCCACCCGATCGATGACCCGCAAAAGCCCCTCGTGTTCACCACGTGCCAGTTGGGGTTCCACCACAAAGGCCGCGTCCACGCGCCCGTCAATAAACAGATCCAGCTTGCCGTAGTCTTCACCCAGCGGCAACAATTGCACACCGCGATCGGGATCGATGTCACGGGCGGCGAGCATTTTACGGATAAAGTAATCATCACAGCTGCCGGCCGACAGGATACCGATGCGGCAGCCGGCCAACCCGTCAAGGGAAGCGATGTCCGGCCGGGCAGCCAGATAGTGATCCAACTGCTGGATCACGCTGCTGCCGATGATGCGGGCGGCCATCCCCTGCCGATAAGCGGTCACGAAAGGCGGCAACCCCATTTCACCAATGTGAATGCTTCCGGCATTGACGGCCCGGGCCAGTTCCGGTCCGCCGTATGAGTACCAGATTTCAAGATCGATGCCCTGTTTCGCGAAAAAACCTTGATCAATCCCCCAGTAAAGCGGGAATCGCTCGATCCAGAAAAAAGGAGCACCCCAGACAACCTTTTGCATACATTCCCTCTCTTGCCTGAAAATCATCAGGGTGTAAACTGAACATCTTTTAAATGCTTTCCCGCACGGAATCGGATGCGGCTCAGCTCGTTATGCACGGATTCGGACCATGCTTCGGTCACGTGGTTGCGCAAAATGTCCCGGGTTTTTTCCACGGCAAGATCTGCCATATCTTTGCCGCCGTTGTTCTGCCAAGAACCGACAGAATTCCGATTGCACAGGTTTGGATACCAGTGTTCCGATCTGAACAACCGGACGGTCTGCCGGGCGGACAGGAAACTGCCCCCGGCGCCGACCTGACGAATGGTATCGAGATTCAAGTGGTTGTCATCCAATTCAAAACCACGCATAAACCGTCTGGTATAACTGATAATCTCGTCGCATACCACCAGGGCTGCCGGATGGCCAACCAATCCCTGTGCCAGGTAGCCGACGTTGTGACTCAGATTGACGCCGGCCATGGCATTCAGCAACAGGGAGTCCCCCCATTCCATTCCGGCCTGCAGATCCAGGCAATTGGCATCCGTGACGCCGGCGGTGCCCCACACGGGAATTTTATAATGGTGGTACAAATCGGCACAGGCCGAAAGGACCAGGCGATATTCGGGACAACCGTAGATACACGTGACCCGGGCCATATCCATTACGGCCATGCCGATGCCCGAGATGATGGGGGCTCCTTTTGACCGAAGCTGGTGCATGACAAGGCCGCTCAACGCTTCGGCGTTTCCCAGCGCCAGCGCGCCTGCCAGCGTGACCGGCCCGGTGGCGCCGGACATCATGCCCGGCGTATAGGTGACGGGTATGTGATGGTCCGCACAGAACAGCAGTTTTTCAACGGCGCCTGCGCTGTGAATCAGCGGGCTGGACGGCTCTGTGTAGTGGATCAGAAAAGGCTTGCGGCGCAGATTGTCCCGGCCCCCGGCAACGGCAACAGCCATCTCCCTGATAAAACGGATATCTTCCAAGCCCGCAGCAGTAAAAAAGATGGCTTTGGTCGAGTGTTCAAGCTGGGATTTGAATGCATCGATATACATCAGGTTGGGCGGGGAATCGTTTGGGATGACGTATGAGGCGATGAAATCAATCTCAGGCAAGGCGTCGGCAATGCGAACCGCAGTTTGAACATCTTTTAAGGTGGATTCCCTGATTCGGCCGGTTTCAAGGTCATAGATTTTGGCCAGATCGGTCCCCAGACCGAAATGGATGCGGCGGTCCTCAAGCTGCAACGCTTTTTCCCCAAGACGGTTGTAGATGCTAACCGAAGACGGCGCACTTTGAATGGCATCTGCCACCAGTTGACCGGGAATAAAAACGGTACCGTCATTCCGAACCGTGCATCCGGCCTCCGCCATCATATCCCTTGCCCCCCGATGACGGATGTTGACGCCGACGGTTTCGAGCAGTTCCAGGGTTGCGGCATGAATCCGATCGATCTGCCCGGTACTCAAGATTCTATAGCCGGGGGTACAAACCGGCGTGCGTGGGGTCGACATGGTTATTTCCTTAGTTCATTGAGGGGTCAGCGAGTTTTTCAAAGCCGACCCGCTTAGGTGGATAATCACCACCGAAACCGGCTGATCTCAGACAGCATCCGCTTTCGGTGGCGATCATCCACTCCGCTTCGATCTGGGCCTGACGCGGAAAACTCCCCGACCTGTCAGTTAGTTAGAAAGAATCATGTTCCGCCGATCGTATGTGCTGATCATATTCCTTGGAAACGATACCTGTAAAAATGACGGAGCGCAGCGACATCCACAAATATTCAATTTGCAATCTTCAATCTTCAATATTATGGCCTAAACTGGTGGTCCTGCAGTGTTGCTTCGGCTTCACGGCGGATGTCGCTGAGGGTGGCAGCGGCCGCGTCACTCAACGGTGCCGGCGTGTGGGTGTTCAAAATTTCACGGGCTTTTTCGGTACACGTTTCGGCCCAGTCTTTGCCGCCCTTCATGAGCCAGGTGTCCAGATTGTCCCGGTTGCACTGATCCGGCAGCCAGTGCTCGGTTTTAAACATTTCCATGGTCTGCTCGGTTGAGAGGAAGTCCCCGCCGGGACCCACTTGCCGGATCACGTCCAGACCGATATGGGCATCGTCCAGCTCGAATCCGCGTACAAATCTTTTCACGTAGCTGATGATCTCATCACACATGACCAATCCCCCCGGGTGGCCGATGAGCCCCTGGCCAAGATAGCCGATGTCGTGGACCAGGTTGGCGCCGTGCAGGGTATCCGCCATGATCGAAATGGACCATTCCATGCCGGCCTGCTGATCCAGGCAGTTGGCGTCGCTCACACCGGCTGTGCCCCACATGGGCAGGCCGTAGTAATGGTAGAGATCGGCGCAGGCGGAAAGCGCCAGACGGTATTCCGGACACCCGTAAATACAGGTGGAAGTGCGCATGTCCAAGGTTGATGTGCCGAATCCGGAGATGATGGGCGCACCTTTGGCCCGAAGCTGGTGCATCACCAGGCCGCTGAGAGCTTCGGCGTTGCCCACGGTGATCGCCCCGGCCAGGGTCACCGGCGCGCTGGCGCCGGACATCATTCCCGGGGTGTAGTTGACGGGAACGCCGCGATCGGCGCAAAAAAGCAGCTTCTGTACAGCTCCGAAACTGTGGCTTAACGGGCTCAATGGTTCGGAATAGTGGATGTGAATCGGTTTCTCCCGCAAGGCCGCTTCACCGCCGACGGCTGCGGCTGCCATGGCGTTGATGTAGGTGATGTCCTCTAGTCCGGCAGCGGTGTAAAAAATCGGTTTGGTGGCGTTTTCAAGTTCGGTTTGAAACGAATCCAGGTATATGAGATTGGGGGGCGAATCAGCGGGAAGGGCGTAGGATCCGATAAAATCGATGTGCTTGAGAGAATCGGAAATACGGGCGGCGGTTGCCACGTCCTTGAGCCGGGACTGGCGCAGCTCACCGGTTTCCAGGTCATAGGTCCGGATCAGATCCGTACCCAGGCCATAGTGAACACGTCTGCCCTCAAGGCGCATGGCGACATTACCCAGACGGTCGTAGACGGTAATGCGGGACGGGGCACTTTGGATGGCGGCTTCCACCAGCCAATTGGGGATCAGAACCCGATGATCCCCTTTGAGCCGGCAGCCGGCATCGGCCAGCATTTGCCGGGCCTCGTCATGGTGGACATCGACCCCCGCCGTTTCCAGCAGTTCAAGGGTGGCGCTGTGGATCGATTTTATATGTTCCGGTGTCAGCAAATGATAAGTTGGAACGCACTGGGATTTGAAACCGCTGATCATGGATATAATTCCTTTTGTTCTTCAATCAATATTCTGGGATTCCTTGTTCGATATTCTGCGGTTCGCTGTTAATTTAATTTAGACCATCGAAATGGTAAATTTGATCCAAATTGTGTCAATGGCCCATAGAACTTCAAGTTCTTTATTAAGGAGTGCCCAACGGCCTTAGAGGAATTGCTCCTTAACCTGTGCCGCATATTGATCGACATGGTCCTCCATGGCGCTACGGGTTTTATCCGGGTCTCTTTGCTCCAGTGCCTCCAGCACCTCGTAAAGATTCTGGGCCTGATCGGCAAAGCCGATGGCGTCCAATCCCACATGAAACCAGATTCTGAGCATGACAATGTGCAGGTCTTGCAGGGTCTTGACCAGTTTCTGATTTCCGGCCGCCCGGTAGAGCAGACTGTGGAACCGGGTGTCGAAATATTCCGAGATGTTGGATACGTCTTGGGTCTCGCTGGTTTCTGCTTCCGCTTCACGGATGATGGTGCGCAAGCCTGCCAACTGCTCGGCAGTAATACGCTGAGCCGCAAGGTACCCGGCAAAGCCCTCCAATTCCCGGCGCAGCTCTACCAGTTCGCGCACTTCGAAAATATCCAGCGTGGTCACCATGTAACCCAGCCGGGGCAAGGGCTTGATCAGGTTTTCTTCCTGCAGCCGAAAAAGGATCTCCCGCAGTGGAGAACGGCCGATGGCAAGCTGCGCCATCAAATCTTTTTCGTTGAGGATCTCCCCGGGGGCGACAGCATTGGTGATGATCCGCACCCGCAATTCTTCGTATGCTTCTTCTTTTTTCATAATCGTCTTACCAGATCACCGCTTCTGCGGACGATTCATATGATAACCGACTGATCCAAAATGTCAACTAAAAAAATATCATTAACCGCTTGACAAAAATATTATTAATATTTTATAAAGATAATCAAAATTTAGCCACTGGAATAAAACTTCACCAAGGACTAAAAATGCACCGGGCAGATGCCTCCAAAATCAATCCAGATGTGGCTGCCATTCCCATGAGCAAGCGGGAGGCCATCTGGCAGGCGATGGAAGGGCGCAATAATCTGGCCAATCTGGCGTCGGGAAATCCCGACATGGTCATGCCGCTACCGATTCGCCAGGCCATGCAGGAACATGTTGCTGACGGCTATGCCCGCTATACCGACTATTACGGATTTAAAGCGTTGCGGGAGGGTATCGGCGGCATGCTGGAACGGGACTGGTCCCTTGCGGTCGATTCCGAGGACGCAATCATCGTCACCTGCGGCGTTCAGCAGGGACTTTATACCGTGATGCGGTCCATTCTCAAACCGGGCGATGAGGTGATCATACCCAGTCCGCATTACGGCACCTATTACCAGAATACCCTGGTATGCGGCGCCAAACCCGTCCTGGTCCCGCTGGAGGAATCCGACGGTTATGTGCCTGACATCGAGCGGCTGACTGCGGCCGTGCGCCCCAGAAGCCGCGCCATCGTGTTTTGCAATCCCAACAATCCCCTGGGTGTGGTCTGGTCACATCAGACCCTCAAATCCCTGGCCGATTTTGCTCAAGCCCACGATCTTTTGGTACTGGTGGATGAAATCTACCGGGACTATACCTTTAACGGGGAACCGTTGAGCATCGGGTCGCTTCCGGATATGGCGCAGCGCACGTTCACCTTCGGAGGGTTTTCAAAATCCCACCTCATGATGGGCCTCAGGATCGGCTTCGTGGCCGGTCCGCCGGCGTACATGCATGCGGTCAAAAAGCTTCATTACTGCGTGGTCCTGTGCCCGTCCGTGATTAGCCAGACGGCTGCATTGGCGGCTTTGAAATGTGCCGATGCGGAACTCGCACCCATCCGCAGCCATTTTGCCGCTAAACTGGACCGTCTCTACCGGCGCATCAAGGCGCTTCCCGGCGTCAGTTGCGCGGCTCCGGGGGGAAGTTTTTACGTGTTTCCCAATTTCAGTCAATACGGTCCCGACGCTATGGCTTTCGCCATTCGCCTGATCGAGAAAGCCGGAGTGGTGACATTGCCGGGCACCGAATTCGGTGAACCGGGCCAGGGTCATTTGCGCCTGTCGGTGTGCGCCACCGAAACGGAAGTAACCGAAGGCATCCACCGACTGGAGACCTTTATCCACAACCAACATAAGGGATAAACACCATGCCAGCCATAATTGATCAAAACCTCTGTCATTGTTGCGGTACCTGTTACGATATCTGCCCCCAGGACATATTCGGCTTCCGGGCGGATGAGGTCCCGACCGTTGATTATCCGGATGAATGCTGGTATTGCGGGGCGTGCGTTATCGACTGCCCCGTGGAAGCCGTTCGCTTGCGGCTGCCGCTGCAAATGCACATCGTTCCCTCGCCTGCCAACCACGGAGAACCCGGCACCGACCAGGCCGACGCACTGCGACAAGCCGCCGCGTTTTCGCGATCCGTCACCGAACCATAGAACAGGAGAATAAACATGCCCAAACTTAACATCATCGAACATACCTGTGACGTATGTGTCGTGGGCGGCGGATTGGCCGGGTGCATGGCAGCCATTCGGGCCGGCGAACTCAACGACCGTGTTATTTTGGTGGACAAATCCAATCCGCAGCGCTCCGGCTGCACTGCCACTGGAACCGACCACATCTGGGCCTACTTTCCCGAGGTCCAAAAATCCGAGGGCGTGAGCCTGGATGATCTGGTTGAGGACCATATCCAAAACCTGGCCAAAGGTCTCATCAACAAGGAAATCATCCACTATATTGCCGCCACCGCCTACGACCGCATTCTGGATCTGGAGCGTTTCGGACTGAAGATGCGCTATACCGATTCCACTCTACCGGGCAACTTCCGTCTACAATATCAACTCCACAACTGCCGTAACACCCTCCATTTCGACGGCCGTGATGTCAAGCGAGTCCTCACCGGGCAGGTACGCCAACGCGGGGTTAAGATTGCGGATCGAATCATGATCAACGACCTGCTGGTCCATGACGGCCAGATCGCCGGAGCGGTGGGCTATGGCACCCGGGACGGAAATCTGCACCTGTTTCGGGCCAAAGCCGTCATCATGTCTGCCGGCCGGCCCAACCGGCTTTATAAAACCTTTTCGGGTTTGACCTTCAATACGCGCATGCCGCCGGCATTGACCGGCGACGGCAAAGCCGCCATGTTCAGGGCCGGCGCCGAATTAATCAACATGGAATTCGTTTCCATCCCCGGACGCTGGTCTTCCAAAAACCTGGTGCGCGGCGGTGGCCTGCCCGGCGGTTCCTACCAGCCCTGCGGTATCGGAGTCAATGGTCTTAACGAAGTGATTCGGCCCCGCAACCACGAGATGGGCAGATGGCAGGGACCGGCCACGCCCTTCGGCACCGACAAGACGTTCATGGGTGAATTGAAGGCCGGCCGCGGGCCAATCTACGCCGACATGTCCTGGGGCAGCGAAGCGGATCAGGCCTATATGCAGTGGGCCATTGCCAATGAGGGCTCGGGCTCCTGCTTCCACCATTTAAACCGGCAATACGGTATCGATTTCCGCAAACACAAAATCGAACTGTGGCCTCTGGAGCCCGAACATTCTGCAGCCGCAGCCGGTGGGCCCATCGTTGACGGCAAATGCCGGACTTCCCTGCCGGGATTGTTCGCCGCCGGGGACGAAGCCGGCGGTATACCCCAAAGTGTGGTTCCGGGGGCCCTGACCATGGGCCATCTGGCAGGGGAATCGGCCGCGGCCTTTGCCAGGCAAATGCCCCATGTACCGGAGGGCGGCAATTTCGACGCCTTGCTGGACTTCAGCAACCAGGTGAAGGCCCGGGTCGATGGCGATGCCTGGCAGGAGGCCCAGGGCTTCATCCAAAACGTGATGAATGACTACAACATCACCTACCGATCCGGCACCATGGCCCAGCGGGGCATCGATTCGTTGGCTTATTTGAAGCAGAACATGCGATTAGGCGCTGCCAATCCCCACGAAATGACCCATTGTCTGGAGATGCGCAACCTGATCGAGTGCGGTGAGATCATCTTCCGCGGTACTATCGAGCGTCGCGAAAGCCGTTTCCGGATTTTCACCCGCCTCGATTACCCCGAACGCGACGATGAAAACTTTTTCTGCTTTTTGGGTCAGCGCCTGGAAGGTGAGCGGGTGATGTTTCAGAAGCACACCCCTTAGACAGATGTTTGTAACCGTTCAGGGTTCAAGGTTAATAGGTTCGGGTTCAGGTCAAATGTTGGCGTACTGGAGTATTGGAAAGTTGGAGTGATGGACGGGATTAGGACCGAGGTCTAGAAATCGAGTTTTAGACAATATAACGAAATCATTGCTGTCCAAAATAATTTGAAAATCAAATACTGCCTTTAATAAAAACAGGCAGTTATAAACGGGAAATTAGTGATTTAGAAATCAGGTTGT
>CACVKW010000275.1 GCA_902749685.1 Olavius sp. associated proteobacterium Delta 1 | reverse complement strand
GTGTTGAATTCCGGATTTTCTTTACTTAAATTTTCTGATTATTTTCAAAGCTTGAGATATTCTCAGATTAATTTTATCCGGGGCATATATGTTACCTGAG
>CACVKW010000274.1 GCA_902749685.1 Olavius sp. associated proteobacterium Delta 1 | reverse complement strand
GTATCTTACATTTCGTATGTTTAAAATATTTTAATTTTCATTCAAGCAATATTTGTAAAAATATCAGTTAGGTACCTTCAAACAACCACCATTGGTCATG
>CACVKW010000273.1 GCA_902749685.1 Olavius sp. associated proteobacterium Delta 1 | reverse complement strand
TTAACAACCACCCTACATATAAGGAGGATTTTTTTCAATGACTCGTATTATTACTCACTTTATGACTCATTCTAAACCCGTTTTTGGACAAGAGTGAATTGA
>CACVKW010000272.1 GCA_902749685.1 Olavius sp. associated proteobacterium Delta 1 | reverse complement strand
TATCACAGTGCATTGCTATCATCAATCTACAATTTAACCAAATCCGATTTAATTTGAACGGATTATCAGCTTGTAAAGTTAGCTGCGTCATAAAGATAGCCGGGCGGCGATGAAAGCATTTATGAGATCAAATTCGTAAACGGAGCTGAACAAAAATTTGGAAAATAACCGCATTGCTGTCATAATTATAAGGTGGTTCAAGCTAATTTTTATGGCGGTAGAGTTGTAAGGCGGTCCTTTCCGCCCTTGCCTCTGACATACATTTTACGTCCTGATTCGGTTTGAATTCGGGCTTATTCTCCATGATGTTAAACATAAAAGGCAAAACATGGAATACCTAATCGCTATTTTTCCCTTTTTTGATTGAGAGCCCGGGGAAAATGAACCAAGAGCTGAGCGAATGTGGGTTACGATTACCCAGGAACTTAGTCTTCTCAAATCCTACAAAGTGAGAGGGAAAACAATCAATCACAATGGCAGAGGGTAACTGATTGGAATCCACAAGAATAGATAAATTCACAACAAGCCAGTTTACCTAACGCCAAAAGCCAGGGAGCTTAGGTAAGACCGAAGTTTTCTATAGGGTTTGGGTATTAACAATTTTGTGGAAGCTTTTGACGTAGGTGACCGGCGGTGTTATGTTTATAAAGAACGAAGGGGAGACAAGAATGGACAAATCAGCAATAAAAAAGGCTTACAAACATACCAAGCAGCCTATGGGTGTATATAGGATCAGAAATTCGCAAAATGACAAAGTATTTATAGGCTTCGCCACCGATTTGCCGGCCAGATTCAATAGGCATAAAGCTGAACTGAAATTCGGGAGTCATCGAAACAGTGAATTGCAGGGAATATGGAATTCATTTGGTGAGTCGGCTTTCGAGTTTGAAATACTCGATGTGTTGGATCACGAAAAAAATACTCAAGCAAGTCCCGTTGAG
Organism: Olavius sp. associated proteobacterium Delta 1; assembly: GCA_902749685.1. Taxonomy (GTDB): domain Bacteria; phylum Desulfobacterota; class Desulfobacteria; order Desulfobacterales; family JAFDCJ01; genus JAFDCJ01. The sequence goes on along the minus strand of CACVKW010000272.1, from coordinate 14,307 downwards.
GAACTGCATGTTCTCGCAGAAATGTGGTTTCAAAAGCTGAAAAAAACAGGGGATTCTATCGTGTATCTGAAAAACGGGTAGAAAACAGCGGCACTCCTGGCTCAAGTTAGACACTGCCACTAAGAAGAGAGCGGAACATCAAATGAAAGAGCGTTTTTTAGAGGTCTCGCAGGAGGTAGGAGCGGCGTTATTCGTTCGGAATATATCTGGTGAAGTCATCATGCTTGTTCGCCAGAAGTCGCTATCCGATTTCATGGTATTTGCATCGAATCAAGGGTACTTGGCAGGTTTGGGGCATAGAACGGCAGCACTCGAAGATTCGCGTCTGTTACCACTCGTTGAATCTAGGGCGGCAACATAACAAGCGGTATTCTTATTGAAATCTTCTCTCTTTGTACCCCCCCTTATAAGAAAACTGCGGTCCGGAGGTTTTGAAGGCCGTTTCAAGTTAAAGCGCATTTCTTCACCCACACAAAAGAGTGCGCAAGATGCAGGCCAGGGGTTGGCACATTGAGGATATGGATACAACTGCCGAGAGCTTTATGCTTAAAAAGCAATTCATAAAACCACATGGCAGCCGTGGGCATAAAGAGTTATTTGCGAGGATACCACCACAGATTATTGAGCTATTTTTTTGGTCCCCACCTCGATATGAGTAATCGTATTGAAGAAGTTATTCCCTCTGGGCTACCTTGGCTTGTTGCGGAAGAGAGAGGTGAAGTTATAGGGTATGCTTGTGCAACGAAATGGAATAAGCGCTTTGCCTACCGGTTTTCAGTCGAAGCTACGGTTTATTTATCACCGACTTCAGCATCTGACGGCTGGGGCACAAAGCTATACGAAGCACTATTCACCGAACTTGAAGGTTGCTTTATTCACACGGTCATCGGGGGCATCGCCCTGCCAAATCCGGCGAGCATAGCGCTGCATGAAATATTCGGCATGGAAAAGGTAGCCCATTTCAAAGAGGTCGGGTACAAGTTGGACAAGTGGATCGATGTTGGTTATTGGCAGGTACAACTGAATGCCTAACACCAAGGGCCTCTATTTGACCGCTTGACGCTGCGCGCCAAGCGTTGAATATTGCGACGTTAAGTGGTTGGTTCAATTATTTTCAGGCATCACCTGCCGGCTGATCGGGAGCTGCTCCGATCAGCCGGGCAATCAGGTGGACAAATATTATCACCACGGTCAACGGCACGGCAACGGTGATAAAGGCCATCGGGACTTCCAGTCCTTCGCTGATTCGGTGCAGTCCCCGGGCCAGAAAACGATCGCTGTGGTAAAGAACCGGCCCCAGAAACAGCACTGTGGCTGCCGTCCGCAGCCAGGCTGCCGAAATCAGCCAGGCTTTCGCACCGGTCGCGGGGGGCTGGATGAGCCGCGGGTCGCGATCGGCGCGAAAGGCGACCGCCGTGCCGCACACTAAAAATAATATGGCGAGGATTGCAACCATCCAGACCAAAAAGGCCTCCTGTTTACCGCTAAAAACGGTTTGCCGGACGTTTGATGATTTACTTGCGCCGCAGCACCTGTCCCGAGGTTGCGCCCATGATTTGGCCGTGTTCGACCGCCGGTTCGCCATTTACGATTACATGGCTGATGCCCTCAGGCGGCTGGGCCGGATTCTCGAACGTGGCGTTGTCAATGATCGATTGCGGATCGAAAACCACGATGTCGGCATCCAGTCCTTGGCGTAAAATTCCTTTTTTATAGAGCCCAAATGTCTGGGCCGGCAGGGATGTCATTTTTCGGATGGCCGCTTCCAGGCTGATGGCAGCCTTTTCCCTGACATAGCGCCCCAGCACCCTGGGAAAGGTTCCATGCATCCGGGGGTGAACCTTGCTAGATCCGAAGCCGGGAATCCCGTCAGTGCCGATCATGGTTATGGGATCTTGCATAATCCTGACGATGTCCGCTTCATCCATCATGAAAATTACCATGCCCGCTTCCATCTGTTCCTTAATCAGCAGGTCAAAGAAAACGTCATATGGTTTTCTGGTTTCCATTTCTGCGATTTGGACGATGGATTTGCCGATGTAGTGCTCATGGCGCGGTGCGGCGCTGATGATGATGTTTTCAAAACCGGCGCCTTTAATCAGATTTTCCCAGGGGGCGCCGCTGCCGCTTTCAATTTCGTCCATAACGGCCTGTCGAACAGCGGGCTCCTTCAGCTTTTCAGCAAATGCCTGCGGTCCCTGGGCCTGAAAGGACGGCGGCAGTGCGGCTGCCAAAAACGTGCTGCCGGCCGGGTATGGATATTGATCACAGGTGACCAGTTGTCCCTTGGCCCTCTCATCTGCAAATAATTTAAGCGTATCTTTGCTCTGGCCCCAATTGTTTCTGCCGGCGATCTTGTGATGGGATATGTGTGCGGCGATTCCAGCCTCGCGGGCAATCTTCAGCGTTTCTTCAATCGCCGCCATTTGCTGATCACCCTCACTGCGCATGTGGGTGGTGTAAATGCCTTTGAATTGAGCCGCGACCGTTGCCAGCTCGGTGATTTCGCCGGTGGCGGCATAATTGGCCGGTGCATAAATCAGGCCGGAGGAAAGGCCGAAAGCGCCCCCCTGCATGGCTTCGGCCGTCAACCGTTTCATCTGGGCCAATTCAGATTTATCCGGCGGCCGGTTTTCATAGCCGAGGACCGCGATCCGAACGGTGCCGTGGCCCACCAGCGGCACCACATTTATCCCCACGCCGGCGTTTTCCAACCGCGTTAGAAATTCAGCAAAGGAGGACAGTTGCCAGAAATCATGCGGGAGTTTGCTGCCACCCATAATCGCCGAGGCTTTGCGCATATCATCGCGGTGCATGTCCGTCAAAGGGACCAGCGAAAAGCCGCAGTTGCCGATGACATCCGTCGTCACCCCCTGGCACACCTTTTCGTCACATTGGGGGTTGATCAAAAGGTAGGCATCATCGTGACTATGCGTATCGATAAAGCCGGGGCAAACTGTCAGGCCCGCGGCATCTAAAACTCGATTGGCATTCGACGGGCCAAGACCCTGCGCCAGGCATGCAATTTTACCGTCAACAATTCCGATGTCGGAAAAAAAGTACGGATTACCCGTTCCGTCGATAATGCGGCCGTTTTTTATGAGCAGATCCAGTTTAATCGTCATCGGTTTCTCCTTTGTCTGTCGAAATCAATATTTTGCTCTAGCGCTAACAAACCCTGGCCTCCGGGCCGGGATGCTTCAGTCTTCTGGTATGACGCCGGATCGCCATGACAACCATTATGGCGTCAGGCCGGCTTTAATACCTCACCGGGGCGCTGGCCGGTGTGGCTGGCATCCCGCACCCGAATTCATTATTTCATTTTTGTATCTCCGCCTAGCACGGATCCGGCCTGTGGTTTTCCGCCGATAATGACCGCTTGGAATAAGAGATGTAAAAAACCAGGATGATGAAAAGCAGGCCTATTATAATGCCGAGCATTGTTTCCAGAGTTCCTTATCCTGAAATGGAATAGTAGATTTATAAAATTAGTGCTGAACCGCGTTTGTCTTATATCACACATTTTGGTTTCACCAAACTAATTGATCAATTTTCGTTCTGGTCCCGGACACACCCTGCTATCGTAAGCAAAGTGGAAAACAGTAGTAATGTTCTTGACCTTTGAGTTATTTTACTGTTATTGAATCCAGGTAAGAACCCATCAAATCTAAACCTATATCCATCCGGGATGGAGAATTGTTTATGGTATGATCTGACGAAAAGCCCCGCTTGCTGTGGTAAAGGCGGGGCTTTTCATTTCTGCCTGTATTCTTGAGCTTATCTGAAAATTTTTGCCTGAATCCAGCCTGAGAATCAATGAGAAGTTTTGGATTATAAAAAATAGCAGCAGGTTGTCAAAGTTCAGGTTTTATTTTAATCTTACAACAGAAAGGGGGGGGGATGAAGAAACTTATCTGTCTTATCGGTTGTTTGTTAATGGTAATCTGTGCCGCGGATACCGGTGCCCAGGTTAAAAATCCCGATACCTTTGTACTGGCTGATTATCGGACGGTCCAGACAATTGATCCGGCCACTTCTTATGATGTTGCCGGGTCCATGCGGATCTGGAACATGTATGAAACCCTGATTTTTTTCGATGGATCTTCCACCGAAACCTATGTTCCTCTTCTGGCGGCCGAGGTTCCTTCGGTGGCAAACGGCGGAATTTCGGCCGATGGGAAAACCTATACCTTTACCATCCGCCAAGGGGTGAAGTTCCATGCGGGCGGAGAATTAACACCGGAGGATGTGGTCTATTCCTTTAAGCGCAACATGATTGTGGATCAGGACGGCGGTCCCATGTGGATGCTGCTGGAGGCGCTAACCGGAAGCGGTGCGACCCGGGACAGCGATGGCAAGGTTATTCCCGGGATTTTTGACACCATCGACAAATCGGTCGAGGCTCAGGGAGACAAGGTCGTTTTGCATCTGCCCAAACCGTATCCGCCGTTGATGAGTATCTTATGCTACACGGCATCGTCGGTAGTGGACAAAGAGTGGGCCATATCCAAGGGATGCTGGGACGGAAATATTCAAAATGCGGCCAAATTCAACAACCCTGCCCCCGGTCATGAACCCCTGCAACAAATTGAAAACGGCACCGGACCCTATCAACTAAAAAGCTGGGAGCCGGCCAAGCAGTTTGTTTTTGAGCGCTTTGACGGATACTGGGGCGGCGGAGCCAAGATCAGGATCGGCATCGTCAAGTATGTCAAAGAATGGAGTACCCGCAAATTGATGCTGCAAAATGGCGACGCGGATCGGGTGGTGGTGGATACCCCCTATGTGCCGGAAGTTAAAGCCATGCAAGGCTTGAAAATTTACGAGGTCCCCCAACTGGGATATACGGCGGCCATGTTTTGCCGCAATATCAACCCCACCGGAAATCCGAATATCGGCAGCGGCAAACTGGACGGCAAGGGCATTCCACCTGATTTTTTTACCGATATCAATATTCGCAAAGCTTTTTTGCATGCGTTCGACCGTGAGACTTACAAACAGGATGTATTCAATGGCCTGGTGATCATGCCCAGCAGCCCGAATGTGGAAGGGCTCCCCTACCACATCGATGTCCCCACCTATGAATTTGATCTGAAAAAGTCGGCCGAATATATGAAGAAAGCTTTCGGCGGCAAGGTCTGGCAAAGTGGGTTCAAGATGATCATTACCCACAACACCGGCAATGAAATGCGGGAAGCTGCAGCCCATATGCTGGCTGAAAATATCATGTCCCTGAGCCCGAAATTCCGGATCGACGTCCGCAATGTTGAATGGAAAGACTATATCGTCCAAATTCGAAGTCTTCAGTACCCGCTGTTTTTAAGCGGCTGGGGGGCTGATTATGCCGACCCGCATAACTTTGTTTATCCCTTTATGCATTCCAACGGCTATTATGGAAAATTTATGGCATTAAAAAACGATGAGATCGATAAGTTGTGTGATGCCGGTATCGCAACGGCCGATACCCAGAAACGCCGAGAAATTTATGCCAAGCTTCAGAACATCTGGTACGAAAACGCCATCGGTGTTCCTCTTTATCAGCAGATCGTCGTGCGAGCCTACCGCGACACGGTTTATGGTTTCGTGCCCAATGCCATGTTTACCGACGACAATGAAGTTTTGAAGCGCCTGTTCAAACGATAGCTCTGGTTTAGCCGGTTGGCCGGTTCACGGGCAAACGGGCTAACCGGAAAACCCATAGGTCTTTATGCTCGCATTCATCACTCGAAGAGCGTTGTTACTGGTACTCGTCTTATTCGGCGTATCGGTTCTTCTTTTCGGCATTCTGATGACCTTCAGCCCTGAAAGACGGGCGGCTGCCTTTGTTACGTCTCCCCAGCAGGCCAAAGACATCCCCAAAATCATCACGCAGTTTGGACTCGATGATCCTGTTTACGTTCAATATGTTCGCTGGATGAAAGAAGTCTTTCAGGGCAACCTGGGCTGGTCGGTGGTGGCCTCACGCCCGGTGTGGGAAGCCTTCTGGACTTATTTTCCCGTCACCCTGGAGATGAATCTATTTGCCGCACCGATCGTGCTTTTTTTTGGTATCTGGCTGGGAACCCTGGCGGGAATCCATCGCGACCGGTGGATTGACCATACCACCAGGATTTTAGCTATTGTGGGCTGGTCGCTGCCCACTTTTCTTTTCGCCCTGGTGCTGCTGATGGTGTTTTACGGTTATTTTCAGATCCTTTCGCCGGGGGTTCTCAGTGACCAGTTGAGTCTTTTCATTATTGACAACCCGGATACATACACCAGCTACACAGGCCTTTATACAATTGACGGGATCCTTAACGGCTATTTAAATATCACCCTGGATGCCCTTGCCCATCTGGTTTGTCCGATTTTGACCTATGTGATCGTGGTGGTGGCGTTGAATATGCGGGTGATGCGTTCGGGAATGATCGAGGAGTTGTCCAGAGACTATGTGACGACTGCAAGGGCCAAGGGGGCCGATAATCACACCATTTACAAAAAACACGCCCGCCGCAATGCCATGCTGCCCGTGATCACCGTCGCCGGTCAGTTGATGGCCATGTCCATGGAAGGCAGTATCGCCGTAGAGGTTGTCTACAATCGGCACGGGATCGGCTGGTGGCTGGCGGAATCCGCCATCCAACTCGACATTCCGGTGCTGATGTGTATCTGCCTGTTTATGGGAGTGGTCTTTGTGTTCACCAACCTGACCCTGGACATTTTGTATGCTTACATCGATCCAAGAATAAGGCTGACATAATTGAATAATGAATATTGGTCCGCCAGCGGCGGAAATAATTAATGCATGCTATTGATTTTAAATTTACTAGATGGCGGAGCGGAGCTACTTCCACAATTAGTCATTAGACATTCGTCATTGGACATTTAACGATGGTTCAAACTCATCCACGACTGCGCGAACTTAAATTTACGCTGTACCGGATATTCCGGAACCCGTCAGCGATCATCGGATTCTCGCTGCTGATTTTCTTTACGTCGGTGGCAGTCTTCGCCCCTCAAATTGCGCCGCCCAAGTATGCCCATAATCCGTATTTGATGCCTCACAAGGGATTCTCACCTACCCCCAAGCCGCCCAGCGATAAACACATTTTCGGTACGACTGCGGGGCAATACGACATTTTTTACGGAGTTGTCTGGGGAACTCGTACCGCCTTTAAAATAGGCCTTTTTGTGGTAATCATTGCCGCTTTTGTCGGTGTATCACTCGGTGCTATTGCAGGATATTTCGGTGGCATCATCGATGAAATTCTGATGCGTGTCACGGATGTGATGTGGGCCATACCCACACTGGTGCTGGCCATGGCCATTGTTGTGGCTTTTGGCTCGGGTCTGGATAAAATTATGATTGCGCTGGCTATGGTGCAATGGCGCTGGTACGTGCGGGTTATCCGAGCGGAAATCCTTACCCTGCGAGATCAGGATTATATCCATGCCGCCAAAACCATGGGGGTATCCGAATACAAAATTATCATGCGCCACATATTGCCGAACGCGATTTATCCGGTGTTGATTATGGCCTCCATGGATATGGGTTCCATGGTAATTACGGCATCGTTTATGAGTTTTTTAGGTCTCGGGGCACCCAAAGGCTTTGCCGACTGGGGGCAGATGGTGGCCCTGGCCCGCAACTATATTGTGGGCCCGCCGGGGGATCCGTTAAAATTCTGGTTTACCATCGTGATCCCCGGTGGGTGTATTGTATTGTTCGTGCTGGCCTGGAACTTGATCGGTGATGCATTGAGGGATGCGTTTGATCCAAAGCTCCGAAGACGATGATTCGATTTGGGATTTCGGATTGATGGATGGTATTGGATCTATTATTATATTCAACAGTCGCTGAGGCCGCAGAGAAGTGGTAATATATTTTATCGCTATTAGATTATAACCGCATAATGGTCGAGTATTTTCATTTGCCGGGATACCTGTCCCGCAGACTTGCGGGATCAACGGCAAATGAAAAATAAATCCTCTCTCTGCGTTCTTTGCGCCTCTGCGGTGAGTAATTTGATTGAAAGTAATAGGGACAGGGAATGACCAAGCTGTTGGAAACGGTTGATCTGGTTACTAACTTTTACACCTACGAAGGGGTGGTCAAGGCCCTGAACCAGGTGAGTCTGGTGGTGGATCATGGCGCTACCTTCGGGTTGGTTGGAGAATCGGGGTGCGGCAAGAGCGTTACGGTGCGATCCATCATGCGGATCGTGCAGGAACCGGGGCGTATTGAAAGCGGTAAGGTCATTGTCTATCTGGATGAAGCCAACCGGAAAAACGGCATCGACTTGCTCAAGCAATCCGAGGCCTATATGCAGAGTCTGCGCGGTGACCGGATATCCATGATTTTTCAGGAGCCGAACTCGGCCCTGAACCCGACCATGAGTATCGGTGATCAGGTCAGTGAAAGTTTTTTATTTCACCAGAAAAAGGAGATGAGCAACGATATCCTGCAGAGCCTGGCGGCATCTGATCCGCATTTTTTGAATCCACTCAATAAATTCCTGCAGGGCGTTTACCGGATTTGCGCCAACAACCCCGCTGACATTCGTTTGCGGATACTAAATAAACTCCCGCTGATAAAGCTCTGGCAAAAAAGACTCAAAAGAGAGGCCCGGCGGCGCTCGCTAGAAATTATCGAGAAGCTGGGTATTCCCAACCCGGCCCAGGTCGTCAACCAATATCCTCATAATCTTTCCGGTGGTATGAAGCAGCGAATCGTGATTGCGATTGCGCTGGCGTGCAACCCGGTTTTGCTGATTGCCGATGAAGCCACTTCCAATCTGGATGTGACGATTCAGGCGCAGATTCTGGATCTTTTGAACCGGCTTAAAGAACAGGCAATATCTTCAATATTGCTGATCACCCATGATCTGGGCGTGGTGGCGGAAACCTGCGATCGGGTGGGTGTGATGTATGCCGGCAACCTGTGTGAAGTTGCAGATGTCGCAGAATTGTTTGAAAATCCCCTGCATCCGTATACCCGTGCATTGTTGGATGCGGTACCCAGGTTGGAAATGCATGGGGAGCTGCAAAGTATTGAAGGCAATGTGCCCAATCTCGTGACACCGCCTCCGGGCTGCCGGTTTCATCCGCGGTGCCCGCATGCGATGGATGTATGTCGCAAAACCTTTCCGCAGATGAAAGAAGTCAAAAAAGGTCATCTGGTGGCCTGTTACTGGATTGAAAAAAATAATAACAAAAATGGACAAGATTCTCGAACTGATAAATCTAAAAAAGCATTACCCGATTCTGGGCGGGGTTTTGCGGCATGAAGTCGGTACCGTAAAGGCGCTGGACGGCATTGATCTGGATATTTATCGCGGCGAGTGCCTGGGATTAGTCGGCGAATCCGGCTGCGGCAAAACGACGACCGGCAAGGCCGTCATTCGCCTGCACGATCCCAGCAGCGGACATGTTTATTATCACGGGAAAAGCTCTGAAAACGCTGCGCCGGTTGATATTGCCGCAACCGGAAAATCGACCCTTAAACATCTGGGGATTCGCAGCAAGCTGCAAATGGTTTTTCAGGATCCGACAACTTCGCTGAATCCCCGCATGCTGGTCAAAAACATTATTGCCGAACCCATCAAAACCCAGGAGCGACTGGGCAGCCGGGAGCTTGAACAGCGGGTGATCGATCTGCTCCATCTGGTCGGACTGACCCGGGATCATTTGCTGCGGTACCCGCACGAGTTTTCCGGCGGCCAGCGTCAGCGTATCGCGGTGGCCCGGGCGATTGCGACTGACCCGGACTTCATCGTGCTGGATGAACCGACCTCGGCCCTGGACGTATCCGTCCAATCCCAAATATTAAATCTGCTCAAGTCACTGCAGCAGCGATTAAAGCTGACTTATATGTTTGTCACGCACCATTTGCTGGTCGTCAAATATATCAGCAATCGCCTGGCGGTGATGTACCTGGGAAAAATCGTTGAAATCGCGGATACCGGCGAGCTTTTTTCAAATCCGGTGCATCCCTACACCCTGGCCTTGTTATCGGCCATTCCGGTACCTGACATCAAAGGCAAGCAGCGACGTATCGTTTTGCCCGGTGACGTCCCCAGTTCCGTGAATCCTCCCACCGGCTGCCGGTTTCATACGCGATGTCCCTTTGCAGTCGAGCGCTGTTTGAGGCAGGAACCCCTGCTTGAAGCGGTGAGCCATGGGCATCTGGTGTCCTGCCATCGCAAGCGTGACATGCAAAAACTTGTGATGTATAAATTCGGTCAAAAAAGGATTGGCAGCAGGGCCTAAAAAATGCTAAATGCCATATGCATAAAAAATAAGGATGTGGATTCGATTTTATGAATTAATTTCGACAGGATTTACAGGATCATCAGGATCTTTTTATTCCCGGATTCATCCGGAAACCTGGAAATTATCCTGTAAATCCTGTTGATCCTGTCAAATAAAAATCTAAATAGAATCCCTTCCTTAAACCCAATAAATATTTACTTGAGGAGATATTATGAAGACTACGGTTGTTGCTGCTCTTATTATTTTCAGTTTATTAATTTTTGCGGGTTCTGCGGTCGCTGCAGATATTAATCCAAAAGTCGTATTGGAAACTTCCAAAGGCAAGATCGTGCTGGAACTTTATCCGGATAATGCGCCAGAAACCGTGAAGAATTTCTTAAACTATGTTGATGCTAAATTTTATGACGGTATGATTTTCCATCGAGTAATTCCAAAATTCATGATTCAGGGGGGCGGTTTTACAGCTGATATGAAGCGTAAGACCACCCAGGCGCCGATTAAAAATGAAGCCGATAAGGGCCTTAAAAATGGTCGCGGCACGATCTCCATGGCCCGCACCGGAGATCCCCACAGTGCCACGGCCCAGTTTTTTATTAACACGGTCAATAATGACTTTCTGAATCACAGTAGCAAAACACAGCAGGGCTGGGGATATACGGCCTTCGGTAAAGTCATCGAAGGGATGAAAACGGTGGATGCCATTTCTGCCGTTAAAACAAAAACTGTCGGTGGATTTCGGGACGTTCCTGCTGAACCGGTCATTATCCAGAGTGCCAGGCGATTAAAATGAAATCAGAAAGGGAGAATGATTTAGCCTTTTAAAGATTAGTTAGCCACGAATTGACACGAATAATCACGAATTATTGCAATAGTCAAAAGCAGGGGTACCTATAAAGGAAAACTTAATTTCGTGAAAATTAGTGTTAATTCGTGGCTTTTTTCAAACATTTAAATTATTACGAAAGGGATTCATGACTGAAAAAACAGATTCGAAAAAGATATTGGTACTGCTGGGCAGTCCGCGGAAAAAGGGCAATAGTACAACGCTTGCACAGAAAATTATTGAGGGAGCTGACGCTGCCGGTGCAACTGTGGAAACGATATATCTTCACGGCCAGGATATCGCAGCGTGTCACGCCTGTTATGGCTGTCTGAAGCCGGACAACAAGAGCTGCGTAATCGATGATGATATGCAACCAATATATCAAAAGCTGGTTGAAGCGGATGCCTGGGTTTTCGCCAGTCCGGTTTATTGGTTTACCATGTCGGCTCAGATGAAGTTGTGTATAGACCGCTGCTTTGCACTTTACAATAACAACCAAGAAGCGTTTGCAGGCAAACGAATAGCAATTGCCATGAGCTATGCGGATCCAGACCCCTTTATTTCCGGCTGCGCCAATGCGCTGCGCACATTTCAGGATATGTTTGCCTACGTCGGTTCAAATATTGTTGGTATGGTCTATGGAAGTGCCGATAAGCCCGGTGAGATTAAATCGAATCAATCCCTGATGCAGGAAGCCGAGGCCCTCGGTCAAAAATTGGTAAAAAGTTAAGTCAATCCAGGATTAACATAGAAGCGATCCCCAAAATAGCAGATTACGTTCAAGGACAATGCGCCGATTCGGTTTAGACTCAAGATCCGAAATTGACGGATTTTTTGGTAAGAACTTTTCCTGGAATTGCCTGCCCATATTAGGTCGAAGCCTACAGCTCTTCATTCAGGCCTAAATCTGCCAGCAAAATGTTACCAACACCCGGGCGGATGCAATCCGGTGCTGCGGCTTGCAACTCAGACGCTGCAAAGCTCTGTGCAACGGCAACGCACCGCATACCGGCCGCCTTGGCGGCCCGAATCCCATTGATGGAATCTTCAATTACACAGCAGCTTTTCGGTGCAAGGCCCAGCTTTTCAGCCGCAGCCAGATAAATATCCGGAGCGGGCTTCATATTGTGTACCTCGTCCCCTGCCACAATCACGTGAAACCAGGCCGGTTCAACCTCGATAGCTTTCAGATTTGCTTCTATTTTGATGCGGTCCGCACAAGATGCCACCGCAAGACGAACCCCTTGGACTTTCAATTGTTCCAGAAGGTCATGCACCCCCGGAAAAGCTGTCAACCGCCCTGAAATTAAGCCGAAGTAAATTTCGTAAACCCGTGCTTTCATTTCCGGAACATATGTCAACCCGTATTTCCGGGCGACTCCACCGATATAATGGTCTTCACCCATTCCTGTAAAAGGGAGAAAATCAACTGGTTCAGATTTAATTCCATGCTCGCGCAAGCCGGCAATTGCGGCCTCATTTATCATATGTTCGGAGTCTGTCATCACCCCGTCCATATCGAATATTACCGCCTTCACCATGATTTTACCTCCATATTCTATGTATTCCCCTTATCGCGTTGCCGGCGATTTCTTCGGTTACTCCGTTTACATACATGTCTGCGGTATCATTTAAATAAAACCCCTGTCATCGCGTGTGATTATCACATAGCGGTCTCTCAGCCAGGACAACGCCTGGGTGGCCAGTTCAAGAGTGGGAAAAATCATTATCCTGTTTTTGGATTCAAATTGCATTTGCACCTCCATCGTATTGGGCCCGTAAGTCCAGCCAATGACAGGTTTTTCTGCCGGTGATGTTTCAACCACATCGTTCAGAGCCTCGGAGACATTTAGAAAGGAAAACTCGGGCAACGGGGCAATGGCAACACAGATAATTCCATCAACCTGGGGATCTCTCAAAACCGCCTTCAAGGCCACTGAATAGGCTTTGCGTGCGCCATGCATCATAACTGCCGGCCAGATATCAAGGGGATTTGAAAGCGGCATCCAGCTCGGCGAGAGCGCGGCCATCTGATCAATGATCTCGGAACTTAGAGAAGCCAGTCGCAAGCCGTGTTTTTCCAAACCATCGCTGATCATAATACCGGCTCCTCCTGAGTAGGTGATCACAGCAACCCGATTGCCTTTCATCGGTGGAAGATTCTGCAGGGTTTTAACGGCATAGGGCATCTGACCGCCCTCTTCCAAAAAGGTAATACCGGTTTGTTTCAAGGCCGCTTGAAGCAGTTTATAATTGCCGGCCAGGCTGCCGGTATGCGACATGGCGGCTTTGGCCCCGGTTTCACTGCGGCCGCTTTTATGCACAACGATCGGCTTTTCTTTTACAACCCTGGCAGCCAGGGGTAAGAAATCTTGGCCCTGGTTGAGACCTTCCATATGGATGGCAATGATTTGTATGTCCGGATCTTCAGCAAAATACTTTAACGCATCATAAAAACCGATATCGCAGGAATTTCCGAGATCCACGCCTTTGCCGATCATGCCACTGAATTTGGTCGGCCCGACAAAATGAATTCCGGATTGACAGATGAGCCCCACTCCAACGCGCTGCTTTGTCACCGGCATAAACGAGGTTGTAAAACCGGCAAAACTATTAATGACGCCCAGGGTATTGGGGCCCAGAATGCGGATCCCCTCTCTTGCGGCCATTTCTACCATCTGCTGCTGCATTTGCTGACCGCGGCGATCTGCATCGTTAAAGCCCTGGTTGACCACAATAGCAGCTTTTATGTTAGCCGCAACGCAATCCTGCAAAATATTCAGGGTCGTGTTGCGTGGAGAGGTGATGACAGCCAAATCGATTTTCTTTTTCACAATGGTTACACTCGGGTAAGCCTTTTTCCCGAGAATCTCCCCGGCATTGGGATTTACCGGATATATTTCTCCAGAATAACCAAAGTCGGACATGTTTTCCATCAGATTAAATGAGCCCGGCCCGCTTTTGCGGCTGATTCCAATCAGCGCTACACTTTTAGGATCCATAAAATGTTGCATACAGTATCCTCCCGTCAGCATGGATTAATTGATAGGATTGCCAAATCAAACAAAAATAATACATTTCCTATATTGAAGGAAATGCTTTTTTGATTTTATTGAATTCACACTTATATTGATAGTCATTGCTGTCCAAAATAATTTGAAAATCAAATACTGCCTTTAATAAAAACAGGCAGTTATAAACGGGAAATTAGTGATTTAGAAATCAGGTTGTAC
>CACVKW010000271.1 GCA_902749685.1 Olavius sp. associated proteobacterium Delta 1 | reverse complement strand
TCCAGGATCCAGAAACCAGAATCCAGGATCAGTCAATACTGTCAATGGTCTTCATTGCAGCAGCGAAGTTGGATTTCAAAATTTTATGCAACTATAGGGATAAGTCTAGGGGATTAACCATTAAGGTTCTCAGTTACTTGGGTCTCGTCTACGCCGTCATCGGTTGGCTTAACGAAGTTTTGTTCCAGTGGACTTCCAGCCCATTGCTGAGCCATTACTCCGAGTACATTGCCATTGGTATTTTCGGAATCTACAGAGTGGCTGTTGAGAAAAACCCTTATACTAAAAAGAGGATCGCGGTATTGACCGCAATGGTTTTGGGATTCTGGGCTCTGCTTCCCTATCTTTTATCCCCTACAGAACCTGCCCTGGGATACTATAGTGGTAAAGCCGTTTGGGGGCAAAGTTTACACGTTCCAATGACGCTGACCTTTTTTATTTCCATATTGCTTGTGCTGCTTTTTGGCCGACGAGCCGTTTGCAGCTGGAATTGTCCTTGCGTCGGCACCCGGGACACAATGGGGGCTGCTTTCAGGAAAGAGACGATCAAGTCGGAGAAAGCATGGAAGTTTAGGCACCTTAAATGGGTACTCACCAGTTTCTACTTTGCCTTGTTTATTGTTGTCCTGCTGCCATTTCCCAAATCAAAGTTGTTCGTGGATGTATTTTTTGGGGTCGTCGGTGTAATTTATTTTTCTTCCTTTCTTTTTATTCCGCTTACCGGAAACCGCAACTGGTGCCGCTGGTTGTGCCCATACGGCCAGACGTTCGGGGTTTTAAACAAAGCAGGGTTCTACAAAATCAAGGCGGATAAGGAAAAATGCATTTCCTGCGGGAAATGCACCAAAGAATGCGATATGGGCATCCCGGTTCAGCATCTTGTCGAAAGAAAAGGTGAAGTGAACGTACCTGATTGTGTGGGTTGTGGGCGCTGTGTCACAAACTGCCCCAAAGAAGTATTAGCCTTTTCCGATGTAAGAAACATTTTTAAAAGGACTGCCTACTCAGTCGAATCTGACCGGATTAAGGATGTCTCTCTCCGACTACAGCGCACTCAATCGGGAGCTGCGTGATATGCTGTCCGCCGCTTTTATTCATTTTCCCCTGCCCATAGAACAAGGCGTTCGCTGGACAACAGACGCCCCCTTTCGCGGGACGGCCTCATCCATTGAGCACTTTGGTTCTATAGGGATACTTGCAGTAGAAATGGAAGCCGCAGCTATATATGCCTTTGCCGAAGCGAGAGATAAACCGGTAATCTGTTTCGCTCACGTAACGAATCAAATGGCAAGCATCGAAGGGGATTTTGAAAAAGGCGATTCAAATGGTGGAGACGACGCCCTACAACTTATTTATGCGGCTGCAAAAGCCTGGATGGGATAGTAACCGAAGTGATCCGGAACTTTTCGATCCATAACTCAATTTAGAGTATACAGTGCTATAGTTTAATAAAGGGTGTGTGCTATGAACAATCAAATCGTCCTTCGGCTGATCTTTTTTGTCGGTATTTTCACTTTGATGGTTATTTGGGAGCGGATGTCGCCACGTCGCTCAATGACGACTTCCAAAAAAGTTCGCTGGATTAGCAATCTTGGCATTACCTTCCTTAATCCGCTGGTGGTACATTTACTGTTCCCAATCCTGGCGGTTGACATGGCCCTGAAGGCCCAGGAAGGAGGGTGGGGTCTTTTAAATAATGTCGTTCTTCCTTTCTGGCTGAAGGTGGTCATCGGAATTATTGTGCTTGATCTGGTCATCTATCTTCAGCATGTTTTGTTTCATGCCATTCCTATTCTGTGGCGGCTGCACAGGATGCACCACGCTGATCTCGATTTTGACCTGACCACCGGCCTGCGGTTTCACCCTATTGAAATGGTTCTTTCAATGGTCATCAAGCTTTCGGTGGTGGCAGCTCTCGGCCCTCACGCCTTGGCAGTAGTGACGTTCGAGATCATTCTAAACGGCATGGCCATGTTCAATCACGGTAATATTAGAATTCCGCTCAATTTTGATCGCCAGCTGAGATATTTCATGGTCACCCCGGACATGCATCGGGTGCATCACTCCGTGATCATCCGTGAGACCAACAGCAATTACGGCTTCAATCTGCCCTGGTGGGATCGTCTGTTCGGCACCTATTGCGCTCAGCCGGCCAAAGGCCATGAAGGAATGACCATCGGCTTATCGCAATTTCGTGAATCCAAAAAGCTGACCTTACCCTGGCTTATGGTTCTCCCCTTTATTGGGGATCCGGGCAAGCAACCGATCAATCTTCATTGATGAAAGACTTAATAATAGCCCGAATGTTGAAAAGAAAAGGTGCTAAACTGGCCAGGAAGTTGACAATCATCGCAATCGTAGGATTTACTGTAATCTTCCTGGCCAGCTGTGGCATCCGAATTTGGGCATTTGCCATAATTATAACGGCTATATTGATAGTTACAATCGTACTAGCTACAGGAGGTACGGACCAGTTTGCTCACCGTACGATAATCGATTCGGCTGATGCAATAATCTGATTTCAGGTTCGAATTCTTTGCGGTAATAATCTTTCCAAAGGTTTTTTATCCGGAGGTGCAATATGAAATTAATAAAAATCTTATCGTTAAGCTTAAGGGCATCATTGCTGATCTTTGCGGTGCTATTTCCATGGGATCAGGCCCTGGCTCAGCAGCGAGGTTACGGCGATTGGAGCATGGGGCCGGGCATGATGGGTAACCGGCATGGCAAAACCGCGCGGGGTATGTATGCCATTGGAGGCTGAGAATGAGACGCATCGCATCTAACAAAGATATGCGAGAGAATTTTCCGGTCGACATAAAAAGGCGTAACCCTGCGCCGGTGGTGTCCTGATGCTTCTGGCTTTAAAGCTGTTTAAAGATGTGTGGATGGGCAGACCTGCAAAAAACGAAAGGCGCTGTCACTTGCCTGGTGGAGTGGAAAATGTATACACCTCCTTGGGAAAATCAGATTTTGCACTTTTGTCATACCTAAAACCTATTACCAGCTTCGCGTCTTGTTTCATAATTCTCGATAATTCATTAAATGATCTGCGAAAATCTTTCCAGAAATATATAGTATGAACACAAAGTACTTTACTGAAAAAGTCATCAGGGTAAGGTACAGAGAATCTGCTTTGCTTGGGGATATACTGCAATATCGGTTAAGGGATGATGTCGCAATGTGATATAAATTGTCAAAAAAAAAGGCCCATCGGCAGGTGCGCCGAATGCAGAAAAGGAGAAAGAATTTGGTTGGTCGAGCTTCCCTGTAATCAACACCGAGGCCGGAGACTCCGCATCCCGCCAGACCGAAACGCAAATCCGGGAGGGCAGAGGCCATCGATTATCGGTACGGACAAACCAAAGGCTGGGATGGCATACACTTCATCCTCACTGTTGTTCTTAACAAAACAAAAGTTAAAATAGCGGAAAGTGTAATTCCGTTTTTCATTCTCTCCCCCTCCTTCAAATATAAACGTTTAATGATTTGCTTTTAAGTTACTCACCTCCTTTCCTGTTTGAAATTTACTGGTGATAGCCTCAAATTTCTTCATACTGATCATTGCCATATAAATCACAACTCGGCTGGTGTTTCACTGCATCAATGCATCTGCCACCATGGAACTTAAAAATTTAACCTCGACACCCATTTTATAGTGGTCGTCTAAATTGCTGAGCTGGGTATGACAGTTCTCACAGGCGGTTGCCAGAGTCTTTGCACCGGTAGTTTTGATTTGATCCACTTTGACACGGGCGGACTTCATCCTGAAGTCCAGGGTTTCCTCTCCCAGGGCCACCAGACCGCCCCCGCCGCCACAACACCAGTTGTACTTGGGCTCCCGGCTCATTTCGCGAAAATCGTCGGTTAATTGCTGCAGAATATAGCGCGGTTCATCAAACACACCGGCATTTCTGGCGATCTGACAGGGGTCATGGTAGGTGATGGAGCCGCTGAGTTTCGACTTGTCCAGCTTGATCCGGCCTTCACGCAGATAGCGGGCATGCACTTCGGTAATTGAAACCACCTTAAAAGGTTGCTTGCCGGTAAGCTGCTTCATCACCCGGTAAGCCGTTCCGCATTCACAGACACAAACCTCCTTGACTTTTAAGCGTCTGGCTTCATTGACGATGCGATCCAGAATTAGTTTGGTCTTGGAGGGATCGCCCACAAAAGCACCGAAATTGACGGCTTCAAAAAAGCTCAAGGTCCAATTTTCACCGGCAGCGTTGAAAATGGCAGCCGCCGGAATTATGGAGTGGGCGCCGGCCAAAGCGACATAAAGCAGGTCGGCTCCTTCAACATCCACCGGTATGGCAGCCTGGCCGGCTTCGGTTTGCCATTTTTCAACCACTTCCGCTTCAAGCCGTTTGATGCCATCAAGGAATCCGTCTTTAAAAAGCTCTATCGATTTGCCTTTTTCAACGGATGTGTCCGCCAGTAATGTCAGGATCTCCGGCTCTGCATTGGCACCGATCAGCAGCAGCTTGGCAATCGACATAATCATCTGGGTATCGATGCCGAAAGGACAGTACACCATGCAGCGGCGGCAACCGGTGCACGAATAGGCCGCCTCAAAAAGCTCTTCAACGGCCATCTCGGTCAACTCTTTCGCTTCGCCCACTGCGGGCCAGAATTTCCCCCGGCCCTTGAAATATTTTTTGTAAAGCCGCCGCACGATCTCGGCCCGATAGGCAGCGATGTATTTGACCTGCCCCATGGATGCGTAAACGTGGCAGGCTTCCGTACAAACCCCGCAGCGGGTACAGGTTTCCAGGTAAAACCGCATGGCTTCGTTCAGCTTACTCTGAAAAAGATTAAGCAAATCATCCCTAGTTTTTTGATCCATCTATCTAGTCCTTTATTTATCCCGTTCTCAGCTTATTCATCGGCAAGGACAAAAACGAATGCATGCTCTGGCTGAAGGGAAAAAATATTAAAAACAAATTGGCAAAAAAGATGTGCAGCACGAGCATGAAAGAATGTCCGGAGTCCGTCACGGCCACCGGCAAATCCGGCTTCAGCGTCAGCAGACTCCACAGGTAGGCCTGATAATCCTCCACAACCATTTCTTCATAACCATACCATCTTCTGGCCCAATCCATCTCGTTGCCGAAAATGACGATTAGAAATAACAAAATCAGAAGATAATAGTCTTCCGGTACCGACAGATCCCTGACCGGTGATGAAAATCGTCGAAACAGGAAATAAAGCAGGGCAATGGCGATAATAAGGCCGACATACCCTTGTCCCAGAAAGACTTCATGGGGGACAATTTGAAAAATCGCAAATTCGCCAAACAACTCCAGATGCCCGATTATCAGAAACAACAGACAGATGTGAAAAAGCATCAGAAAAACCCACAGCACGGGTTTGTGTCGCCTGACGCTGGGGAATAAAAAAGTGTCGTGCAGGGCCCACAGCCATTGGGGTTTTTTCTCAGGATATATTTGCAATGTAGCGGGATGTTTAGGTTCCCGGAATATCTTGATCAACCTTAGGGTGGTACCGATGAAAAAAGTAGCAACAGCCATATAAACCATCGGCACCAGAATGAAATAAATCAGTGTTTGCACAGTCGCCTCCCGAATTAGAGCAAAGGGCAGAGAGCTAAGCGCAAGGGGCAGAGGGCTGTGAGCTGAGGGCTTTGAGGATCGGCCCGGTGGCAAACAGATCAAAAGTAGGTTTTGTTCTCCAACCCTGTGCACACGGCTTTAGGCCCCGTGCACGATACGCCGGAGTCTATGCTCCATGCACCAAGCTCCGTGCTCCAAGCCCCGCGCGCTCTGCGTACTACGCCAATCGCTTAATAAAAAACTTGATCAGCTTATCTTCCTGGTCTGTTTTCACGATTTCATTACCGCTGGTTTTGGCCCAGGCCGGGAAATCGGTCAATGAACCGGGATCTGTTGTCTGAGCCTCTATGACTTCACCGACCTCGACCTCTTTGATTCCTTTGCTGACTTTGACTACCGGCATGGGACATGCCAACCCTTTTAAGTCAAGTACTTTTGCAACTTGCACATCATCACTCATTTTGTTCCTCCTAAATAAACAATTGTACTTTAGCGTTTTGGGCCTCGGCCAGAAATGTTGCGACGCCGGCAAAACCCAGGTCATTATAATCGATGAATTCATCACGGCTGAAACCCATCAGGTCCATGGACATCTCACACACATAGATTTTGACAGCGAGTTCCTCAGCCAGGGCCAACATCTCTTCCAGGGAGGCCACGTTTTTCTTTTTCATCAGGGATTTCATCATGGCGGTGCCCATTCCGCCCATATTCATATTGGACAGTTTTACATCGCCGGTTCCTTTGGGCAGCATGGCGCCGAACATTGTGCCCATCATATCTTTGCCGCCGACTTTCTTTTTCTTGTCTCTGAGGACCGGTGTTCCCCAGAATGTAAAAAACATCACAACCTCCATTCCCATTGCGACCGCACCGGTCGCAATGACAAAAGCGGCCAGCACTTTGTCCAGATCACCGCTAAAGACAACCATCGCCAGTTTGTTTTCCGCAGTTTTTTTGCTGACGGCTTCAACTTGAGCTTTAAGCTCTTCCAGTTGAGTTTCAATATTTTGCATATCCATTGTATTCCTCCTTTGGTTATAGTATTAACATTGTTTTTTATAGCTATTTAAATAAGTTAGACATATAATACCCACGATTTAGTTTACCTCATGAACCTTTATGTCAAAAAAATATACCCTAACTGCTTGAATTGAATGCAATTCGCCAAACCGATGCCGGCAAAAAAATTTGCGCCTAATTACACCATCAATTCTTTGACCGCCTCCATGGAGGCCTTTAAAATATCCAGATTAGTCAGCATGGCCTGGCGCTGATCCTGGGCCATCTGGGATAACACCTGGCCATGGATGTTTTTTAAAAAACTATTGATTTCATTTAATTTTTTTTGGCCATGGGAGGTCAGGCTGAGCAGGCTGACCCGGGAATCTTCGGGATCCTTAATACTTTGAATTAATTTTTTCTGAATCAGCCCGTCGATGATTTTGGAAACCCGGCTTTTGACCACATTCATTTTAAGGGCAATGCCCTTGGCCGTCAGATAACGCTCTGCGCCAAATAGGCCCAGGCATCTGAGCTCGGCATCCGGCAACTGGAAGCGTTCGCATTGATATTGCATACGCTCCTGGCAACACTGAAACAGTTTTGTAATAAGCTCCTGAAATTGCGCCAGTTGAAATTCTGATACATCGGGTTTTATAGCGGCTTTAAATTCGTTCATAGTGCGAACTATATCATTAAAGGTTCTGATGTCAAGCGTTTTTTTTAATTTCTTCGTACTCGGTGCGGTTTACCTATTTGAATACTGTGCATTCAATGGTTCAGGGTTCACGGTTGAGGGTTTCTTGAATCCTGAATCGTCGACTTTCTTAACCCTTAACCCTGAACCGTGAGCCCCCGCTATAAATAATTTACATTGTCCGGTTATTATATTATAATTAAATATAAAAAATTCAATTATCTTCGACGATCTTATAATCCTGGTTAAGGAGGAAAATATGCGTAAAAAGCTGCACGTTGCAATCATTCTTTTCGCGATACTTCCGGTTCTGATATTTTGGCCGGCCTGTTCAAAAAAAACGACCGAAACCGGGGAGTCCGACATTGCCGTGCAGGAAGAGGACTTGGAGGCACAAAAAGTCAGAGAACAATTGGAGCAGGAGCGACGGGAACGCGAAGCTAAAGAGCGTGACTTGCGGGCAGAAAAAATAAAATTCATGTATGAAGATGTCCATTTCGAAAAAGGCAGCTATAAGCTAATGCCTGAAGCCCGGAAGTTGCTCCAAAGCAAGGCCCTATGGCTGAAGAAAAATTCGGATCTCAAAGTGATCGTTGAAGGTCACACAGACGAGGCCGGTTCAAAAGAGTATAATTTTGCTCTGGGAGATCGGCGGGCGGGTGCGGTAAAATCATTTTTAATCGGTCAGGGTATCCGGTCATCGCGCTTAATAGCCGTTAGCTATGGAAATGAGCAGCCCATTGACACCAGCAGCATGGAAACGGCAAAGTCAAAAAACCGGCGGGTACATTTTGTAGTTGAGGAATAGCATTTAGGCCTTTAAGACGCTTTGCCCGGCAGTATGCTGGTCAGATGTTGAACCAATAGAAGCGTGAATTTCTGCTTGAAACTAGCGCGCAACGATTCCCCTAAATCTCCCCAATAGCTTGATCCCGCAATCACCCCTTGACAGATTTCGTAATTTCCCCAAATGTCTTTATCTCAGATGGCAAATCATCCAGATCGATCGTCAGATCCACCCGGAGCGCAAAGGCTCTTTCGATCACATTTTCCAGTTGAATAACATTGCCCGGCCAATCATATCGCAGTAACACATCCAGTGCATCCGGCGATACGTTCAACACCTTACTCTCATTTTTCAGACTGAATCTATTCAGGAAATGGTTGATCAGCAGACAAATATCTTCCTTGCGGTCTTTGAGCGGGGGAATCTCAATTTTAACATCATTGATACAGTTAAAAAATTCCGGCTCAAAAATATCTTTGCGGGCAGCCTGATTTAGATTTCTGTTGGTGGCGGCCAATATCCGGGCACCGGTGCCCGAATTGCCGTCGGCTGCCGCCTGATTGAGGCTATAGGCCTTGAAAGCCCGGCTGATTTGAGTTTGTATGCTCGGAATTATTTCGGCAATTTCATCAAAAAAAACCGCCCCGCCGGCCGCGGATTCAAAGAGGCCAATGGCGTGGTCATGCAACTGATCCCCGGCAATTCCCTTGCCAAAGCTTTTGCAGGTTACGGACTTAAAGGGTTTATCATTGCGACGGCTGCTGCGGTGAATTACATGGGCCGTCAGCGCCTTACCGGTTCCGCTTTCCCCTTGTATCAACACATTGGGACTGCTTTGACGCATGCGATCAATTTGTTCGTAGATTTCGCGCATCTTAAGGCTGATCCCTACCAATTCATCGTATCGGTGCCGTTCTTTCAGGCGGGTTTTCAGAACAATATTTTCCTGTTTAAATTTTTTAGCCTCAATGATTTTATCGATAAGGACCCTTAATACATCCAATTTGAATGGTTTCTGGATGTAATCATAACTGCCGAATTTCATCGCCTGGATGGCGGATTCCATGGTGCCGTGACCGGTGACCATAATCACTTCGGTGGCAGGGCGGTATTCCTTGATCACGGCAAGCAGTTCAAGCCCGTCGATATCGGGCATTTTAAAATCGGTAAAGACCACATCAAACTCTTTTTTCTTGATGAGCTCGAGCGCCTTAAGGCCGCTGTCCACTACATTGATTTTGTAATCGAAGGCGGTAAGATACTCCTCGACCAGCGATAGAATCGTTCTATCATCATCCACAAATAAGATTTCAAACTCCTTCATGGCTACCTCCACCTCAACTCGCCGGCGTTTCTGTTTAGGGGCTCACTGCGGGCTACTACCTGAATCCTGCATGAAAACTAATGCGATAAAAACAGCCTCCAACTCGTGCAAATTTCAGGTAACCATAATCAGTTTTCGGATCCGGAATCCTTTCCTAATTTGTAACGTTTTATTTTTTCAACTAAAGTTGTTCTTTTTATCTTTAGAAGCTGGCTCTTGTTTTCGGTCTGTAGGCAAAAAGCAGCTTCATTTTGCCCGATTTTTCATCCCAGATCTAATAAATTCAGATACTTAGTCATTTGGCTGACCT
>CACVKW010000270.1 GCA_902749685.1 Olavius sp. associated proteobacterium Delta 1 | reverse complement strand
TTTACATTTTTACAAGCTTTTAAGTTGAGACACTTTAAATGATATTCGATATTTATCAACTTCCTATCAGTTCTTTTTGTATCTGTTTTAGGTTTGGAAAGCTTCTCCCCCGACTAGCGGCTCGGCTTACCGTCGCTGGACTGATTTTCAACTTTCGGGCAACATCCGCACAACTGATCTGCAGCTCACACAAAAACGATTTGTACCGA
>CACVKW010000269.1 GCA_902749685.1 Olavius sp. associated proteobacterium Delta 1 | reverse complement strand
GCCGTCGCCCAGCACCACGGTAACCACGCCTGTGCTGGTATCTTCAATCAGAGATGCGCTGTAGATAAACCGCCACTTGCGGCCAAAAGGTGCATTGGCGGTGGCGGTGTCCCGGGAGTTGTAGGTAATGCGAAAACTCACCGACGGGCCGAGGGCCGGCTGGTACCACAGCGGCACATCGGCGACCACCAGGTTGAAGTTGATCGTGTTGACGAACCAGGCAGGCGAGCCGCAGGGACGATCCGGGCGGCCGCCCAGATCGCCGTTGCCGGCCGCAGCCTGGGCCACTGAGTGAGACCCGCCATAAATAGCACGGGCGGCCGCCTCGGTTAATCGGCCATAGGTGGCATCTTCAGGCGGTTTGTCGGAACTTAAAAAAACACCACTCCATGTTCGGTTTAGTTCGGCTAATGATATCAT
>CACVKW010000268.1 GCA_902749685.1 Olavius sp. associated proteobacterium Delta 1 | reverse complement strand
TCCAACAACATCCAGTATCCAGTAACCAGAATCCAGGATCAGTCAATAACCGCAATGGTCTTCATTGTAACGGACAAGTTTGAATACTAATTTTTATGCAACTATAGGGTATAGTATTTACCAACCCCAAGGTTTTTGCCAATTTCGCAGTGGCATAAGGCGCAGGGCGCAAGGAAAAGATTCATTTCCATATGGAAACCAATTAATGCTCGGTTTAGTACCTGAATTTTAAAGCAGCATTCATCGCTGCAAGTTAAATACGGTAACTTGATCTCGAACTTCACTGAGCGTTATTTGCCTGCAAAATTCAGGTAGCAACAAAATTAAGTTGGGGATAACTTTTAAAATATCAAGGTGAGATTTGAATTTTTATTATTTGTTCGGGTATCCCAGGCCGGCCCAGGTAGAATCCCTAAGATTGACTTTATAGCCCGAATCACCTTCCTGCTCGGGTACTTTGGTCGTAAATTGAATTGCACCGACGGGGCAGACTTCCACGCACGCCTGTTTTCCCTGTGGTCCGCCTCCTGCGGTGTCCCAGTGATAGGGGGCATCTGCACAAAGTTCACATTTTCTGGCCTTTAAATCACCGCCGTACTTCTTGTCCGGCACTACCAGCGGTCGACTGGGTGTATAGGGGCAGGCTTCGACACACGCACCGCAGCCGACGCATTTTTCCATATTCACCACGCTCCTAACGTTGCCGAACCGGGCATCGATGCTGAGAGCATCTTCCGGGCAGGCGGCAAGGCAGGCGGGGTCAGCACATTGGCGGCACTGTTCGATATTCAGGTCATTCGGCCATTTTTCAAATGAATTTTGGAAGACCTGGATCCTGGAAAGGGAAAGATTCTCCACGCCTTCGTTCACCAGGGAGCAGGCCAGCATGCAGGACATACAGCCCTGGCATTTTTTTTGATCAACCAGCAGATAACCCTCGGAAACGGGTATTGCCGTCCGGCCGTCGGCCAATTTCACAATCTTCGGCAGTGCCTCTTTGACACCGGCATAACCGCCTACGCTAACCCCAAAAGCGACGGTTCCGGCAACCCGCAAAAAATAACGACGTGATACGGACGTTTCTTTGACAGTTGTTATCATTTCATTAAAATTGTCATCCATCTCGTTTTACCTTTCAAATCGGTTTAGGAGTATTGGCGTGTTGGAGTGATGGAGTGTTGGAAAAACAGATCTTTGAGCAGCCGATCTGCGGGCGCCGAATTACATGCAGACACCTACAGAAAAAATTAAATCGATCTTCTATCCGAATTCATCATCACTCCATTACTCCAAAACTCCATTACTCCGGAAGCCTGGCAGATTGGGCTCATATGTTTCAATTCCATCAAGGGTTCAATCAAATCTGTGTGCGCGGGATTGAATTTATCATCCTTTCCCCAATTTGCCGTTTTGTCCGAGCTCGTCGGCAACGTCATTCAGTCCCATGGATTGCAGCGTGCCGGCGGTCGGGTATCCGCTGCTTGTTTCCCATCCCTGAAGCTTGTAAAAACGGGTTTTGAATTCTTCAAATTTATCCCTGTCAAATGTACGGCCCAGCGTTTTTATGTAACGCCACTTTCCATTTTCTCTGCCGGGCATGTACTCGGGTTGACCCCTGAGGGAATGACTGGGTTGAGTATATAAATAATCTGCGAAATGCACCATGTCCCGATGTTTTCCCTGCAGCGTCCAGATGGCGTGGTCCAGGTTCCATATTTTTTGGCCCAGTTCGACACCATCCCGGAAGGTGAAATTTTTGCCCGTGACTGCATTGAGAAATTTGGGTTCTGCGATGCCGGTGGATCCCACTTTGCCGGGTCCGTAAAGATTTAGAAAATCCGGCCAGCGCCAGTCGCAGAACTGGGCCGACTGTTTCCAGAAACGGGTATAATACCGGTGCCAGCTGACGAGCTTGGCAATGTGCCCGGAGTACATGTTGCCGCTGCTGAAATCCAGCATCAGGCGGTCGCCCTGAAACGGGACCATTTTATCCGTGTAGATCCTGACAACTTCTTCTGCCGTACCATAAAGGGGAATCCCCCACTGTTTGTTGTAGGTGGGATTACTTCTTAACTGATCAAAGCCATGTTCGTTGATGTCCCGGTCCCCCAGTATGGTGCCATAGGCCCAGTCAAGTTGCGATCGCGGCTCTTTATGCAGCGGAAGGCCCCAGTATGGAAATCGAAGCCGGCCGGTTTTCAAGTCGCCGTAGGGGCCCTCCAGCCGGCCCCACCCGGCGGCCGCCCGCACAAAACCCTCGGCTAAATCATCACCGAACCGATGGTCGTTGCCATGGCCGTCGTTGCGATACGCGATGCTCTTGACCAGTTGCTCGGCAAAGTCCAGGGTACCGTAGTTGTCAAAATCAAGCGGGCTGTCGATCTCCATGCCCGATCCGACGATACCGGACCGGTTAAGATCTCTAAGGTATAGCTCGCCCCAGAGCATCTCGGCCGCGTTCAATCCGTATCTGTTGAGCAGATCGCTGGCCTGGCGCTGTATATCCAGCGTCATCCCATAAGGATAAAATACAGTCGTAAAGCAGGTGGCTTCGTTGCCAATTCCGTCTTCATACCGGCCCCTGCAAGCGGAATGACAGCCGATGCAGGCCTGCGGTCTTTGGCCGGTCCTTGGCTTTCCCGACCGGTACAGGGTTCCCGGTACGGGAGGGCTTTGAAAATCGACCGACATGTATTTTCTTTTGAGATTGTCAAGTTTAAAGGCATAATGTTTCTTCTGCCATAATCGAGCCTGCATCAGGGCCTTCGGATTGTTGACCCGAATACTGCCGGTGCCCATGACGCTGATGGCTTTCAGTCGTTTTGAACCCCAAACCGCACCGAAGCCGCCCTGGCCCGCTGCGCTGCCGGCATCGTGTATCAGGCAGGCCATGCGGCTTAAATTTTCCCCGGCCGGGCCGATTGCCAGGACCGCCGGACGTTGGGTGGTCTGGTCGCCATTTTCACCGGCCGGTTTGAACCAGTCACCATAGGCCTGATTGTCGGCAACATAATGCCAAATTTTTTGCTGGCATTGCCAGGTATCTGTTCCCCATAATGACAGCTGACTGCAATTGCGAATGCGCACCATGTCGTTTCGAATATCCAGCCAAACCGGCTCGTCTGCGCGCCCCTGGATGACGATACCGTCCCAGCCGGCAAACTTGAGCATGGATGAAAATCTTCCACCGAAATTACTGCGGGTGAACCAGCCAATCGGGACGGACTGTACGCCGATTCCCTGTATTTCTGTCCGTCCGGCACCGGCCGGAGTCAGCGTGCCTGACAGCGGAGAAGACATCAGGGTAACGACATTGGCCGGATCAAATCCGTCAATTGTCTTGTCTTTTACAAGATCAAAAAAAATGGCCGACCCCATGCCATGGCCCCCGATCCATTGTTCATATCTGGCGGTGGGCATGGTGCTTGTTATCCTGTCGGTCAGGTTGACTCTTAATATTTGGCCTGCATAACCGTTCATAATATCTCCATATTAATGAAGTGGCATCTTGATGATCGCCCTTTTAAGAAAAATAAAAAATCCCACCTTCATTTACAGGAGTGGGATTTTTATAGGCTGATTCATTTCCAACCCTTTATTTGATTAAAGGATAATTGTATGCCTGGCGAATAGAATCTGGCTCAGATTAACAAAGATAAATGAAAAGTCAAGATAATAGAACCATATTCAAGTGTCATGTCCCCTTTGTATTTTGCAAAACTCGGTTTTAAATCCCGCCTTCAGACCCTGGAGCGCGTACCATTAAAACCGGGATGTTGGAAGATCTGAGGACTTTGTCGGCGATGCTGCCCCTGACCCATCGGTTAACCCCGGAACGACCATGAGTTGCAATCAGGATAAGATCGAATTCCTTAATTTCAGCGAAATCAGCAAGACTGTCCGCTACATTCCCAACCAGAACCTCTGAATGCAACTCTGTACTTTCGTACGCCAGTCGGCTCACGACCTGATCAAGGTAATCCCGGGCAATTTTTTCCCCGGCTGTTTCTCTTTCCTTCATTACCTCCGGGCTTATTGGATAATCTCCACTATAGAATGTGGCCGGCGGTTCGACCACACGCACGAACACAAAATGATTCACCTGACACCCCTCGATAAATGCCTCCACATGAGGGAGAACGCATTCGGCTAGTTCAGAACCGTCTAATGGCACCATAATTTTTTTATACATTGTATTTTCCCCCTTTAGAAACTTAAATGTAATGTTTTCGCATTTTTGATAAAAAAATTTTCGCGCAAAGCCGCAAAGCGCGCAAAGGTAAAGCACTAATTATAGCTTGGCGTCTTTGCGTGAGACCTTTTCGCTTCCGGTTCATCCGGTTTAGTTTCGGGAGATAGAGCGATCGGGCGAACACTGGCTCGGCAGGTGAAGGCGCGCAGCAATTGAGAATCGACAGCGAGAGCGAATCCCCGGCGCGAAGTTGAGCTTCAAAAGTGATTATTTGAATACCGGATACTATTTATGGAACGCTTAAATGTCAATATAAATCAATCCAGCTGGATAACAATTTTACCGAAGTGCCGACCGCTCTGAAGGTATTCATAGGCCTCTTTTACCTGGCCAAAATTGAATGTGCGGTCAATCACCGGGTGAATCCTATTTTGCTCAAGGGCTGCATGGAATTGCTTCTGCATATCGCCGCTTCCCACATATATCCCCTTCACCGACAGGCTTTTTCTAAGGATCGGCAACGGGTTTACCTGACCGTCAAATCCGGTCAGGACCCCCACCAGACTGATGCGACCGTTGATTTTAGCAGATTCCAGTGACCTGGCGAGCGTTCCACCGCCGCCTAGCTCGAGAATCAAATCCGCTCCGATTTGAGAGGTTTTCTGCAAGACTGCACTTTCCCAGTTTGGCGTCGTTGTATAGTTTATCAACTCATCAGCGCCCATTTGCCGGGCCTTTTCAAGCTTTTGATCAGTGCTTGAAAGAAGGATTGCCCGCGCCCCGATATTTTTTGCAAGTTGAAGGGCAAACAAAGCCACTCCGCCGGTTCCCATGATGAGTACGGTTTCACCCGATTTCAATTCTCCCTGAACAATCAGAGCATTCCAGGCAGTTAATCCGGCACATGGCAGGGTCGAGGCTTCTGCATCGGAAAGGTGTGCGGGAAATTTCAAAAAACTGTTTGCGGGACCGTACACATACTGGGCCAGCATGCCGTCTGTCGGTGTTCCGCCCCGGGCTGTTGAGAATTTAGCAGCATCGATATCGCCGCTTTGCCATAAAGGAAAGAAAATTCCCACCACTCGATCACCCGCTTTCAAATCCGTGACTTCGCTGCCCACCTCTTCAACTTCTCCGGCTCCGTCTGACAATGGGATAAGTTCCTGCTTCACGCCCCTGTTGACAGTGATCAGATCTCGAAAGTTTAAAGCCACTGCCTGCACCCGCACGCATACTTCACCGGGCTTTAGCTGCCTTGGGGTCATTTCCCGGACCTGCAGAGCGTCTATCCCTTTTTGACCGGGTTCTATAATATACTTTTTCATTTGGCCTCCTTTGATCAGATAATTCGTGAGAAGTGGAATTATAATAAATATCGGCAGGTTGTCAAAATTCAAAATTTAAACTACCGCTGCCTTTGTCGATCAATCCCATAAACTGGCCTTGAAGCGCAACTGTCACACCACCAACGACAGCTATGATTATCAGTGAAATGTAGCTATTCATCATGATTGCCCTTATCTTCTTCCGATCGGGTTGTGGATTGAAGGCCACCGACCTGCGGTAGGATATCTTTGAAGGCCACACCGTATATCTCCCAGATGGTTATAAAAAGCGCGGCCACGATCGGACCGATGATCATGCCCATAATCCCAAACATAATAATGCCTCCCAGCGTGCCGAAGAAGATCATCAATTCGTGCATCTGGGTGTCTTTGCCGACCAGAATCGGACGAAGCACGTTGTCGATGCCGCCGACAACTATCGCACAAAAAATGCCAAGGCCGCCGGCCTTCAAATAATTACCGCCGGCCGCCAAAATGATGACAGCCGGTCCCCAGACCAGGGCGGTGCCGATACCGGGTATGATTGAAAGCACAGCCATAATAGTTGCCCAGAACACGGCGCTGGGAATACCCACGACCCAGAATGCGATGCCGGCCAGGCTACCCTGCAATATGCCGATGACGGCCGTGCCCTTCAGCGTGGCCCGCGTAACTGAAGTAAATTTGTCCAGCATGCGTTGCTCATCCTGATCCTGCAGGGGTAGATAATAGAGAATCTTGTTCAGCAGTTTGTCGCCGTCCATCAAGAAGAAAAACATCGTGTACAGCATTGCAAACGCCATGAATAATAAATTGACGGCACCCATTGTTGCCGTTGAAAGATTGCTGATCAGAAAGTGACTGATGGTGCCGATGAATTCTCCAGCCTTGCGCCAGATCGTCTCACCGTAGGGTGCGAGCTTGTCATAGTATGGCAGGGAACCCAGCAGTTCGTGAAATTCACCGGGTTGGGCAATTTGCTCCTGGACCCAGGGGGTGACGGTTTGGCCGACTTTGATGGCCTGGGCGGTGACGATTCCCATCAGGAACCCGAGCGGCACAATCACGACAATCACGATTAGAAGCAGCGTACTCAGGGATGCCAGGGCACGACGTCCGCCATACCAATTTTCAAAACGTTTGTACAGGGGGCGCGCCAGGGCTGAAAAGATACCGGCCAGGAAAATTGCCATCAAAAAAGAACGAATCATGGATAAAAAAATAGCCGAAATAAAAATTGCCAGCAAAAGAAGGACGGACTTATTCACCGAATCGCGGTTCATGATTTGGAATCCTTTGTCACATAATTTGTTCGCACAATTCCTGATGTTTATAATCCCAAGAAAAAATGACGAAATGAAGAGGTCGAAAGTTTGGCATGGGCGTTGTATGCCAATGGAGAAGGATCGGGGTTTAAGCGGAACGCTTACCCAGGGCCCCTTTTACAGCCATCAGGCTGCGCACGCGCTCGGTGTCTTTGGCGTCAGATGCTATTTTGATTTCTTTTTCAATGAAGGCGTGTTGTTCTTTTATTTCCGGACCACCGGATTGACTCGCCATTTGAACCCGTCGACTAATGATGTTAACCAACGCTTCAAATGAGGAGTAGATGGCCCGAACCCCCAAACCGGATAAAAAGGCGATTGCTGCGGGTTTCAAATTTCCCGGCTGAAAGCCCTCAGAACCTAAAAATGCAAGGACGACCACTGCGCCTAAAGTGGCGCCGAGCAGCATTCGCGAAAACCATCCCCTGAATCGGCGCGAATCGAACGCAAACTCCTCGGCCACATCAGAGACACGTTTCATCAGGTAGACTGCCGATCCTAACGCACCCCAGAGAAACGGCAGCACCAGTGCGCTGAGAGCCGTCATCCAGGGGATTGCTTTGCTCCCTTCCGGTGGCTTCTGGCCGGAAAAATACTCAAGGGCAATCACGGCGACGATCAGTGCCAATCCGGTCATCAGAATCGGCCATACGGATCTGATGATGCGAGGTGTGTCAACAATACTGCGCCCGCTAACCTGTTTCGCCGGGTAAGTGAGCGCACTCAGGCGATTGTAGTTCTGGATAATTTCCCGCTGAACCTTTATCTGTTGTGTCACATCGTTGCTCTGCACCTGCCGGCTATACAATGCATTGACGACGTCGCCGACGACCGATCCATCTGGGTCCAAACCCCGTTCCGTCACATACTGGACCAGCGCACGAATTTCTTCCTCGGAAACGATATCAAGTGTTTTGCCGCCAACGGCGCCTGCCCCGCGAGTTTCAGCAGCGGCAGATCCGAACTCGGGTTTTGCTGTTTGTAATCTCTTTTCCGCATCATTTGCAGATTCATCCAGATCAGAGTTTTTTTTATCGTTAACTTTAGGATGTGTGCTTGCGGCAACGTTTTGTTTCTCAGGTTTCATGGCCAATGCTCCTTTCGGTAAAGCCCAAAAGCAAAAAAAAGATAGTCATTTTCCAAAGATCGCATTATGAGAGGATAACCTTATGGGATTACTCCAGAAAGATCATTCCTTACCCGCGGTATTTTTCGATATTTGTACCAGGATGTTCTCCAACTTCTCCAGTTCCCTGCCGTATCCGGCCCAATCCCCCTGGCGCAGGTAATCCCTGGCATTATTGTAGTATTTCAAAGCCTGTTCTGCGAGACCGGAGATTTCTCCCGATTCGGGCGCCATAGCGGCAAGATCGTCTTTTTTGATAATGTTAGCGCCAAGTACCCGTCTCAATGCAAGTTCGAGTTTTTCTTCCATTGCTACCCGGCTGCCGAGGGCCACAATTACCCGTTTCAGTTCTGGCAGGGCCGCAGTCGTTGTGATCCCTTTTCTAGCCGGCCGTGCCGGCTGTTGTTTCTGCGACTGCCCGCCTTTTGGGGCAGTTGCTGCCTGGGCGTCGCGCTGCGGCTCCTGCTCGGCCTCCAGATAAATCGGCTCCACATAGATAAATGATTCCCCTACCGGAATGGCCAGGAGATTGCCCCGGATGACCCGCGAACCGCGCTGGCCCCAGAGGCTCAGTTCGCGGGAGATATCGGTCTGTTGATCAATTCTGGCCTCGACCTGCATGGGGCCGTATGCCAGTTTATCTTTTGAAAGTTTATATACCAGCAGGCTGCCGTAGTGGGGCAGATCGCTTCTGGCTGCCAGCCAGCCGATCATGTTGTCCTTTTTTGAGGGCGTATAGGGAAGCATCAGGAGAAATTCCTCTTTATCCTCATCCGGCAGCTTGATGATGATATAGTAAGGCTTCATCATCTGCCGGTTGTCGCCATATATCTCATCCGGTGGCTCCCAGAGGTCTTCCTGGTTGTAGAATACCTGGACGTCCTGCATGTGATACTTGGCGTATGTCTGTACCTGGATCTCAAAGAGATCATTGGGGTATCGAAGGTGCTTTTTAAGATCCGCAGGCATCTCATCCAGGGGTTTAAACAGGTCCGGATATACCTTTGCGTATGTTTTGAGGATGGGATCCTGCGTGTCAATCATGTAGTAGGCGACATGCCCGTCATAGGCATCGATGACCACTTTAACCGAATTGCGGATGTAGTTGAGCTCTTTTTTCCTGAACGGGGTCCTGGATCGTTTGGAGTAAGGATACATGTTGGATGCCGTATAGGCGTCCTGGATCCAATAGAGCCGGCCGCCTGAGACCACCATGTAGGGGTCGGTGTCATAGGAAAGAAAGGGGGCGATGGCGGTCACCCGGTTTCTAATCCGGCGGTTAAACATGATCCGGCTTTCAGGGGTCAGATACGTCGTAAACAGTATCTGCGGATCCTGAAATTGAATGGCAAAAAGCAATCTTCTCATAAAAGAGCTGATCGGAACCCCACCCTTGCCCCCGTAAGTGGCATAGACGTTTTTGTCTCCCTTGGGATAATCAAATTCCTGGGCGCTGGTCTGCACCATGATATATTCAGTCGTTTTTTCTCCGAAATAAATTTCCGGCCGGTCTATCTTCAGGTCGATATCCACCGCGGGGGGGACGTCTTTAATCATGAGTTGCGGCAATCCTTCGGCGGTGACTTCATTAACCGGACTCATGGCCAATCCATATCCATGGGTGTAGATCAGG
Organism: Olavius sp. associated proteobacterium Delta 1; assembly: GCA_902749685.1. Classification (GTDB taxonomy): domain Bacteria; phylum Desulfobacterota; class Desulfobacteria; order Desulfobacterales; family JAFDCJ01; genus JAFDCJ01. The sequence continues at coordinate 2,439 of CACVKW010000268.1, read as the reverse complement.
TGCCGGTTGACCCAGGTCTGGGCCTGGGCTGGAAGCTGATCCACCACCAGTTCCCGTGCGGCCAGCATAACCTGCCGGTATTGATTGTCGATCAGATAACGATCGACATCGACATTGTTAAAATCGTAATAGAGCCTTATCGATTGAATTTGGCGGTAGGTCTGGAGCAGGGGCCGCTCATCCCACACCCGGATGTTTTGAATGGTCACGGCATGGTCTTTGATTTCTTCGGCACTCAGGTTGTTATTGACCTCGAAGTCGACCTCCTGAATATTATTCAGGTTGTATGCCCGGCGGGTAAAATCGATATTATAGGCGATGTAGGGTGATTCCTTGGCCAGTTCATTCGGCTTGACCACGACCTGCTGTACCAGGACCGGAAGACCGGTGGCAAAAACGACAATGGCGCCAACCCATATTGCGGTGCAGATTAAGAGAAGTTTTATTTTCAGTCTGAAGGCGTTGTAAACGATAAACAGGCACATTAGAAAGGACAATACCATTAAAAGCCTGTAAGCGAGGACCTTTATGTTGACATCCGTGTAGCTTGCGCCAAAAGCAGGGCCCTGGGTCGAGTAGAGCACACCGTAGGCTTTTAAATGATAGCCCAATGCGACCAGAAGAATCATAATTCCGGCGAGCACCAGCAGATGTTTGCCGACGTTATCCGCAACTTTGACTTTAGGCAGAGAGGTCGGTCTATCCTCTGCCACAACGAGTTCACCGATTATCTGGACCCCGCCGTCTTTTACATACCATATGACGGTCACCAGTGCGGCAAAGAGCAGGATGATCAGCAACTGTTCCCGCACAAACAGGTAGAAGGGAAGCGAAAAGACATAGAAACCGATGTCCTTGCCGAACACGGGATCCGTACTGCCAAAGGGGTGCTGGTTTAAATAACTGAGCACCATATTCCATTGCACTGATCCCTTTGACGCAATGATAAAACTAACAATCAGAATTGCGGCCAGGATCAGGGTATTCAAAGACCTGCCCGAGACGGGCATTCCGGCTATTTCGGTAATCTTCTGCTCACCTTCGCGATGCAAACGCTGAGCCGCGTAAAGATTGACGGACAAGGTGACGATGATCAGAAACCAGATTACCGCGGCAACTCCGTATTTGCCCAGCGCCATCGTCCAGAACACCGGCGCAAAGTTCAGATTCCCGAACCAAAGCCAGGTGGGATAAATGGAAATAACTATCCCCACCAGGATAATCACCAGAATTGCTAAAATTCCCAATAAGATCGTCGATCTTTTAATTGTCATAATTTCAGGCCCCGTAAGTATGAGATTTGTAAAAGCGCGTTCAATGAGCAGCGATGATAGATCTTAATAGTTTTAAAAGCAAGTATCAAAATATTTGTCAATGGGAATTCTCGTGGCCTAAAATTCAAGCAGGAATTCCGAAAAAGCGAAAAAAGTCTAAAGTCCTCATCCAAAACTGCCGATGCATGAACTAATTCTTGCCGTGCGAATCCCGCTTCGACGGGATACGCAAGATTAATGATATACGCACTACCGAAGTCATGCAATTTCGGCTTATTGTCGAAAATGCAAGCCGCCTGATCCGCAGGTGGTCCTTGACTCCCGCCTTATTATGGTTCTTGTCGTTGGTTGGTTTAGTTGTAAAATTTAGAGATAGAGGAGGACTTATTATGACCGAAACTGAAGTCGAAAAAAGCGAAAAAGGTTTTGTACCGACCCTCTTGCTTGCCATTTTTTTAGGAGGGCTTGGAGTTCATCGTTTCTTTGTCGGAAAAATTGGTACTGGAATATTGCAGCTAATAACACTTGGCGGACTTGGAATATGGGCTTTGATTGATATCATCATGATAATCGTTGGATCCTTCAAAGATAAAGCCGGTTTGCCAATAAAAGCGTAATTACAACTGAACCAGTCAACGACGCCTCCTTAATTTTTCAAGTTCTGCATATCGCCTAGCAAAATGAAACGGGCTTATTTTGGTGCCCGTTCCCTTAACCCCGCGCATTCGGCTGGGTCTTGTGATTTGATTGTATTTTGGTGGTTCGGTAGATAGAAGCACCCCTATCAATCAGTGCTGACAGTCCTGATATGTGTTCCATAGTGGATACAACGATGCCATCCAAGGCGACGTTTATTTTCCGAAGCCTCCCTATTCATCTTGAATAGCGACGCGAACTCGGGTCTGCCTTTTACAGCCTTTCCTTCGGTAAAATAGGCGACGGTGTCGTATCCCTTGATCGCAACTCCAGCAGGGTCAGTTGCGACGAGCTTGCTATGACCCCCGGCCAGTACCCATGCCAAGGGCACGACAGCCAAGCATATTACTAAAACACCAATTGAGTGAAGCTCAATTGGTGGGTACTCGGTATCTGGTACTGGGTATTGGTTTTAAGGAATGGGTTTGATTTTTAATATATCACCCGCAAGGGCCATATAAAATGAGTT
>CACVKW010000267.1 GCA_902749685.1 Olavius sp. associated proteobacterium Delta 1 | reverse complement strand
GTATCCAGAAACCAGAATCCAGGATCAGTCAATACTTTCAATGGTCTTCATTGCAGCGGCTAAGTTGGATTTCAAAATTTTATGCAACTATAGGGTTAATTTTGGGGTGTGCCTCTTGCACTCTGGCGAGATCTGAGGTTTTGAAACCAATTCTATGAATTATTTATTATGGATACGCCAACCCATATATCTGCTCAAAAAGGCCTCTTCCTGCACCAGGTCACCAAGCGATACGATTCGATAGTTGCGGTTGATCATGTGAGTATGCTGATAAATGATCGCGAGTTTCTGGCGATTGTGGGACCTACCGGTTGTGGCAAAACCACCTTGTTGAGGTTGATCGCCGGCACTGAAAAGATGGATTTCGGCCACATATATTTCCAGGGAAAATGTATCGATGATGAAAAGCCGGCCGATCGAAAGGTCCGAATGGTTTTTCAGGAAGATGCGCTCTGGCCTCACATGCGCGTTTTTCAAATAGACTATTACAGCAATCTGAGTTTCGGCATGCGGATCCGGAAACAAATGCCGGCGCGCATCGCGGAGGCAGTCAATATCGTTACCAATCGTCTCGGTATTGAAAAAAAACTCCTGCCCCGCAAGCCGGATAAGCTATCTGCAGGTCAGAAACAATTGGTTGGCATCGGCAGGGCCATGACCATTATCCCCGGAATTTTTCTGCTGGATGAACCATTAGCTCATATAGACCCTCAGCATCGTTTGACCCTGCGAAGAGAATTGAAGGATTATCACGACAAGATGGAAACCATTACATTGTATGTGAGTCACAATTTGCCCGAGGCATTTTCGCTGGCAGACCGGGTCGCGATCATGCAGGAGGGAAAAATCATCCAGATCGATCCACCGGCCAGAATCTTCAGCAATCCTGCCAACGATTTTGTCAAAGATTTCATTCAATGTTTTGAAATGTAGGCCTATCTGAATCTCACCACCTGCCGCGCCTTTTTGTCTTTGATATATTTTCCGCTTTCAACAACCATTTCTCCGTTGGTAACGACGTTCTCGATGCCTATGGGACGCCGGGCAGTTTCTTTGACGGTCGTATTATCGGCGATGGTGTCAGGATCGAAAATTACAATATCAGCAAAATTGCCCGGTTTGATTTCGCCCCGCTGCACAATTCTCATCCAGCGCGCGGTTTTGCCGGTCATCTTGCTGACCGCCGCAGTCAGGTCCAGGTCGCTTTTGTCCCTGACGAACCTGCCCCGTTAAATTTAGTTTAAAACAGCTATCGCAGCGTTCATCTGAGAATATCCGCCGACGCTAAATTCCACGAACAATTATGTGATGCAAGGCGCCGGGAGCATCGATGCGAGCTTTGCGTGGCATATTCCCCCAGATCACGACCCACTCGAAAATAAAAGTTATATTTTTATGGGCGCCCCCCAAAACGTTTGACCCTTTTCTTTTCCCTCAAAACCACTAACCCCAGCCCAAATAGGAGCTAAAATTCAAATTTCTTCTCGGCATTTGCAGTCAATTTTTTATATTTCCCCGAGGCCCAGTTAGCGAGATCCGAGCAGTACCATTTTGAGAATCTCCGGTCAGAAGGCCCCCCGGCCATATTGGTATAGAGGTCATCTGTAGAAAGATCTGTAACCACCCTTAAGCTCGGTGCGAAGGTGGTCAATCTATTGGCGCTTTCAAAAATTTGTCCCTGGTGTGGTGTTGCCAAACTTCCGATGATCGTGATCGGCCCCCGATCGAACCCCATAAATTTTGGCAGTTTCCCGTCAAACAGGATATTTTTCATTATTACATTTCTGCCATTGCCCCATTTTTCAGGCTGCGCGCCCAAAGCCTTTTCGACGGCTTTCAAATAAATATCCTCCCTGGTTTTGCCGCCAAACCAGGATGAATTTTCAGAGAGAAGGATCCTGTCAAAATTTATATAAAAATCATTGAAAATACCGGTATGCCCATGGAGATGGTCGACGGCCGTTTTACCAAAACCGTGTCTGCCGAACACTTCCCGGTATAGTTCTCGGTAAAATATGTCAAAAAGACATGCCCCTTCTGAATCAGCCGCATATTCAAAATCCCAGTTTTTTAGGATGACCCCGTTGGGAGTATCCGGCAGCAGCGGAGCAAGAATCTTCATGAAAGCTTCGGCCTGCATCGAATATACATCATAGTGCATTTTGTACATGTGTTGCCGTGTAATGGCATTGTTTGCGGACAAAAGATTGCCGATCCGATCTGAACGGTAAGGTCCCATACCGACATTTATCGGGTCGACCTCCCCGTATTCATTGAGATTCTGGTTGGAGGTAACAAAATAGCCGCATTCAGGGTTAAGGTTCCGCGGCAGGTCTTCCGGTTTTTCGAACCCCTGCCAGTCATTTTTTTCTTCCCACCCGGGCAGGGGCACGAATCCGCTGACCCCTTTTCGCCTTATGGGCATCAAGCCTGACATCTGGAATCCGATATTGCCTGCCCGGTCGGCAAGCACGAAATTCCACGAGGTCTCCAGGCGGCCGAGCAAAGCCATCCCTTCCTTAACCGTTTTGGCCTCGAACATCTGAACCATGCTGTTCAGTGTTGTCGCACCTGAGCGGCCGGGCGCCCATGCGGTAGTAATATAGTATCCTTCCTGGTGTGGATTCCCTTCAAGAACGCCGTGGCTGTTTTCATGAAAAACGACCTTAACCGGGTCTTTTTTTTTTCGATTTATGGTTTCTTCCCTTTCGTCAAATGGCATCCATTTATCGGGCCCGCGCAAATATTTGCCGTCTTTGCATTTTTCAATCCAGGAATCCGTACCGTCCATAAATGTATATGTGGCTCCCCAGGCGAGGTCCGGGTTGCGACCGACAATAATGGCGGGCAATCCGGGCATGGTAGCGCCCATGAAGTAAGTGTCCCTGGTTTTGAGCACGATTTCATACCAGACGTTGGGGAGTCGATTTATTTCCAGGTGGGGATCGTTTGCCAGCATCGGCTTTTTCGAAGCTGTTTTTTTGCCTGAAACAACCCAGTTATTGGATGCCATCATTAAAGGCGCAGCTATATTCCACAGAGAATCCGGGGATATCAGTCGTTCCTGAAGGTCTATTTTTTTCACCAGATCGATATCGAGCCCGCCAAGAATTCCCGGGAAAAGCTCCTGTAGTCTTTCTTCATCGACTCCGGCCTGAACGAGCTCGATAAAAAATCTTTCCATTTCACCTTGAGATTGCGCAAGCGTGAGGTAGCCAACCATCCGCGATAGTAGGATGATGTCTTCCAGGCACCATGGCTCAGGTTTATAGCCGAGAAGTTTACACTCCCAGGGAATTTTCTCCGCCATAGCCCGGTTGACCCCGGCACAGTATGCATCGCCCACTTTTTTAGCTTCGGAAGAGAGTTTTTCTATTTCCGAAAAAATTGACCCCGCCCAATTCATTCTCCGGAAAAATATATCTATTTCAAGCATTTCATCGCTTGAACTGAGGAATTCAGATGTCCGTCCCTGGCCCAGTATACGCATCAGCAGTATCTGCATTGCCCGGTCTTTTCCATGGGCATATCCCATCATTTCGAAAGCTTCTGCTTTGTCGGCACCTTGAACGTGGCACACACCGTGTTCATCTCTCCCTATGTTCTTGCTGGGATTCATATCCGCTCCTCTGCTAGGGTCTGTTTCTAAATCCGGGTAGTTCTTTTGTTAACATCTTCCCCTGTTCGTCCAGCTCTTCCGCTAACCGTTTGATTCGATAGAGAATTGTGCGCTGGGCCTGCTTGTCGGGGATTATTTCGATTCGGGTAAAGGTTCATTGCTGTCCAAAATAATTTGAAAATCAAATACTGCCTTTAATAAAAACAGGCAGTTATAAACGGGAAATTAGTGATTTAGAAATCAGGTTGTAC
>CACVKW010000266.1 GCA_902749685.1 Olavius sp. associated proteobacterium Delta 1 | reverse complement strand
GCGTAACTCATTTTATATGGCCCTTGCGGGTGATATATTAAAAATCAAACCCATTCCTTAAAACCAATACCCAGTACCAGATACCGAGTACCCACCAATGGAGCTTCACTCAATTGGGGTATAAGTGACTATCCGATTGTAACCCAACACCTTATATAGACAATCTACTCCAAGCTTCTTATATTCCATAGAAATTATGGATACAATGTTTGAGGAGTCGCAATCAGAATTCTCCCATAGTCTCTGTCCAGTATGCAAAGAAAAACGTTACTCGGAGTTCTGAAAGTATGTACTCCCTGCTGGTTTTTATTATCTGAATATTCAAACATACCAAAAGAGTAAGCATTGGGTAAAAAAGTTACACCGCCACCGATTGTCCGGCAAAAATTGTATGAGCAGCCTTCCGTGTTCATACCGAAAAACTTGCTGAGAGAGGCAAGACGACAAAAATCGATTCCCGCCGGGAAGGTCCCGTCAGTCTGTGTCCTAGACCCTGATGGAGATATTGTCGAAAACTTGTTGGATAGCAATGAGGCCCAACTCAACCCTTATTGGGCTTGTTACCACACGAATATGTATGACTTCAAGCTCAAACGAGTCAAAAGCTGATCTTTATTATGGTTTAACTGCAGTAAATTTAATGCTCACGACCTTCCCCTGTACAACAGCCAGGTCCTCTTTTGCTGGGGCTGGCGTGAATTCCTCGCCGGGACAAGAGGCCATTGCTTCCAGCTCCGGCGGTGTCAGAGTGTGCCGGGAGACAGATTTAATCTCGGCAAAACCGGCATTCTTTATCGTCTGCCAGTAGTCATCTTCGGCAAGCGCTCCCCCCAAACAGCCTGCCCAGTATTCCTGAAATCGCTCCCGCAGGCGCGGATCAATTTCCTCGGTCAAAACAACATCAGATATCGCCAGTCGTCCGCCGGTTTTCAGTATTCGATAGGCTTCCCCATACACCGACTTTTTATCGGGAACTAGGTTGATAACACAGTTGGATATCACCACATCTGCAAAACTTTGGGGAAGCTGCGAATTCTCCAAATCGGCCACACGAAGTTCAATGTCCCTTTCTTGCAATCCCGATGAAATCACGGCCTGCTTTGCCCGTTCAATCATTTGAGGGGCGAAATCCAGGCCAACTACGCGACCCTGTTTGCCAACCTTGTGAGCCGCCAGAATGACGTCTATCCCGGCGCCGCAACCGAAATCCACGACCACCTCACCGGGTTGGAGGTTGGCAAAACCGGTCGGGTTGCCGCAGCCCCGTGAAAGATTGATGCCGATTTCGGGAACCAACGAAAGTTCTTCCTGGTCATAAAGCGTCTGGTCAACCGCAAAGCCCGAACCGGGCTGCCTCTTGCTCGGTCAACAGGACTCCTGGTTGCCGCCTGTTTCAGCAAAATTGCCGTAACGCGTTTTGACTGTTCGCCTGATTTCCTCGGTTATCATTTTTTTCACCCCTTAAACCTGTTAATATTCAGATAAGTACCACACTGTTTTAATACAGGTCAAATCCTTGTTCAAATGTCGTATTTATAAAAAAATTCTTGACAATGACCGGCCGATCAATTATATTTCGATATATGTCGAACTCTCGTGATAAAAATATTGATAAATTTGCCGAAATTTTCAAGGCCCTTTCAAACCCGAATCGGCTCAAAATATTTATGCGGCTGATTTCCTGCTGTCAGCCGGGAATGGTTGCCAGTATTAACAGTACCACCGGTGAAGTGGGCTGCGCCTGCGTCGGAGAGCTCGGACAGGATTTGGGGATTGTGGCTTCAACGATATCGCATCATATAAAAGAGCTGCGCCAGGCCGGTCTCATCCGCATGGAACGGCGCGGGCAAAAAATGGAATGCTGGATTGATCCGAAGACCCTGGCCGCTTTGCGCGACTTTTTTTAAAAAAGATCCGGCTTTTTTTTAAATAATTTATTCGATAGTTGTCGAATAGTAGAAGGATATATTAACCTGTTCCCATCTTGAAATAAATGTGCTTAGATGGATCATTTCCGGATGGAAACTATCTAACAAGGAGAAAATCATGCAAATTAGAGATAAAGAAAAAATCCGGCAAGCTGTTCGAGATAGCTATGGAAAAATTGCGAAAGCCGGGAACATTGTTGACGGATTAAGCCCGGCGCCATCCTGTTGCGGACCAACGGAGACTTCCACTCCAGCAGGCTCGAACGCTTCTTGCTGTGGTGGATCGGAAGTCGCACCAGGACAGATTTCTGCACTCATGGGGTATTCAAAAGAAGATATCCAAGGTGTTATCGAAGGTGCCAACCTGGGACTGGGATGCGGCAACCCGGTCGCCCTGGCATCACTTAAACCGGGGGAAACAGTGGTGGATCTCGGCAGTGGCGGGGGATTTGACTGCTTCCTGGCGGCCAAACAGGTGGGGGAGACCGGACAGGTCATCGGCGTGGACATGACGCCCGACATGCTTAGCAAAGCCAGATCTAACGCGGAAAAAATGGGGACAAAAAATGTCGAATTCCGCCTAGGGGAGATCGAACACCTGCCGGTGGCTGATAACACAGCCGATATCATTATGTCCAACTGTGTTATAAACCTCTCGCCGGAAAAATTAAAAGTATACCGCGAAGCCCACCGCATCCTGAAACCCGGCGGGCGATTGGCCATATCAGACATTGTTGCCACAGCGCCGCTTCCCGCTGATATTCAGCAAAATCTGGCACTTGTGTCCGCCTGTGTCGGCGGTGCCGCAACGATTGACGATACTACAAGAATGCTGCAGGAAGCCAGGTTTGAGGGCATCAGGATCAAAGCTAAAGATGAAAGCCGCGAACTCATTTCACAGTGGGCGCCAGGAGAAAACAAAAACGCCGGAGACTATGTTGTTTCGGCTTATATCATTGCTGTCCAAAATAATTTGAAAATCAAATACTGCCTTTAATAAAAACAGGCAGTTATAAACGGGAAATTAGTGATTTAGAAATCAGGTTG
>CACVKW010000265.1 GCA_902749685.1 Olavius sp. associated proteobacterium Delta 1 | reverse complement strand
TACATGACCAATGGTGGTTGTTTGAAGGTACCTAACTGATATTTTTACAAATATTGCTTGAATGAAAATTAAAATATTTTAAACATACGAAATGTAAGAT
>CACVKW010000264.1 GCA_902749685.1 Olavius sp. associated proteobacterium Delta 1 | reverse complement strand
TGAAACATTGCTGTCCAAAATAATTTGAAAATCAAATACTGCCTTTAATAAAAACAGGCAGTTATAAACGGGAAATTAGTGATTTAGAAATCAGGTTGTACC
>CACVKW010000263.1 GCA_902749685.1 Olavius sp. associated proteobacterium Delta 1 | reverse complement strand
TTTATTCGATAATTTCGCTGACGACACCTGCGCCCACTGTGCGGCCACCTTCGCGCACTGCAAAGCGAAGCTCCTTTTCCATTGCAATCGGCGTAATCAAATGCGCCTCGATTGTCACATTGTCGCCCGGCATCACCATCTCCACACCCTCGGGTAACGTCAATATGCCCGTCACATCCGTTGTACGAAAATAAAACTGCGGCCGATATCCACTGAAAAACGGCGTGTGACGTCCGCCTTCCTCTTTGCTCAATATGTATACTTCCGCCTTAAACTTGGTGTGCGGGGTAATCGATCCCGGCACCGCCACGACCTGGCCGCGCTCAACTTCATCGCGCTTCGTGCCCCGCAACAGCACGCCGATGTTGTCGCCCGCCTGTCCTTCATCCAGCAACTTGCGAAACATCTCAACTCCCGTGCACACCGTCTTAAACGTCTCGCGGATTCCCACGATCTCGACATCATCTCCCACGTGCACGATACCGCGCTCCACTCGACCCGTCACCACCGTGCCGCGACCCGAAATGCTGAATACATCTTCGATCGGCATCAAAAACGGCTTCTCAACATCGCGCTTGGGCTCCGGAATAAATGAATCAATCGCATCCATCAACTCAAATATGGGCTTGACCTCATCGGAATCCGGATCTTCGCTCTCCAGCGCCTTTAACGCGCTGCCACGAACAATCGGCGTATCATCGCCCGGAAACTCATACTTGTCCAACAGCTCCCGCAGCTCCAACTCCACCAGCTCGATCAATTCCTCATCATCGACCATGTCACACTTGTTTAAGAACACCACAATCTGCGGCACTCCCACCTGACGCGCCAACAATATGTGCTCGCGCGTCTGCGGCATCGGACCATCATCAGCACCCACTACCAATATCGCACCGTCCATCTGCGCCGCACCCGTGATCATGTTCTTGATATAGTCCGCATGCCCCGGACAATCCACATGCGCATAATGACGGTTTTCGGTCTGATACTCCACATGCGCTGTGGCGATGGTTATCCCGCGCTCCTTTTCCTCCGGCGCCTTGTCTATCTGATCAAAGGGCACAAAATCCGCCATACCCTTCAACCCTAGATGCTTGGTGATCGCCGCCGTTAACGTCGTCTTACCATGATCGATATGACCAATCGTTCCTACGTTCACATGCGGCTTGGTCCGCTCAAACTTTGCCTTTGACATGTTCCTGTCCTCCCCT
>CACVKW010000262.1 GCA_902749685.1 Olavius sp. associated proteobacterium Delta 1 | reverse complement strand
TTTTGAAATCCAACTTAGCTGCTGCAATGAAGACCATTGAAAGTATTGACTGATCCTGGATTCTGGTTGCTGGATCCTGGATGTCGTTGAAATTCACCGCTAGTGTCCTGTTAGATATCCAGCATCGAGTATCAAGCATCCAGCATCTGCCCGGAAAAAGCAACGATCTCAGGCATAACGGCCAGGCTAGATGACAAGAATTTATGCAATGTTAGGGTAAAATGTATTAAAGTAAGGTCAATTTTAAAGAAAATAATTTTCGTACCAACACTGGAATACAATTAAATTCCAGAGCATCCAGGATGTATCTGTTTTGCCGCTCATATGTTGTCCCACAAGTTGTTTGACAATCTTCGGATCAAATATACCCTGGTTTTGAATTCTATTCTCAGCAAGATATTGGTCGAGCAAAAACTTCAGCTCATTTTTCAACCACCGACTGATCGGGACTTCAAACCCGGCCTTGGGACGGCGGTAGAGGCTTGCAGGTAGTATATCCTTGAAGGTCTCTTTGAGAATGTGTTTGGTGGTTCCCCTGCATATCTTCAAGGCTCCTGGCATTTTGAAGGCAAGTTCCACCACGCGATGATCCAGAAACGGAACCCGAACTTCAAGGGAGTTTTTCATGCTCATCCAATCAACCTTTGTAAGCATATCGCCCGGCAGGGAATCTCTCAAATCAGAGTAAAGAATACTGTTCAGGGTATCATTCTGATAGTATTCTAATAAGCCTTCAATCCGTGCTAGAGCCGGATCACTTAAAGATTTAGCATTGGGGGCGTTATATAGAATTTTTTGCCTGAGGTCTTGAGGGAAAACCTCTTTCAGTGAAAGAATTCTTTCCGGAAAAGATCCTTTGGTCCCTTTAATGAATTTTTTCATCCGCCGGATGTATTCCAGGCCTTTGGTATCTCTTGAATCCGGCAGGGTATAAATAAATTTTTCTAATAAGCCTTCCCTGAATAACCTGGGGGCCAGCATATATTTTGAACGCCAGGATTCTGCCAGGTATGATCGATAGCCTGCGAAGAGCTCATCACCACCGTCACCGGAGAGTGCCACCGTGACATGGTTTTTCGTTTCCCTGGCAACAATAAATGTGGCGATGGCCGACGAATCGGCAAAAGGTTCGTCAAAAGCAGCGAGGATGTGGCCGAGGGCACCCAGCATATCCGCATGTGACAGTTTGAATTCATGGTGATCCGTGCCATAAAGCCCGGCCACTTCCCGAGCAAATTCCGTCTCATCATAAAGTGTGTCGTTTTTATAACCGATGCTAAACGTCTGGGTCTGTTTGTCGGTATTGCGCGCCATGAGTGCGACAATCACACTGGAATCAATACCACCGCTCAAAAATGCACCTAGGGGCACATCGGCGATCATGCGGGTGCTGACTGCATTATCTAGTAGGTTAAAAAGCCGGTCCTTATAATAAATCTCCTGCTTGGCAAAAGGAAGTGATGCGATTTGCGGGTCAATAGTTTCGGGCGCATCCCAGTATTTAAAATTTTTCAGATTGCCGTTTTCTAGAATCAATAAATGCCCCGGCTCCAGTTTGCGGATTCCTTTGAAAATCGTATAGGGTGCCGGTACATAGTTAAAGGTGAGATATAGGTACAGTGCCTCGTAGTCTAATTCTTTTGGAATTGCTGGATCGGCCAGAAGTGATTTAATTTCAGATGCAAAAGCAAAGCTTTTCCCATCCCAATAATAAACAAGCGGTTTGATGCCCAACCGATCACGGCCTAGCCAGAGCCTTCTCTGCTTGCTGTCCCAGAGCGCAAAGGCAAACATACCGTTGATTTGTTCCACAGCCTGCAACCCTTCCTCTTCATACAAATGCAGAACAATTTCCGTATCCGAATCGCTTTTAAACAGGTGGCCTTTGCGTTCCAGTTCACGGCGTAATTCGTTGAAATTATATATTTCTCCACTCTTGTCCAAAAACGGGTTTAGAATGAGTCATAAAGTGAGTAATAATACGAGTCATTGAAAAAAATCCTCCTTATATGTAGGGTGGTTGTTAAT
>CACVKW010000261.1 GCA_902749685.1 Olavius sp. associated proteobacterium Delta 1 | reverse complement strand
GCCGGGTTCAGGCCAGAAGTCTGTTGTGCTATTGGGCGGCAAGGGAGTTGGAAATCAGCATGGCTGAGCTTTCAAGAAAGCTTAAAATTTCGCCCTCGGCCGTAACCCTGTCGGTTAGGCGAGGTGAAAAAATTGCGCTGGATTATGGCCATAAACTTAT
>CACVKW010000260.1 GCA_902749685.1 Olavius sp. associated proteobacterium Delta 1 | reverse complement strand
TAGATTTTTTTATTCGTTGTAATATAAGCAAGTTAGAGCAATAATTAGCATAACTCGCATAATTCCTGAAATTTCTTTTTACAAGTGCGAAATGTAAGCGCTAAGCTTTAAAATCGATATCTTTTTTAGCTCTTTTTCAAAATTATCAATTATTTACGGTGGCCTGATATTCATATAAAGGGCTTGTCGCCGTAAAATGTCGTTGTCCCATAAGATGACTCGTCAAGCGTGATATTTTCCTGCGGAACGCTTCAGGCTTCGC
>CACVKW010000259.1 GCA_902749685.1 Olavius sp. associated proteobacterium Delta 1 | reverse complement strand
GCTGGCCACCCCCGAGTTGGTGGAACCCATGGGACTGCCCGAGGGACACACCTGGTTCTACCCGATGATGATAGGGTATCCCAAGTTTAAGTATCATCGGTTGCCAGAGAGGAAGGCGCCGGCGATTCACTGGAAGTAAGGATTAGCTGATCAAATATAACATTAAATCAGAATATCGTCAGGATTTGAAAGCGCAAATTTATTTTTCCGCTACTTGAATGCTATCCAGAACCATTTCCAAAACACAGCAATAAGACATGTTGTAAGGCTTTGTAAGTAAGGCCGACGAATAGGGAAAATGGAAAGCGTGAACTGTTAACAAAGAGAAAACGCTTTTCAAAAATTTCAATAGGAGGCTACCATGAAAACAACACGAAGATTTCGAATTGCACTTATCATTCTAATAAGCATATGTGTCTTCTCTTTAAGCTGGGCAATGAGCAGCGGCCGCAAGTTGATTCTCAATCCAACAACAAAACACCCTGATGCCAACGGAACCGCAGTCATCGCCGATGATCATATCAATCTTCAGGCACGAGGTCTCAAGCCTGAGGGCTGTGTACACCGTCTGGTTCGTTAACATGAAGCCTAAGAAAAGTGAAAAGGGTGCTGGTACGGCACCGTTTATGTTCCGAACCGATCCGTGGGGCAATGGCAGTTACAGTGCGCTGTTGAACGAGGACCCCCTCGGCAAATGGTCGATGATCATGGTGGTTCAACATCCCAATGGTGACCCGAAAGATATGAAAAACATGGTCGGTGCCCTTAAGGCATCCCTGTAGCCGAATATCTTACATATCGCCTGCCCTCAGCATATTTCAGAAGGCAGGCGCTTCTAAAATAAAAAAGGCTATAGCATGGATAGACCCCGGTGTTCGATCCTTCACGTCATTTTCGGGTGCTGTTTATTGGCTGTTATATTGGCCGGCTGTGCATTACTGCCGGTGCCTACCAGATCCGTTCGCATGGATGAAACCGGACTGCTTGGCAACTGTGCGGTTTTCTTTGCCTCACTTGATAAAAGAATCGAGGAAGCTGGGGTTATTGATCCTGGTGTGTTCCGGGTAAAAAATTATCCCTACTTGAGAGTGAATCGATTGCTGGTCTCGTTTCATGCGGAAGTTGACGACAAAACCTCCTTTGCTGCCTGGGCGGACCGCATGCAAGCACTGGATCAAGATGCACGCAAATATGAAATTGCCAACCTGCCTTTTTCGGCTGTCGTTGCCCTGGACTCCACAAAGGGGAAAGCCGGACTTTACAATAAAGTTGCTGCCTGTGGCGACCTTCTGAAGGCTGCGGATTTTCAGAGTACTGGACATCAGCTAAAGTTGCGGGAAAGCGTTTCGGTGCCCGATGAATACATCACATTTCGCAGGGTATTGGGCATCTATCCGCTCACCCGTTGGTTTGTCTCCTACGGGGTGTCCCGTTGGCATGCCGATGCCCGTAAAAGTTTTTCAGCTGAACGCCCGGTCAATTGGCGGACGATTCGCTACGTTTCTGCCGAAAAAATCGACCTGTCGTTGGCACATCAAATCGTCGTGTCTACTAAACGGGATGCTTTAGGCCTCCCCAAGTACTCTCCCGAGGAACTGAAGGTTCTTTTCCGGATGTATGCCCCGGTTTGGGAAATACAGAGCCAGGGCGAAGATGACCGAATAGGAACACCGATTTGGATCGGCAACGGTGTTCTCGATGTCGATACCGACCAACCTCGGACATACACCCTGCTTTCCTTTACGCGTTTCAGAAACGAAATTCTCACACAACTTAACTACATCATCTGGTTTCCCTCGCGACCCAAGGAGGGCGCTTGGGACATATATGGGGGGATACTTGATGGGGTAAATTACCGCGTCACTTTGGACAATAATGGAGAACCGCTTATTTACGAGACGATGCATAACTGCGGATGCTACTATAAGGCATACCCCACAGACCGAGTGCAAATTCGTGCAAAGTTGGATTATGCGGAACCTCCGTTGATACTCAAAGCACCTGGCGTGAACCCTTCAACGGACTTTATGACAGTCGCCATGCAGAGTCAAACCCACTACGTTCAGCACCTTTATCCCTTATCTCGCGAATTGCAGCCCGCAACGGCGGTTTATTCACTTGTTGACTATGGTCAACTCCGAAGCCTTCCCTATCTGAAAGACGTTCGAAGGAGCATGTTTAGTCAGGACAGCATCGCCTCAGGCAGTCGAAGATTGGAGCGGTTCATCCTCTGGCCCACAGGTGTTCTTTCTCCAGGAGCCATGCGCCAGTGGGGCCGTCACGCAGTAGCTTTCGTGGGCAAGCGTCATTTCGACGATCCATTTTTTATGGACAGAATGTTTGTGGAAACTGATTCCAGATAAAATTAGCCGAAGTTGACCAAAAGATACCTTGGAGCCAATTGTTCGGAATGTAAAATTATTTCTCGGAAAAGCCGCAGAGTCGAACTCGGTGATTCTATTGTATCTGAGCAAAGCGGAAAGAAAACGAATTTTAAAGGTTGCGGAGCAACAAGGAGCAAGGCACCCAGTTAGAATAGTAAGAATCGATAGAATGGCACACAATCGCGAATAATGACTCCATGAATTATATCCGACCAAACCGGGCGTGAGATTCCGCTGGCGCACGATTAGTTCACCCGATACCCATCGACTTGATTTTGAGCTGCTGAATGCGAAAGAATGCGGTCAAAAATTTCATTATGGCCATATTCAGTTAGAGGAATTCGGTGAGCATACCAAAGTCACTCAGATAGCATACTTTGACTTTTTTGGAGCAATTCTATGGATGAATTATCCGTGGTACGGCGGAATGCATCATAATTTGCAGTATACCGCTCGCTGGGAACAAGAGACTATTGTACGCTTAATCGACAATTATCGATAATCAAACGCTATCTGAAAGTGGACAATCGATTCAATCCTGCATGAATATCATAACGCGGACCATCCAAAACCCTAAATCTTAATCCCACTTCAAAATCCAACCTTAAACTGTGTGCAAAATTCAAAGATGTTAGAAAATTTAACGACTTATTGTGGAAAGGGGCGGACCGGTTGTGGATTACCCGAACAAATACATAATGGAATCAATATATTGCCAGGTGAAGGTCTGTTGCAGAAACAAGATAACCTCACCGAATGGCTCAACGCAACGCCATTGAGTAAGAAAAAAGTCTTGCTGGGTCCCTCAACCGATCAATCAGTTCATGACCGTCTGGATGTGATTGATGACGCCATATCAAAAGCTGATTTAAAAACTTTAGGCAAGTGTGAAGTTTGTCATGAAGTTGTTGAAACAGAACTCCTGGAAGTCGATTATACCGCTTGTGTATGCATTGAGCATCTTTCTAAAGAAGAACGTCTGCCAGTGAAGGAAGTAATCCAAAAAATTAGATTGAGCTTGGAGGAATTTAGTGAGGGCAGACCGTTTTAGAGGTGGGGTGCGGCACTGGTTTTTTCACTATACCGGCAGCAGAGCTAATTGGCGATCAAGGGTGCCTGGTGGCGATGGACGCACTTTCAGATTATACCAAACGGGTATCAAAAAAAGTTCAGGCCGCTGGTTTAGAAAATGTCCGTGTGGTTAAACGCGATGCTCTGG
>CACVKW010000258.1 GCA_902749685.1 Olavius sp. associated proteobacterium Delta 1 | reverse complement strand
CGACTAGCGGCTCGGCTTACCGTCGCTGGACTGATTTTCAACTTTCGGGCAACATCCGCACAACTGATCTGCAGCTCACACAAAAACGATTTGTACCGATTTTG
>CACVKW010000257.1 GCA_902749685.1 Olavius sp. associated proteobacterium Delta 1 | reverse complement strand
TGCGTCAGCAGAGGTTGTCCGGCGAGTGGGGAGTTCAACCTCTGCCATATCCAAAATTTTGCAGCAGGCCAGCCAGTAAGTCAACTCAGTCAACAACGTCCCGTATTTTGTGCCTGAGGATGGGATAATCGAAAAAGGGTGAAAAAATGTAAATCAACAACGGCAGTCCGAACATCTCGGTGAACAGTGCGATTAGAAACCTGATAAAAGCACCGTTGGATTTCCAGTAGCGCTCCGTTGAGATTCGCCGGTACGGTAACAAAGCGAGGAAACTTGCGAAGATGAGCACGTTTAAGATGAT
>CACVKW010000256.1 GCA_902749685.1 Olavius sp. associated proteobacterium Delta 1 | reverse complement strand
CCAGGATCCAGAAACCAGAATCCAGGATCAGTCAATACTGTCAATGGTCTTCATTGCAGCAGCGAAGTTGGATTTCAAAATTTTATGCAACTATAGGGTTAATCTGACATAATATAACTTTTGGAGCGAGGAATGCCCGGTCTTTATATTTATTATTATTTCTAATAGTTATGATGTAAATGAAGTACTACCTTGAAAGGGCTGTCCGCCAGGCTTAGACCGAGGTTTATAGTAAATGATCTAATATCCCGATAATCGGGGTCGAAGACTACAAAATTTAAGTGAAAGAGCTGAGATCCCGATTTTTTCTTCGGGGACGCATACTCAACAACTTAGGGAAGCGGCGGGGCTGTTCATATGCCCGCCCGCCGCCCGGAATAAGGATTGGGTCATTTTAGCGTGGCGATTAAAACAAAAAGGCAGTCAAAGATTAATCTCCAACTGCCTTCGCTTTCGTCAATTTTTTTCTTTATATCGACCCAGCCCGCCTTTGTCTTCCCTTTTAGGCTATCATGGTGCGCAGCCTTCCCATTTGAATAAAGTAAAACGCGTAACACACCGGCAACGGAACTGGCTATCACTATCATTGTAGCAATCACCTTTTATTCCTGTGATGCATTCGTAGCAACCCATTGTATAGTGGCAATCGCCAAATGATATTGTACTCCAATCCAAGCATGTATCGGCACACGAGTCGTCTCCGATATCCTCGCATTGGCCGACATTTAAACCGTAACTATGTCTTTCAGCCATAACTTTCCACATCCCCTGCACTCTAATTTTGTTAGAAGGCCCTGATGTCGATGTCAGAGGACCCGGGATGGGACAATTTTTGGCCGGGTCCGTTTCATCGAGGGTCTGCTCAACCCAACCTCCCGGCCCCCGCACGTAACCGGTCGTTTCCGAATGCCCGCAACTATCTTTAACCGTTACCATCACAGAACCGCAGGCGCTTCCATCTGCGAAAAGAGCAATCGAAGTATTACTGCTCGTCGTTTCCTTTGGTCCACCAACGCTTCCAAACGAATAGCCCGGATCTGTAACTTTCCATGTATATGGACCTTTTCCTCCGGTTACATAAACGTCCAGGGATCCGTTTGCCGGCAGTTGTTCGTCGCTCGCAGGCAAGCTTGCGTAATCCCATTCCAACTTGTTATCAGGGCCACAGCCGGAATCAGGCCATGTCACTTCCCCCGTTATGCTGGAAACCTGACACATATCTCCGGCCCCAATCTCGCTTTGGTACAACAAAAAAGCAGCAAATGACAGTATAAGGAGTGTTCCTGCTTTCCGTATTCCGATCATTTTGTCTCCCCCTGATATGTGAATTTCTTCTTTCGGAATTCTCCCCGACACATATCACTTGGTCATCATTAGGATGCCCTACTCTTTGAACCGCCTTTTTGCCTAGCTTATAGAAACCTTATAGTGATAGTCCATTTTACAATGATTTCTTCTACTCCGGCATTAGATTTATACGGCGCATTTTTTACGGCTACTCTTGGTGACACTTTAAGTGCTGTTCTCTTCACTGCCAAACTACTCTCCGGAGTGACACTGCAAAATCATTGCGGGAAAACTTATATGCAGAGCCATTGCGTTGCTACGTCGGATAGGGTGCCTCTTTTTCCTATCAACATCCGCCATAGTGAGGCTGCGAGTTCGGATTTCATTAAATCAACAATGCCGCGCTGTTTATTGTGTGATTAATGTGAAGATGAAGAATTAGTCCCCAAGCTTATTTTAGATGTTGAACTAGAACGATTTTGTCATTATTCAACGGTTTGACCCCCTATGTTTTTTTGGTTGTTTTTTGTGTCATTTACTGATACATTTTTTGTATCATTCGGTCAAGCATTTTTCTGAGCACAACCATGAAAAGCAAAATACGGGTGTATAATACCGGGCATAACATCTTGCAGGAGAATCATGTTATGCCAAGGCTAAAAGTTCAGCCAGATGATACCGAGACCTTTGGCCAACGCATGGCCCGGATGCGACAAGCAACCGGCTATTCAAAGCGGGATCTGGCCAGAGAAACGGATATCTCGCAAAGAATGATTGCCTATTACGAAAAACAGACGCAATATCCGCCAACTCACCTTTTGCCAATCTTGGCCGAAGTTTTAGGAGCTTCAGCCGATGAACTGCTTGGCATTAAAAAATTAAATTCAGACGGCAAAAAAAAGGACATGCGTTTGTGGCGTCGATTTAGTCAGATCGAGAAGTTGGATGCCAAAGAAAAGCGCCAGATATTGCAACTATTAGATGCATTCATTGAAAAGGAACAGTTAAAAAGAAAAATCCAAAGCGGTTAGTGACCGCAATTACAAATTTTGAGGATCAAAAAATGCAAGCACAGTTAGATGAAGGCAAACTCAAACAAATTTTCAAAGAGGCTTTGATTGAAGCGCTTGAAGAAAAAAAAGATGTTTTTCACGAACTCATTGTCGAAGCGATTGAAGACATCGGTATGATAAACGCCATCCGGGAAGGACAGAGCACAGAAACGGTCAACAAACAAGAGATTTTCGATATACTGGAAGGACAGGCGTGAACGTAGAATTTAAAAAGAGCTTTGCCAGAGATTTAAAGAAAAAAGCAAAGGACGCAACCCTGCGCTTACGTGTACAAGAGATTATCCAACAGGTCGATGACGCTGATCGTGTTGATGAAATAAGAAATCTCAAAAAACTCAGAGCCGAAGGTAATTACTTCCGCGTTCGGTTGGGTGATTATCGCATTGGTTTAACGATCGAGGGGGATACGGTCTGCCTTGTCCGATGTTTGGACCGCAGTGAGATCTATCGGTACTTTCCGTAAAAAACAAGGAAGCCGCTTGTCTATCTTAATGGCTCTGCCTGTCATGCTAAATGCAGCTTCTTTCATAATATGACTTAATTATTCGACATGCCCTGATCTATCCTACCCCTCAAAGGAACAGCCCACGTCCAATAATTCATATTATGACATCAGTAAAATGCATTTACCACGCCAGTTGTAGCGAAGCGGAAATCCCGATCTCTTCGGGGGGCACAAACTCATATTAATGAAAGCGGCGGAGCTTTTCTTATGCCCACCCGCCACCCGGAATAAGGATGGAATCGATTTTATAAGGGCAGTTAAAAAAGAAAAGGCCATCGCAGACAAAACGCTTCAATAGCCCTTTACATTACGCAGCTGCTCAAAACTTTAGTACGTCCCTGAAATTCCCCTGCTCGCCAAAGCGCTCAAGGTCTCTACTGATAAACTTTTGGGAATATAAAAAGCTCTTAAAACGGCTTAAGCTAATAGATAAGCTCCCGCAAGCAGATCAAAATGCGCTTATACATTACATTGACTTGTTACTCGTAAAACAAAAGGTGAATGAGTACTGCGCCTCCCTTCCGCCTTTACTTCTTCTCTATATTAGATTCTTATAAGTTTATGAGCGTCCCGGAACTGCTAAATTTTCGCAACCAAGCTAATCATATGCAGGATGGTTATCATCTAGTCATGTCTCATGTTTTGAATCTCTAAATTGACACGTTTGTTAGTAAGCCCCTCTAATTGTTTTTTGAACTTGACCCAACTTTTTTTGAGCGGGCTTCCATACAAGTAAGAAAATAGTAACGATTCCCTCCCATCAGCTGTAACCATTGTCATTTGTGTTGGGTTTTTAGGTTTGAAGAAAAACCATTCTAATATGCTTAAAGCCTTCATGTTAGAAAAGCTCTTACGAGAAACAATAAAGGTCGTGATATCTTCTATCGTGTACTCTTTTTCTGAGTCAAATCCTTGACGTATAAAAACTTTATCGTTGTCTACAATAATTGAAATTGCGCTTCGTTTAAAGGTTCCATAGAGAAATATCGGATAAAAGAAAAAAAACGGCAATATCAACAGAATTGCAGATACACCAAACAATGCATAAAGTACAATTGTCAGTGTGCATGCCATGGCCGGAAAGTGGCATGACCAAAAGTGTGATGGAGCATATAACATTTCACCTCCGAACTTTGAATTTTAGTCTGCATAAAACAATTAAAATTGAATTTTATATTATTATTCTTCACAAGGACCAAATAATATTTCTAAAGCTTTATCCTTTAAACTATCAAAATCAATATAATTATCTGCCACACTAGTAAGATAAGCCAATAAACCAGCTATAGTAGCATCAGGAACACCTGGCAGATAGCTACTTATCGCTTCTCTAATAGCAAGATTTAATCCTGGCCCATATGCAGTAACTGCTATATATCCTTCAACAGCAACGGCTTCTAGAACCAGGGCACCAGCCATTGCATAAAAAGCATATTCACCTGCAATATTTGCCCGTTGAAGATCATCATTAACGAAAAAGTAGTAATCAGTGTATAATTTATCTTTTAATTTCCCAACAAGCCCCTCATTTTTTGGTCCACGAATCATCCAGTCTGTTAGTCCTAGCGGGTCAGTAAAATTAACCGGATTATTAGCTGTGTAACTGTAGAGATTTATCCCGCCTTCAAGCCCAATCGGATTCGGCGTCAGATATCTTCCGGTCCGGGGATCGTAGTATCGGTGCCAATTATAGTGCAGCCCGGACTCGGCATCAAAGTACTGGCCGGCAAACCTAAAATTATATTGATGTCTTCTAAAAATAAGGCAGTTAGGTATAAATACTTAACTGCCTAGATTTCGCTCAAATAGATTTTAATTTAATTTTTAAGGTATCTCTCCCTTCTCGGTTTTGTATCCGTCAATAATTTTATCTTGGGACACATTTTTTCGATACCCTTCCTTCCACGGAATGATTACGGTATGTTTCTTCAAAGATTTCAATTTAATATCAGCGTATTTGATAGTTGTCAATTTTGACATAATATTAGAAATGGTTGTATCCATTTCGCCATCGATTCTGGAAATAATATTAATAAAATCGATTTCTTTCCATGGGATAAATATCGCCGGCATAATTACACTGAAAGGAAATGGCTGTCTTATAAAGACACCCTTTTCTGTTATAGTTGAAAAAACTGAATTACGTCTATAAATCCCTCCTATATTGGCACGTCCATATTTTAGCTTTGAATTTACATTATCCAATACCGATCTTGGCAATGGAAATTGTTTACTAAGCAACCTCCATCCTGTTTGATTCACCCATATAAAAAACCACACAAGAACTATCGGTATAAATATTATTGCAAATATCCAAGGAAAAATTTGAGTTTTCATATCAATCTATAACACTTTATTTGTAATGAAGATTATTCACAATTATGAACGAAATCATAGAAATCATCTCCCAGACCGCCAAACAAGTAATTAAAAAAATTTGAAATTTCTTTTCGGTGCTCAAAAAACAGATCTCCATAAAAGGTATCAGCAGTTCCAAATGAATACTCGATTGCAAAGATTACCTGACCAGTTGTATGAGTTAAACTGATGCTTTCGCCTGGTCTCGGACTTATCCCAGCCTCATAAAAAACTTGATCGTCCTCCCCGAAGCTCCAACTATAGGCGGCCCAACCGAGACTTCCCGAATTAGAAATTGATGTATTTGCATAACCTTCGATTGTGGTTCCATATGGTCCATAAACAGCGTTAGTAAAAAATCCAGCCCCTCCGCCAACGCCACCCTCTTGGGTAGTTACGAAACCTATCCTGTTTGTTTTCCCATCTGACTGGATGAGAAGTGCCGAAGATGCCCCGCCACCTACACCCCAAAAAGCTGAACCTCCTGTATTAATACCAACAACGTCAAGTCCAAAGGGATCTGTCGCGTTGATCGGGTTATTTACGGCATAAGAGTATATATTAGCTGCGTAAGCGTATAGATTTATTCCTCCTAGTAATCCAATGGGATCCGGCGTCAGATACCTTCCAGTCCTGGGGTCATAGTAGCGGTGGTAGTTATAATGCAGCCCGGTCTCCTGGTCAAAGTATTGGCCGGCATGCCTGAAATTTATGTTATCTTTATAATCCTTTAAAATTATACGGCTTAATTGAAGGACAGCGGTACACGGTAGGTTTGATAATTTTTATTTGGGTCTGAAGGTATCTCAGAATATGCTTCGAAAAGAACTGCGTCAAATTCTTTGCCCAATTCAGGGCATTTCTCTTTAAAATACGTCATTAAGGCGGTTGCCTCGATAGGAGTAGTGTCTGCGCCCAATTTTTTCATCGAAAGATAACGCACCCTCGGTGAAATGTCATTAAGTGTCTCGATAAGATCAATGCCGAATATCTGATATTTGCCATCCGGGAGCGTCCAACTTTTCAAACTATTTTTTAATTCCTTATCTTTCAACAGATTTGTGAGGCGTTCTCTGGCGTTGATAAACTTCCCTGTCTGTATATTCGGCCCCAAATAATTCAGTCGATAATCCATTGCATAGGCCAGATATCCGGATATAATTTCACCCTTGGAAATCCAGTTGTTTGCAATTTTTTCATAATACTCAGCCAATTTTCCATGATAACTGCGAGACGTTATCATGAAATGAACCAATTTCAACCTACTGTTATGTTCAGCCATCATCAAACTAACAACTCGTCCAATTGGCTGAGATGGAATTTCCGTAATTGTGGCTACAATTTTTTTCATTGAGGGAAAAGTCACAATTCTCAAATGCTCTGGGGAATTTTGGTCCACCGAACCACAGATAACCTGTCCTGGTGATGATTTGTGACCCACAACACTTATGAGTCGGCCATCTGCTAATTTAGCGTTATTGATGCCACTCAAACGGTTATGCACATTCTCTACAGAAGTTATATAGGCAGGTTTTGTAATGGCTTTCTGTGTCGCAGGATGAGTAAGATTCCAAAGTTTATTTCCTTCGTTGCTTAAAAGCATTTCTAACATGCTATTGGATGTGCTTTCTATTTCTTGTTTTTGGTCGACATCAATCTCATGCCAGTCTTTGCAAATAAACCCCGAAATGGTGGCAAATAATTCATTACTACAGAAAAAAATTAGCACAAAGCTAATAAAGATGAACTGGATACGATATAACATTATTTCTTTTCTAATATCGGTTTTTTGCTTCGCACTACCCATCCAACGTTGCTACAAAGCTAAATAAATCAGAATAACCGCTAAGATGACGCAAACAAATAATACTTTAATCCTCAGCTTTAAAATATCTAATGTTTTGTCACTAAAATTGGTTTTCGAGAAAAGAACCTTAAATATCTTATGATTTACAGGTAGTATCTGTAAGTTTTCTCTTTTGATAAAAAATCATTGCTGTCCAAAATAAATTGAAAATCAAATACTGCCTTTAATAATAACAGGCAGTTATAAACGCGAAATTGGTGATTTCGAAATCAGGTTAT
>CACVKW010000255.1 GCA_902749685.1 Olavius sp. associated proteobacterium Delta 1 | reverse complement strand
CCCGCAAGGGCCATATGAAATGAGTTACGCAAGGCCACCAAACCAATACCTGATAGCCAATACCCCATACCTGCTAATTGGGCTTCGCTCAATTAGGGTATAACCTTTGAATCTGTAACCCGGAACTTTGAACCTATTTCATATATTTAGTATACGAATAAAATTTGTTTGAGTGCCGCATGTCAGAATCGGAAATTTATCAAAATTTCATCTCGTGGTTAGGCAAAACCTGGTGGGGATTGCCGGAGTCTGATCAATTAATGCCGTTGATTAAGGTCCGCTATACCATTGAGGATGCCGCATATTCAACCGGCATACCTTTTTCAGGCAGCGATCTCGAAGAACTGGCAGAACTCAAAGGTCGCGATCCGGTGGATCTAAAGCCGTGTTTCTGAATTAATGGAAGACAACCAACTTGGAGAGAATTATTATGGGCGAATGGCACAAAACGGGATGTATACTCTGCGCGCAGAATTGTGGGCTTGAAGTATTTGTTGAAAACAACCGTATGACCAAAGTCAAGCCGGACAAATCAAACCCGCGCAGCCAGGGTTATACCTGCCGCAAAGGGCTCAATGTTATCTATCACCAATACCCCGAAGATCGCTTGACCGAACCGCTGAAACGGGAGGGTGAAGGATTCGAACCGATTACCTGGGATCAGGCTGCCGCTGAAATCGCCGGCAAGATGCGTGAACTGGTCGACCGGCACGGTCCGCGTTGCCTGGCCTATATGGGCGGAAGTTCCCAGGGGGGCCATATGGAGGCTGCCTTCGGCCTGGGTCTTCTCAGGGCCATGGGCTCCCAGTATTACTACTCATCAGCCGGCCAGGAGTTTTGCGGTTCCTGGTGGGTGACCGGCCGGGTGTTCGGCAAACAATACAATATCGCCGGTCCCGATGAACATGAATCAGAAATGCTGATTGCCTGGGGTTGGAATGGCATGCAGAGTCATCAGATGCCCCGGGCGCCTAGAGTGCTTGCCGAGTTTTCCAAGGATCCGGAGCGGGTGCTGGTGGCCATCGATCCGCGCAAAAGCGAGACGGCCGCAATTGCCGACATCCACCTGCCCGTGCGTCCCGGCGCCGATGCGCTGCTGATGAAGACCATGATCGCCATTATCCTGAACGAGGGCTGGGAAGCAACGGACTATATCCGTAAAAATGTTGCCGGCTGGGATGATATCAGATCATGGTTCGAGGATTTTGACGCCAAAAGCGCTGCCGGGACCTGTCAGGTCGATTATGAGCAGGTTCGGCAACTATGCCGCCTGATGACCAGCCGGCGCTGGTGCGTTCATACCGATCTGGGCATTTACATGGGACGCCTCAGTACCCTCAGCTCCTATTTTGTGCATATTTTGGGTGCGGTTTGCGGAATCTTCGGCGTCCGGGGCGGCAATGTCATCCCCGGCATGGTGATGCCGATGGGCTTTCATGCCGATGAACGCGATCCGAAGACCTGGCGCACCGTTACGACGAATCTGCCGCCGGTCGCGGCAGGGTCATTTCCAGCGGCCGCGATGCCCGAGGAAATATTAAGCGACCACCCCGAGCGTTTGCGGGCTGTATATGTCAGCGCCTGCAACCCCCTGCGGGCATATCCGGACACAACGGCCTATGAGAAAGCCTTCGGAGAATTGGATCTGCTGGTGGTCAACGACATTGTGATGAGCGAATCAGCCAGACTGGCCCATTATGTCTTACCCTGCCGCACGTTTTATGAGGCCTGGGACGCGACCTTTTTTCCCTGGACATACCCGGATGTCTACTTTCAGATGCGAAGACCGGTCATGGAACCTCCTGATCAGTGCCGGGAGGCGGCCCAGATTCATACGTTGCTGGCAGAAAAACTGGGAATCATCCCGCAAGTCCCCGGGGAGATTCAGCAGGCAGCCGAAAAAGACAGGTTGACCTATGGAGCCAAGTTAATGGAATGGGCGGCAACCGAGCCCGGGGCGATGGCGGCGATGCCTTTTGTGCTGGCCAAAACACTTGGACGGGTCTGGGAAAGCGCTGCCAAAGCAGCGTTATGGGGCATGCTGATGACAGCACCCAAAGTATTTCGTAAA
Source organism: Olavius sp. associated proteobacterium Delta 1 (assembly GCA_902749685.1). Lineage (GTDB taxonomy): Bacteria > Desulfobacterota > Desulfobacteria > Desulfobacterales > JAFDCJ01 > JAFDCJ01. Next base: position 22,625 of record CACVKW010000255.1, on the reverse strand, counting down.
AATGCAGTCCGGGCTGGATTTGAGGCGGGCATCGACCAGGGTGATCGCATTTTCCAGGCGCTGTTGGATACGCCCGAGGGATTGTGGGTTGGCCGGGCAGATTTGGATAACCCAATGGAAGCTGTCCGGACGCCTTCCGGCAAAATCGAGGTCTATATTCCAGAGCTTGCAGACCAGGCCAGCGCGCTGGACGCCGCTTCTGAGGCGGAAGATTTAAAACTGCCGGCAGAATTCCCGCTAGTTCTCAGCGCCGGACGACATATGAAATACAATGCCAACACACTGATGCGAAATCCTGCATGGAATAATGATAAACGGGCCTGTACCGTAGCTGTTAACCCGTCTGACGCCGACTCCATGGGCTTAACTGACGGACAGCAAGTGCGCGTGACGACCGCGGCCGGCAGTGATGTGGGTGAATTGCAGGTGAGCGACCAGGTACGCCAGGGTACGGTATTGATTCCCCATGGTTTCGGACTGATCTATGAGGGCAAAGTTTACGGCATCAATGTAAATCGTCTGACAAAAAATACACACCGCGATCCAATCGGAACGCCGCTGCACCGATTTGTGCCGTGTCGGGTGGAAGCGGAAGAGAATGATTAATGAAAATTTAATATTGAATAATGATGGAATTCTGTCATTTTTATTTTTCAGGTCTTCCTCGGTTAAGTATTCCACCATAGGCGTATAATTTTTTTAAAATCGACTCGCTGAGGCGAACCTTAAATATTCATTTTTCAATCTTCAATATTCAATTTTAGTGGGGATTTGTCAGATGGAAAAAATAACCGGAAGAGCAACGGATCTGGCCAAATGTTACGGCGCCAGCGCGGTCGGCATCGTTACCACCGAAATGCTGGCGGGCGGGCCGCCCTCTGTTGATCTTGCCTATGTGTTGCCAAATGCTAAATCAGCGATTAGTTTTGCGGTGCCGTTAAATCAGGATTACATCGAATCCTGGTTTAGTAAACAGAGCCATGCCGATCACCTGCATAATAATATTCAAACCAATGTTATCGCCAGTGGGATATCGCTGGAGCTTGCAAACTACCTCAACCAAAAAGGTTATCCATCGATCCCGTTGACAGCAAACACCGCCTATCGAACTGATTCAAAAAACGGCCGCTTCGATGAAATACCCCCGATTTCCCATCGCTATCTGGCAGTGCGATCAGGTGTCGGGTTTTTTGGACTTTCCGGCAACGTGCTGACTCAAAATGATGGCGCAGCCATAATCCTGGGATCCGTGGTAACCGAAGCCCAACTCATTGCGACGGATCCGATTCCTGGGGAAATTAACTATTGCGATGATTGCCGGTTGTGCAAGGCAGCGTGTGCCTCCGGATTTATCGATGGCCATGAGAAAGTCACCATGACGATGGGCGGCATGGATTTTTCATATTCCAAAAAGCGGCACCACAGTCGCTGCGATTATGTTTGCGGCGGATTTGCCGGTCTTCACAACTCCGGTAAATGGTCAACCTGGTCCCCGGCCAGATTTAATATTCCGGATAAAGATGAAGCCTTCTATCCGGCTCTCGTCAATGCGGTGGGACCTTATCTCAAGCGGGCAAGGACGGCACTCAACGTGTATAATGTCCTGATGCCGGGAGACAGGGTGGAACTAACCTGCGGCAACTGCCAGCTAATCTGCCACCCGGACAAAAAAATTCGCAAAAAAAGATATAAACTGCTGACAGAAAGCGGAGTCATTGTGGAAAACCCCGACGGCTCCCGTGAAGCGGTTTCACCCGAGGAGGCAAAAAAACACTTGGCCGCAATGGATCCGAAAACCCGGGCTTTGTATGAGGAAGTATAATCTGTCTTCCCGGGGAAGGGCAATATTATATCTCTCGCAGAGCCCACAGAGTGCCCAGAGAGAATTGGCTGAAATTTCAACACCAAAAAACAATGGCTATCCTATCATTTAAAAAATCAAAAACATAAATAAACCAGTACCTAGGGATCACTCGTAAAACTCCGTGAACTCTGCGGGCTCTGCGAGAGTAGAATTAAAAAGGGGGAGATTTATGCTAAAAACACGCATCACCGAACTATTCGGAATCGAGCGACCCATTGTCCAGGGCGGTTTAATGTGGATCGCCCGGGCCGAGCTGGCAGCAGCTGTTGCCAATGCCGGCGGAATCGGGTTTATGACGGCTCTTACATTTCCGGAGGCCGATCTGTTGCGGGCTGAGATTCACAAATGCCGCGAGCTGACGGAAAAACCCTTTGGGGTTAATTTAACATTTCTGCCATCCCTGCGGTCAATCGATTACCCGGCTTACATCGACGTCTGCATCGATGAGGGCATCAAGTTTATCGAGACCGCCGGCAGAAATCCCGAACCCTACATGGAGCAGCTCAAATCAGCGGGCATCAAGGTGGTTCACAAATGCACGTCGGTGCGCCACGCTGTTAAAGCCGAAAAAATCGGCTGCGATGTGGTCAGCATTGATGGCTTTGAAGCGGCCGGGCATCCCGGAGAGGATGATGTCACCTCTTTAATCCTGATTCCGCTCACACGCGACGCCATCAGCCTGCCGATTATCGCTTCCGGCGGTTTTGCTGACGGTCGTGGACTGATCGGATGCCTTGGCCTCGGAGCCGATGGCATGAACATGGGCACCCGTTTTGTCGCCACCAAAGAAGCTCCCGTACACGAAAACGTCAAACAGGCCCTGGTTAATCATGGAGAACGCGACACCCGCCTAATCATGCGGACCTTGCGCAATACCGAACGTGTGCTGCACAATCCAATTGTCGATAAGGTTCTTTATATTGAAAGCATAGGCGATACAAAAATTGAAGATATTGCGCCTTTTGTGTCTGGGCTTGTCGGCAAAGAAATGCTGGAAGACGGCGAAATGGGAAAAGGGGTTCTGTCAGCCGGGCAAAGCATGGGCCTTGTGCGGGATGTCCCATCCTGCCAGGAGCTGTTCGATCGAATTATGGCGGAAGCGGAAGAGATCATTAAATCCAAGTTCGCCCAGGCGATAACGTAAAGGAGTCCGAAGGAGTTGATTATCTCTTTAATGGCTAGTTTCGCGCATTCGACATCGATTTAAAACCACTTGCGGGGTCGAGACGATAATGGAGACAACTAAATATCATGACAGTTGAAAATAATCAGGTTGAATGCGGAATTTGGGACAAAGCGGGCAGCTGCCAGATATCGTTGACATTACTGGAGACTTTACCGGTATACCTTCACAAAACCATTCCCCCTGAATATATGGACATTATGGGGCATATGAATATTAGATGGTATTTCGACATGTTTGCCAAATCCGGTCGTAAGTTTTTCACATCGCATGGATTGGGTGAAGATTATTTTCGTGATGGAAACTTTGGCGTCTTTACATTGAAACAGTACATTCAGTATTTTGCCGAGGTGCGGGTCGGGCAGACGGTTGCGATTCATACCCGTCTGATCGGTCGGTCGGACAAACGATTTCATTTCATGCATTTTATGATAAACGAAACCAAGACCCGGCTGGCCGCCACCTTTGAAGCGCTGATTACGCATGCAGATCTGAAAATGCGGCGTGCGGCAACAATGCCCACCCATATTGCCGATAGATTTGACGCCACATTGGCCGATGATGAACAATTGGATTGGGAGGCCCCGGTTTGCGGAGCGATGAGGTTGTAGCGCAACCCAACTTCGTTATTTGAGGGGGTGGGGAGTATTTCATGCTGATCCGCTGCGTGAATAATCTCCATCGAAACCGCATGAATTCGGCCCTAAGGGCTCGTAATGATTGAACGGCACTCAACATGCTCTCATATCCCACGCAACTTATATATAAAATTTGAAAGATAGTATTCTATCAGCCTCCCTTATGGGCCGGATAACTTCCCAGATTTTTCAGCGAAATGGTCATCTTTTCCACTTTTCCCATAACCTCCATCACTTTCGAATCTTTTTCCGATCCTTCGAAATCTAAGAAAAAACTGTAGTTGCTTGGATCCGAGCGCAACGGCATGGAGGAAATCCGGGTCAGATTGATATCCGCATCAGCAAATAATTTGAGAACCTCATAGAGTTGACCGGCTTCGTGGGCCACGGCGAAGATAATGGATGTTTTGCTTCCCTGACCGGCATACGGTTCCCGGGAAAGGAGTAAGAAGCGTGTGGAGTTGGAGGGTCCGTCCTCGATACCTTCTTTTATAATATCCAGGTTATAAAGTTCGGCACACAATGAACTCGCAATGGCAGCCGCGGCTTTGGGGTTTTCCCGGGCCAGCATTTTTGCAGCCCCGGCCGTATCGTAATACGGACGCGGCTCAAGATTGTTGCGCATTAGAAAATCCCGGCACTGGGCCAGGGCCTGGGGGTGAGAGTAAACCACGCGAATTTCGCGGTAATCGGTGGCCTCGGTGGCGAGCAAACAGTGGTTGACGTCCACTTTGACCTCGCCGATAACATTAAGGTCGGTGGTGGTGAGGAGATCATTGACCTGGGTGACGGCGCCTTCAAGGGAGTTTTCCACCGGCACCACACCCAGGTCCAGATACCCCTCTTCAACACCGCGAAATACATCAATGAACTCAAGACAGGGAATATAGGCACCAGCGGGTACCAGCAGGCGGGACGCCACGTCGCCATATGCCCCATGTTCTCCCTGGAATGCGACCAGCTGGCGATCTTCATCCTGCAAGCGCTTGCTTTCCTCGACGATTGTTTTGAGCAACTGGCGTGAAAATGAGCGTTTAATCAAGTCCAGGTTCATGCGTTCCATACGCTCCAGCAAGTCCGCCTCGCGCGCGCTATCACCGGTGGCCTGCTGAAATTTCGTCGAACGCAGTGACAGACCCATACGTTCCTGCAACAGTACCAGCAATTCCCGATCAATCTTGTCTATTTTTCTACTTATTTCATTCAGTTTCATTTTTACACCTCAACCAGAGTTATCGTTGTTTAGTTGGTTATGCGAAATTCTCTGCTTTCCCAGCGGCCTCTGCCAGAGAACACCTTCTTCTAATATGAACACATGGATCGAATACGGCACCTTATTCTTAAATGCACGGACTATGACGGCAGGTCGTCCATGAATGATTGCAGCGGCCGCAGGCGTTGCATAATATCTTTAAATATAGTCGGTGTCAGCGCCTGATCAGCGTCACACAGGGCCTTGGCAGGATCATAATGCACTTCGACAATTATTCCATCCGCACCGGCCGCCACTGCAGCCAGACTCATCGGGCCAATCAGGTTGACCCGCCCCGTACTGTGAGTCGGATCAATGATGATCGGCAGGTGAGTCAGTTCTTTAATTGCCGGCACTGCACTAAGATCCAAGGTATTGCGAGTATATGTTTCAAAGGTCCGTATGCCTCGTTCACAAAGGATAACGTTGGGGTTGCCTTCACTGAGGATATATTCGGCGCAGTTTAACCATTCCTCCAGGGTTGAGTACATACCGCGCTTGAGCAGCACCGGTCTCCCGGTTTGTCCGACCTCCTTGAGCAGTGAATAATTCTGCATATTGCGGGTTCCGATTTGGAGGACATCTGCAAATTCTGCCACCCAGGAAACATCCCGCGGATCGATGACCTCGGTGACAATCGGCAAACCGGTCTCTTTGCCTGCCTGGGACAACAGCTTCAACCCTCGCAAACCCAACCCCTGAAAAGCATATGGCGACGTCCTGGGTTTAAAAGCGCCGCCACGCAGCATGTCTGCCCCGGCGGCCTTAACAGCGCGGGCGGACTCAAACATCTGCTCCTCGCTTTCCACGCTGCAGGGGCCGGCAATCACGGTAAAACCGCGGCCAATTTCGACATTGGATATTTTGATAATGGTGCGCTGATCTAATTCACGAGTTGCTAATTTAAGGTTTTTCATGATTGCAATCCTTTATACACAGCGCCATAATTAATTGTCTATTGGCCCTAAGAATCGTTGCATTTAAAACTAGCGCATAGGATCAATCAGGCATAACGCTGTGTATGTTTGCTTATTGATTTACGCCACGTTGCTATAATTAGTTTCCATCCGGAAATGGCCCTTTTTCCGATGAGCGGCGTTCTCCGCGGGTTTACTTCCTCAACGTACGAAAAGTACGCCTCGTCATAAACCCTTGTGCGGCCTTGCTCATCAAAAAAATTGCTCATTTCCAAATTGAAAACTAATTCGTGCCCGTTTTTATTTTCGGATGGGCACTAATTAGTTTATTCTGGATCAATGTTAATCACACTTCCGGGTTCGCGCTACAAAGCATGCTTGAGAAAATTCGTAGATTCAATTAATTTGTTTTCGCTGAAAGCCGTATTCAGCATCGTTTAAACCTCGCGCCAATTCTGACGAAAAAAAGCTCCGACATTTTTCTCGGAGCCTTTCAATACAATAAAAAACCCCGAGTGGTGATTAAGTCCACCCGGGGTATTGTGCAGCTAAGGTTTAGCGCTAACCAACCCGATGGACGCTTCTAAAGCTAAAAAAGAAGCGCCCGAAATTAAAATATCTTTCTGTGATGTTAACGTTTTTCATGCGTTTGTTTCCATTGACAATTTATTTAGCAATACATAAGTTCTTTGCTAACTACTGTCAATAGTTTTTTTCGTGCCACCGGATAGTGGCTGAGCTTTTTACAAAAAGAGCTTGACAGGCAGCAACCAATTCTATACTCTCGTCTTCAAAATAATTTAAAAGGATTACAAAGTGGTGCATAACCTCTCAGACAGTTTTGCTTACTATTATCGGTATTATTTTTATAGTACCGGTCTGTCTGGGGTGCGCTGAGAAGATAGAAAAATAGCAGGCATTCTAAACCGTGGGCAGACAAAAAAGCTCACGGTTTTTTTGTTTTTGTCCGTGCATTGATGGCGTCAAATTAATCCTTGCCATACAAAACTCCGCCACAGCGGGATTGCAAGTCCAACCATAAGAGGACTGGGGTCCTCTTGCATTTTCGGCCTATGGCCTAAAATTCAAACCACCCGCTGCGCAGGTGGTCGTTGACTCAGAGGTAATAAAATGAAACCAACAGATGATTTACGTGTTAAAGGCTATCGAATGCTTATGGAACCCGCTATGTTGAAACAAGATCTTGCGGTTAGCCCGGAAGCACATGATACCGTCTTTTGCGGGAGAAAAGCTGTCGACAAAATATTGCGTAAGGAAGATAAACGACTACTGGTAATTGCCGGTCCGTGCTCCATTCACGATGAAAAAGCCGCTTACGAGTATGCCGACAAATTACAAAAGCTTCGCGAACAAGTGAACGAAGCGCTGGTAGTTATCATGCGTGTCTATTTTGAAAAACCACGGACCAGCGTCGGATGGAAGGGGTTGATTAATGACCCGCGGCTGGACGGTACCTGTGATATTATGGAAGGTTTACGTAAAGCCCGCAGTATCCTGCTTCAAATTAATGAAATCGGCGTTCCCGCTGCCACTGAATTTCTTGAAACCATCACGCCCCAGTATGTAGCGGATTTAGTCAGCTGGGCCTGTATTGGCGCCCGGACCACGGAATCCCAAACCCACCGTGAAATGGCCAGTGGTTTGTCCATGGCAGTGGGGTTCAAAAACGGAACTGACGGCAATATGTCTTCGGCCATAAACGGAATTGTGGCGGCCAAAACCGGGCAAAGCTTCCTGGGAATTGATCAGGACGGCCGTACCTGTGTTGTTCAGACCAACGGGAATCCTTTGGCTCACATCGTTTTGCGCGGAGGTAACAAGCCAAATTATGATCCCATCAGCATTGAACAGGCCCGATTGAGCCTGATAGAAAAAAAACTGCCTGAATCAATCATGGTCGACTGTTCACACGGCAATTCAATGAAGAAATACCAGGGGCAGGCGATCGTCATGAAAAATGTCATAGATCAGTATATTGCCGGCAATGACGCGTTGATCGGTCTCATGCTGGAAAGTAATCTTTTCGAAGGCAACCAGAAGTTCAGCGGGGACCTGAAAGCCCTGAAATACGGTGTGTCGATTACGGATGAATGCATTTCATGGGAAACTACCGAGCGCTTGCTGCTGTCGGTCGCCGAAAAATTGATAAATTCTTGCAACAGAAGCAGTACAGACAGGTGGGTAAACGCAATATGAAAGTAGTAAACATCAAAAGTCAGGCCCATGAATCCGTGATCATGATCGGCGAGAATCTCGATAATCTTGGAAAATATATTCCGGTAGAAAGACCGATAATCATCACCGATACCAATGTGCGGCAGTGCTGGGGCAAATATTTCCCGCCAGGCGATGTCATCACTATCGGAACCGGTGAAAAGATAAAAACTTTCGATACCGTCCGGTACATCTATGAGCAATTGCTGAAGCTTGAGGCTGATCGTTCTTCTTTTATCATCGGCATCGGTGGCGGGATCGTTTGTGATATTGCCGGATTTGTCGCCTCAACCTACATGCGGGGTGTGAGATTCGGATTTGTGTCCAGCACCCTGCTTTCGCAGGTTGACGCAAGTGTGGGCGGCAAAAACGGATTCAATTTCGGTGGCTATAAAAACATCGTCGGTGTTTTCAACCAGCCCGAATTTGTCATCTGTGATCTCAATCTTCTAAAAACAGTTCCCCAAAAAGAAATTCTGAGCGGCTTGGCCGAGATTATAAAGCACGGCGCAATTGCCGATAAAAGCCTGTTTATCTTCCTCGAAGAAAATCGTGACCAAGCCTTGGCGCTGGATTTAGCGGTTATCGAAAAACTGGTTTATGATTCGGTGGTCATCAAATCAGAGATCGTGAATCAAGATGAAAAAGAAAAAGGACAACGCCGCAAACTTAATTTTGGTCATACCTTCGGTCATGCAATTGAAAAGACCACCAAAGTTAGACACGGTGAGGCAGTCAGTGCCGGGATGGTACTTGCATCTGAGCTGGCAGTCAAGAAAGCAGCACTGGCGGAAAAAGATTCGAACCGAATTGCCGATTTGCTGGGCAAGTATGGACTTCCCGTCCGGCTTGAGTATGACTGCCATGCGGTACTCGAGACCCTGAAAATGGACAAAAAGAGGGAAGGTGACCGTATTTATTTTGTATTGCTCAGTGAAATCGGCAATGCCTATGTTGAGGAAATTGCAATCAAGGAATTGGAAGCACTAATAAATCCGCCCTGAGAAATAGCATATTCAGGGTTGTAAATTGTTATTTGAAAACTGAATAAATTTATTGGATCGAAACTCCGGCGGCTTAATTACTTTATACTGCGCATTAGACTATGATTGATTTGTTAAAATGTTGCATCATTAGATTGCTAAAATGAAAGATACAAGGCTGGAAAACAACAAAATAATCAATCCTGAAAAGGACATTGCAACCTTTCGGAAACGTATAGACGATATTGACGAACAGATCCTTGAGTTGATCAGTCGGCGGCTGTCGGCCGCCCAGGCAATCGGACAGATCAAACAGCAGGCCGGGATCACAGTGGTCGATGACCGGCGGGAAGGTGAAATTTATCAAAGGCTTCTATCTTTGAATCAGGGTGCCGTGAAAACCGGTTCTTTTTACCGCATTTTCAGAAGTATCATCGCTGCCGGTCGCGGAGTTCAAAACCAGCAAAGCGGTGCCGGAGAACCGCCGATTTATGCTGTTTTCGGAGATCCGGTCGGTCACAGCTTAAGTCCCGCTATGCACAACAGTGCTCTGGCCCAGGCAGGCCTTGATGGATTTTATATTGCTATCAGGGTTAAAGACCTCGCCGCCGCTGTCAGTGGTATCCGGGGACTGGGTATCCGGGGCGCCAGTATTACGATTCCCCATAAAATAAGTATCATGAAATATCTGGACCAGGTGGATTCCCTGGCCGCAGATATTGGGGCCGTCAATACGATTGTAAATCGACAGGGCCTCCTGTGTGGATATAATTCCGATTGTGCCGGTGCCATCAAGGCCCTGGCCGAAAATACAATACTCACCGGTGAGGACGTGGCCGTTGTCGGTGCCGGTGGCGGAGCCCGGGCGGTTGGGTTCGGCATCAAGCAAGAAGGGGGTCGACTCACCATTATTAACCGCACCCCGGAAAAAGGCGAAAAACTTGCATCTGATCTGGATTGCGAATTCAAACCGCTTTCGGAAGTCAAGCAGCTGCCCTATCATATCATTATTAATGCAACATCGGCCGGAATGACGCCCAATGATAACAGCGTCCCGCTGAACACCGATCTTCTGGAAAGCGAGATGGTCGTAATGGACATGGTCTACAATCCGTTGAAAACGCGATTTATGGCAGAAGCAGAAAAAAACGGCTGTATCATCGTAGACGGCGTTTCCATGTTTGTCCAGCAGGGGGCCGTTCAGTTTGAGCTGTGGACCGGCAAGAAAGCGCCGCTGGATGTTATGCGCAAGGTGGTGCTGGACGAACTGTCAACCCCGTAACGGCGAGTTATATGTTGTTAGTTATTGGTTATTTGTTAGAGAGGAATGATGTCTATTTTAATATCTAGACGTACCATAAATCCAGGGATTGACATTTTTTCCGAATCACAAACGTTTTTCCTAGTGGTAAGTTTGAACGCGGATAATGCGTTCGACTGCCCGGCTTCGTAAAATTCCGGTTTCCAGGCATCAACTAATAACCAGTAACTAATAACGAGTAACTTTTATGTTTAAGTTGACCGATGAAAGAAATTAAACCGCATATCATAAAACCACGCTGCGAGGTTACCGTTCCGGGTTCCAAAAGCTACACCCACCGGATCCTAATTGCCTCCGCTCTGTCGGATGGAGAGTGCCGGATTCGAAATCCTCTGATCAGTGAGGATACGCTATTAACCCTGCAGGCCCTAAGACAGATGGGAATTCATATCGCTGATACATCGGCGGATCAACTCATCGTTTCCGGCAACAGCGGTATTTTCAAGCCGTGTGCGGATCGAATCTTTTTGGGCAACTCGGGTACTTCCATGCGTCTGCTGGCGGCGGTTGCCGCGCTTGGCCCAGGAAAATTTACCTTAACCGGAACCGACCGGATGGCAGAACGGCCGATTCAGGACCTCATCGACGCGCTGGAACAACTGGGCGTCCGGATTCGTTCAAAGAATCACAATGGCTGCCCACCGTTAGAAATTTTCGGGGAAAAAATAAGTGGCGGATCGGTGAACATCAACTGTCGAACGAGCAGCCAGTACCTTTCCGCTTTGCTTTTGATCGCTCCATATACCGACAGGGGGTTGGAAATTCTGGTTACTGAAGGACCCGTATCGCGACCCTATGTGGATATGACGGTTGATGTTATGGATAAGTTCGGTGTCACTGTCTGCCGTGAAGGCTATGAACGGTTTAAGGTCGCCGGCAAACAAACTTATCGGGCGGGAGCATATGCGGTTGAACCCGATGGCTCCCAGGCAGGGTATTTCTGGGCTGCGGCGGCTGTCTGCGGTACTGAAATCAAAGTTAAGGGAGTGACGGCTGACTCTCGCCAGGGGGACCTCAAATTTGCAAATTTGCTGGCAACTATGGGGTGTGAAATTACTTCTGAACCCGACGGAATCACTGTTTCCGGCAGTTTCTTGAAGGCAGCCGATGTCGATATGGGGGACATGCCGGATATGGTCCCGACACTGGCGGTGGTTGCCGTATTTGCTGAAGGGACGACCATTATCAGAAATGTCTCGCACCTTAAGACCAAAGAAAGCGACCGCCTGGCCGCGGTGGTAAATGAACTCGTTAAAATGGGAATTGATGCTCGCTGCAGCACTGACGAATTAATCGTGACGGGCGGCAAACCCCTGGGGGCCGAAATCGAAACCTACGGAGATCACCGAATCGCCATGAGTTTTGCCGTTGCAGGGCTTGTCACCCCCGGGATGTTTATCCAGGATGAAAATTGTGTCGTAAAATCGTTTCCTGATTTCTGGCATGTATTTGAAGGACTATATGGATGAGCATTCCGGATTTGAGGGTTCAGAGGTTGAGGGTGGAAGGATTAATAAATAGGCACACGGCGCAAGGAAAGACTCCTGTGGAGTTGGGAATTTAAAATTTTATTTTTTTGAAGTTTTTAAATGATCGGTTAGATAAAGAATGGGAACCCTGAACGGTGAACTTTGAACCCGCTAACCCTTACAACGTATTTTTAATCGGATATCGCTGTACGGGTAAGTCCTCGGTGGGCAAACTGCTCTCCGGGAAATTGGGTTGGCCGTTCATCGATACGGACGCACTGCTGGTGTCTGAAAGTGGTATAAGTATAAAAGAAATCGTGGAAACACACGGCTGGGATATCTTTCGGGAAATGGAACATGCCATTGTTAATCAAGCCTGCATCCTTGATCGGCGGGTGGTGGCGACCGGCGGTGGGGTGGTGCTCAATCAAGCAAATGTGAATTTAATGAAACAAAACGGAAGGATTGTCTGGTTGAAGGCACTTCCGGAAACCATAAAATCAAGGATGATGTCGGATCAGGACACCGAAGTTTTCCGTCCATCGTTGACATCGAAAGACAGTTTTTGCGAAATCGAAGAAACGATGATTGAACGGGATCCTTTATACAGACAGGCCATGGATTTTTACGTGGAGACGGATGATCGGCGGATTAACGAGATCTGTGATGAGATTGTTCAGCAACTGATAAACTAGAATCGGAGATATAGGAGACAAAATATATGTCAAGCACATTTGGAACCGTATTCAGGGTAACAACTTTCGGCGAGTCCCACGGCAAAGGGGTCGGTGCCGTGGTCGAAGGCTGTCCGCCTGGTATAGCCATCAGCGAAAAAGATATCCAGCCCCAGCTTGACCGCCGTCGTCCCGGCCAGAGCCTTTTGACGACCGACAGGGATGAAAGCGACCGGGTCACCATTTTGTCGGGCGTTGAAAATGGCCGGGCCCTGGGCACACCTATCGCGCTGAGTGTGGCCAACCGGGATCAGAAACCGGGTGACTATGCTTCAATGCAATCCATCCCCCGTCCGTCGCACGCAGATTACACCTATCAGATGAAATACGGAATCCGGGCGTCGAGTGGCGGCGGTCGATCCAGTGCCCGGGAAACTATCGGGCGGGTGGCTGCGGGAGCGATTGCTGAAAAATTTCTCTACGAGCAATACGGGATTGAATTCGTAGCCTGGGTGAATGCGGTTAGCATGACTAGTGCCTCCGAAATCGATGAAAACAGTGTAACCCGCAGCGCGGTGGACGAATCCATTGTTCGCTGTCCTTCAAAATCTGATGCCGCCCAAATGGAAAAAGCGATTAAGACCGCCAAGGAAGCGAAAGACTCCCTGGGCGGTATCATCACCTGCGTATGCCGCAATGTCCCGGCAGGACTGGGGGAACCCGTATTTGACAAGATGGAAGCCCGTCTGGCCCAGGCCATGATGTCGATTCCAGCCACCAAAGGATTTGAAATCGGTTCCGGATTTTCAGGCACCCGCCTGAACGGTTCGAAGCACAATGATCCCTTTATCAAAAGAGGAGATCGCTTAGGGACACTGACCAACAACAGTGGCGGGGTCCAGGGTGGCATTTCAAACGGTGAGCCCATCATTTTCCGGGTGGCATTTAAGCCGCCGGCGACCATTGGCCAGGCTCAAAATACGGTTGATTTCGACGGCAATCAGACCACGCTGGAAGCCAAAGGTCGCCATGATCCCTGTGTCGTGCCCCGGGCCGTGCCGATTGTCGAAAGCATGGCCGCCCTGGTGATTTCCGATATGGCCCTACAGCAAAAAACCAGACAATATTGATTTTAAACATTTTTTAATTTTTTTATAGTCATAATAGATCTTTTTTTCATTGTTTCGTTTTTCGATTTAGTGTGATGAATTCAACTTGTTTGCTATTGGGCTCAAATTTGGACCGGGAGAGAAAAAAAGATGAAGCTATCAAACCGCGTAAATCAAATCGAGGAATCCGGCACTGTCCAGTTTACCCTGCTTATACAGCAGCTGAGAAGAGCAGGTAAGGATGTTATTGATCTGGCAGTCGGGGAACCTCCCTATGACACGCCGACAGCTGTCATTGAGTCCACCAAACAAGCCTTGGATCAAGGTATGACAAAATATGGCCCGGTCGCCGGATTGCAGGAGTTGAAATTGCGCCTGGCACAGCAGTTTGAAGGCTGCGATGAGAAAAACATCATCATTGCAAATGGCTCGAAACAGTGTCTGTACACGATGTTCCAGGCCATCTGTGATCCCTTGGATGAGGTTATCATTCCGCGACCCTTTTGGGTAAGCTTCCCACAGCAGGTGAAACTTGCCGGCGGACGGCCGATATTTGTGGACACACGTAATCACCAGCTCGATATCGATAATATCGAGCAGGCGGTATCGCCCAAAACACGTGCTATCCTTGTTAATTCGCCCAATAACCCCACGGGGGCCGTCTATCCGGCGCACGATCTCGAAAAAATAGCAACGCTTGCGTTAAAGCACAACCTGTACATCATTTCGGATGAAGCCTATAGTTCTTATGTTTTTGACGGGCTCCAACCCGAGAGCATGTTCATGTTTAAAGAAATTCGCCGACAGTTGATTGTCACCCGCAGTTTTTCAAAAGGCTTTAATATGACCGGCTTCCGAATCGGCTATGTAGCGGCCCCTTCGGATGTCATCGCAGCACTCAACAAATTGCAAAGCCATGTGACCGGCAATGTCTGCACCTTTGCACAACATGGCGCCCTGGCAGCACTGGGTATGAATAAAAATGATATGGCCCCCTGGTGCCTGGACTTGGAAAGGAAAAGAGATTACGCATACGGCAAAATCAGCGGTTTGTTCAATTGTATCAAACCCCAGGGGGCATTTTATCTTTTTCCCGATGTTTCGCGCCATCTCGATAACGGGATGACGGCGGCTGATTTAGCCAAAAAATTGCTGGAAGAGACAGGCGTGGCGGTTGTGCCCGGAGAAGAATTCGGCATGCCCGGGCACATCCGAATATCATATGCTGTTTCCGAAGATAAACTTGTCAGTGGTTTAGAAAAAATAGCAGAGGCATTATGATTGGAATAATAGGATTCGGTCGATTCGGCAAACTTGCATCACATTATCTGGCAAAAGATTTTGACGTCTTCGTTCACACCAGGGCTGATAAAGCTTCTGAAATCGACCGGACAGGTGCACGAGTTGCATCCCTGGCAGCGGTTTGCAAGCAGGATATTGTCATACCGTGTGTGCCCATTTCGATATTTAAAAATTTCTTAAATGATATCGCACCGTTGATAAAGCCGGATGCGCTTCTAGTTGACGTTTGTTCGGTCAAAGAATATCCCATCAGGTGGATGAAAGAGATTCTGCCCGAGACGGTTTCAATATTGGCGACCCATCCCATGTTTGGTCCGGACAGTGCATCCGATTCTCTTGAAGGGAGAAAAATTTGTTTGTGCAAAGTGAAAATAGAGGAAAAACAATATCGTAAAATACGAAAGTACCTATCTTCCAAAGGACTGGACGTCATCGAGGCAACAGCCCGGGAGCATGATGAACAGATTGCCAGCAGCCTGGCCCTGACGCACCTGATCGGCAGAACCTTATCAGAATCCGGTGCCAACCAGCTTGAAATCGACACTGAAGGCTACAAACGGTTGCTGCACATATTAGACGTCGTCGAGCGCGATACCTGGCAACTGTTCACGGATATGCATCATTATAATTCATATGCCAGAAAAATACGCATTGAATTTATGGACGTTATGCAGGATATTTGTTCTAGATTGGAGCAGGATGATTTAGGCGATGACTTATAGTACTGTAAATAAGCAGCTATAATAATGGTTATCCATCTCCTGCCAATTTTAATGTGGCTTTGGGCAAACGGCTCACGGCGCAAGGTAAAGGATCGTATTGCATTTAATACATCAACAAGATGATTGAGTTGATTGGGTTGATAGATAGGTTGTTTTAAGTAAGTTGGTCCGGCGGCGGAGAAACCCAACGAATTCACGAAAGGAATAAACAGCGATGGCGGACAAAACGCCTCAGAAGAAAATTCTGGTCATACACGGACCCAATCTGAATATGCTTGGCAAAAGGGAGCCCCACATCTATGGTCATCAGAGCCTTGATGAGATCGATGGTCAACTAATAGAGGCGGGTAAACAGCTTGGCATTGATGTCGAAGCCTTTCAATCCAATCATGAAGGGGCAATTGTTGACAGGATCCAACAGGCCATCGGCAATTGCCACGGGATAATCATCAACCCGGCCGCTTATACCCACACCAGTGTCGCCATCAGGGATGCAATTGCCATGCTCGATATTCCGGTTATCGAGATACATCTGTCCAACATTCATAACAGGGAATCGTTTCGGCATCATTCAATGATCGCAGATATTGTTGCCGCCCGGATCGCCGGCTTTGGTTCGCATGGTTACATACTGGGGTTGGAAGGGTTGGCAAAGATTTTATAGAAGTGGATTTCGGCAAGTATGGTCGGGACGGCTGGATTTGAACCAGCGACCCCAGCGTCCCGAACGCTGTGCTCTACCAGACTGAGCCACGTCCCGACAGGGCTACTTAATTAAGTCATGCACGATAAAAAGTCAACTAATTTAATCAAATAATTTGGCAAACTTCAGCTGTTGCATAGCGCATGGAGCATAGGGCATAGCGCAATTGTATTTCAACCCCGGCATCTTTCCCCATACGCCATACTCCATGCGCTCTGCGCTTTGTTTTTATAGGAACGGATTCCTCAAAACGATAGTCTGTTCCCTGTCCGGTCCCACGGATATGATGGAAACCGGAGTTTGAGTGAGCGCTTCGATGCGATTTAAATAGCTTTTGACGTTTGCCGGTAAGTCCTCAAATTTTCTAATGCCGGATATATTTTCCGGCCAGCCCGGCAGCGATTCATAAACCGGCTTGCATTCCCCCAATACCTTCAGGCTTGCCGGAAATTCCGGCAACATTTCACCTTCATACTCATAGCCGGTGCAAACTTTTATTGATTCCAGGCCGTCTAGCACATCCAGTTTTGTGATGGCCAGGCCGGTTAATCCGTTGAGGCGGACGGCATTTTTCAATATAATGGTATCCAGCCAGCCGCAACGGCGCCGTCTTCCGGTGGTGGCACCGAATTCGGCACCTTTTTTTTGGATTTTGTCGCCGATATCATCAAACAATTCGGAAGGGAAGGGACCCTGACCCACCCGGGTTGTGTAGGCCTTAACAATGCCAAATACTTCATTAATCTGTTTCGGACCGACTCCTGAACCGCAGCATGCATTACCCGCCAGGGTATTGGAGGATGTCACAAAAGGGTAGGTACCGTGATCAATGTCCAGATGAGTGCCCTGGGCGCCTTCAAACATGACCTGCTGGTTGTTTTTAATCGCAGCATTAATGGTCACAGAAATATTCGTTACGTGGGGTGCCAGGCGCTGGGCGTAGGTCTGATATTGATCGATAATCTGCTTCGGATCCAACGCTTCGGCGGAGAGGTAATTTTTTAGATAAAAATTTTTTTCGTCCAGGATTGTGTTCACCATTTCGGTAAAAACTTCCGGATCGAGCAGATCCACAAAGCGGATGCCTCTGCGGGTGGCCTTATCTTCGTAGGCCGGTCCGATGCCGCGGCCGGTGGTCCCTATTTTTTTATCGCCCTTAAACTTTTCCCGCGCGTGATCAACGGCCTGGTGGTATGGCATAATCAGATGGGCTTTTTCGCATATTTTAAGCGTTGCGGGACTGACCTCAACACCCCGACGGTTCAACGCGTCAATTTCCCCCAGCAATACTGCCGGATCCACTACGACACCGTTTCCGATTAGACAGGTTTTTTTCTGCAATATTCCGGAAGGAATCAAATGCGAGATAAATTGTTCCCCTTCAACCACCATGGTATGGCCGGCATTATTGCCGCCTTGAAATCGAACCACCATATCAGCCGTTTCTGCCAGCAGATCAACAATTTTGCCTTTGCCTTCGTCCCCCCATTGAGTTCCGACAATGACTACGTTAGCCACGTTATTCTCCTTTGAAGTCTGTCATATTCTTTTCGCCCGGAAAAACGCCTGCATCAAATCGCGGCATTCTTCCTCCCGCACACCGTTTATAATTTCCACCCTGTGATTTAAACGAATATCCTCTGCGAAGTTATACAAAGAACCTGCAGCACCCCATTTAGGGTCATTTGCACCGTATATAATCCGTTTTACCCTGGCATGTACAATGGCCCCCATGCACATAATGCATGGTTCGACAGTAACGAACAATGAGGTGCTCAACAGTCTGTAATTATTAATTTTTTTGGCTGCTTGGCGCAATGCCAGAATTTCGGCGTGAGCGGTCGGGTCAACCTGTTTGATGGTCCGGTTGTGAGCAGCCGACAATACCTCTCCATTTTCGGCAACGAGTATTGCTCCTATCGGAACTTCACCGATTTGTCCAGCTTTTTTCGCTTCATCAAGCGCAAGTTCCATAAACATTTCGTGTGTATTTATCATTTGAAATATAAATTGCCGGTAAATATTCAAAACTATCCACTTATAGGTTAATCAACCACCACCTAGGAGCCATCACGCAATCCAATATCTATCAGCCAGATTAGAGTATCCTGCATCTCTTCAGCACCGGAGGCCGGCATCGATCATATAGCAACAAATCCATTGACATCGAAGTTACTTTAGCTTATGTTCCACCTAAATTTCAATCAGTTTTCCCATGCGCCAGTAGCTCAGCCCGGATAGAGCGCCGGACTACGAATCCGTAGGCCGCAGGTTCAAATCCTGCCTGGCGCACCACGAATATAAAGGGTTTAAGCAAATTGTTTAAACCCTTTTTTCTATATGCTATACGAACATGAACTATTGATTTCGTGATCTTGGCAAATAACCAATCTAAACAATACCCTTCGGAACAAACCGATTTTGTTTTAATACAATCCACCATAAAGTCACGAAAGATGTTTTCCGGCGATTTGTGGGGTCATGGGTCAACTCGTAGTTATCTTTTCCGTAACAATTCATCCAGGCATCAAAAAAGTGGCCAAGCCATTTATGGATATGGTCATAAAATTCCAGTCTCAGCAATGTTTTTAATCTCCATTTTTACCTCCTCACATTAATTCTTGGAATGAGGCGAATTGGGGCGTCTGGTTATCTTGCGTGATTAACTTCACTTCAATTCAGCTATCAATAGAAAGCCAAAAGTATAATTAAATTAAGTGATTTTATACCGGCTATGGAAAACTCGCTTAACAATGCCCAGGCGACCTGTCAGCGTCAGGAGAACTAGGGGTTGAAGTCATTGACCGTTTGGGAGACAGACAGAAAAACCGTGCTATCATCACGGGGGCACCCTGCGGCGATGTCGACCTGGACCGCATGACGGCCGGATTTCAAAACTCAGATTGAACTAATTCTCCCCTGCCATTCATCTTCCGCTCTCAAAAGCCGTTCAGGTGCAGTTGTATCTTACGCTTGATTATTCCTTGAAAATGGTCTAATCAACTAGATTGTCTTATTATTCTTGCCTTATTGCTTGACAAATTTACTTCTATAAAGTAATTTACCTATATAGTATTTTCTTTAATTATATTATTATTAAAGAATTTGGTTAGAGCCCATCAGAATAATTTTGATGATAATATTGACATTAATCTTAAACTATTTACACAAGAACATTCGAGGAGGATTACAAGAATGGCTATTTTAAAGAAAGATTTGACTGCATTGAGAAAAGACTTTAAGGCTCTCGAGAAGAAGATGGAGAAATTATTAAAAGCTTTTGATACAAGTCCAAAGCCGAAAAAAGTCTCCAAACCCAAAGCTGCTAAAAAAGCACCTGCCAAGAAAAAAGCCGTCAAGAAAGCACCTGCCAAAAAAGCTCCTGCGAAGAAAAATAAGGCCTTACAGGTAACAGCAACGGATCAGATCCTGAAAATCATCAAGAGATCGAAAAAAGGTGTTGATGTACCCACTCTCAAGAATAAAACCGGTTTTGATGATAAAAAAGTACGCAATATTGTTTTTAGGGCAGCCAAAGAGGGTAGAATTAAAAAATCCGGCAGAGGGGTTTATGTCGGTGGATAGAGCTGTTTTCGCGATATCCATTTTTTAATGCCTGCACTCAACGAACGTTGATGGGCTGTTGATCGGCATTATTATGACTGTGCAAAGCATTCGACTATTTCTCGTTATATTGCTATGGGTTTTCTTCTCCATGCCTGGATTTGCAGGTGCTGTCGTTGAACTCAGCACGGCCCCGAACGGAATAATCAGTTTGGAAGCCCGGGATTCAACCATAGAAGAAATTGTTGATATATTTTATGACAAATATACCATAGAGATCAAAGGCCTGAAGAATAATGAACGAGAGAAAATCACCTTTTCATATAATGCTGATACACCGGAGGACCTGTTAAAAAGTCTGCTGCGACACATTGGAATTAGGAACTACGCTTTTGAGTTTGCTGATGCAAAACTCAAACGTCTGGTGGTGGTTCCGGAAGCAACAAGTGATCTTTCTTCATTTTCCCAGCCGTCGAAAGCCCCAAGTCAAAAAAATGAATTCGTAAGTATTGCGCAAATACAAAGCATCATTGAGGCTTCACAGGCAGAATCGGCAGGTCTTCAGGAAGGTGATATAATCCTTGAGTATGACGGTGTACCCATAAACAGCGCTCAGCAGCTTGTTAGTGAGGTAGAGAAAAAAATGCAAATCAGTCAGATCGAACTGGTAATTGTCCGGCAGAAAATTCCAACCCGTTTGATTCTTAGCGGAGGATTTATTGGGGTCCGGATTTTGACCAAAAAAATTCCGCGCACTGAATTTAATGCCTTTCAATGAGTGGACTAACCATTTCTAGTTGGGCGTTATAAATTAGAAAGCGGAGTGGACTTATCAGGTTCCATTCCGCTTATTATTCTCAATATTAATCGGACGAAACCACCTGTATGATCGTTGCCCCTGAATCGTCTCTTCACAGAGCCGGGGTATCGTTTTGAGAAGGGAAGATAATAGTTTATACGTCCAATTTCCCGGTAATGAAAATATGATCTGGCGCGCAAGCCGAATATACTTAAGTTCAGCAATTATGTCCCGCATTAAATAGCGCCTGTACTTGGTTAAGGCATCTTGCGGTTCACTATATGAATTCATAACGGCTTTTGCGGCTAAATAGGCACTTTTATGAGCATAATAAATGCCCTCACCCAGCAATGGATCTGCCAGCCCGCTAGCATCCCCCAACAATAGTACATTATTATAACCAGGCCGGGTAAGATAGTTGCCATAGGGCAAGGCATGACTTTTGGGCCTGGGAATGTCCTGCCTGGAAATGTGCAGACTCTTGAGGAATGTTGTAAAATCGTCATTGATAAATCTACCTGCTTGGCGGTTTAAGCCGGCGATGCCGAGAATTTGGTGTTGATCTCCCGGAAAACTCCAGGCATAGCCCCAGGGAGTATGGCCAAAATATATTGTCGGGTAATCCTGCAGCCCTGTGACCTGGCGGTTTGGAATAAGAACTTCCAGCGTCGTAGCCAATTCTGATTTCCGATCCGGCTTGATGACTCCTTTGGCCGATAGAAAGCGCCTTGTCCAACTCAGGGCACCGTCGGCTCCGAATATAAAATTGCCGACGAACTGCCGCCCGCTTTGGGTAGTTACCTGTTTTCGTGAGAGCTCCAGGCAGACAACTTTTTCGCCGGCTTTGAATTCAACACCTGCCCCCTGGGCCTTTTTTAACCAGTAATGATCGTATGTTTTGCGATTCACGAAGTGAAATGGATTATCCAAACGTCCTTTAACGGATGCGCCGGTGCTGTTGCCGACTTTGTAAGAAAAACTCTGATAGGTAATTACCCGCCGGGCTTTCAAATAATCGACGGAGGTTGAAAAAATACCCTCCAGTAATTTGATGCTCTTCAAGGTTAGAAGTCCGCCACAAAGTTTATCTCTGGGAAAGGTAGATTTGTCTATAATAAGAACTTTGAATCCGGTTAACGCCAGTAAATAGGCTGCCGTAGAACCGGCCGGCCCTGCTCCAATCACGATAACATCGAAGCTGTTTATATCATGGGGGGACATAGACATACCGATACTGTTCGGTTTAGTTTTCAGATGGGCACTAACTAACAACAGTGCTTTGGCGATGTCAAGTTCGGATTGGGGACTTGACAGCCGATCGATTAAAAAATATGTTAGATCTTTGAGTATACCACCCAGTATATATCGAATAAAATGGCGGTGTAATGAATTCCTATCACAAAGAACAGATCGAAGCCCTGACTATAGTTAAACGTCACTTGGATGACCTGCCGGCATCCGCACGGCAGACACTCACCGCATCGCTGGCGGATTATCTCATCTTTCGCCAGGAAGTCGATGTATTTTTACCATTTCATTGAGATATGCACCCGTACCTGATATCAGAGTCGATTGAGCGCCTGCTGTTCGCGCGAAGGGATTATCACGTTTTTTGCCGATGTATCTGCACAACAGCCCGGGCCTTTTGCGGGTTAAACAAAGGGCCAGCACGAATAAAACCTGAACATTACACATAATATTCCCGGAGATACCTCTCCCTAGCATACAGACACCGTGAACCACGCGGGCCGACTTCCCCTTATTTCATTCTTCATATCTATAAATATTTTTTTAAGAAATATCGATTATCACTCTTGTCCAAAAACGGGTTTAGAATGAGTCATAAAGTGAGTAATAATACGAGTCATTGAAAAAAATCCTCCTTATATG
>CACVKW010000254.1 GCA_902749685.1 Olavius sp. associated proteobacterium Delta 1 | reverse complement strand
CCTGGCCATCGAGGAATTAGACGGCATGAACGGGGCGGTGTATTCGATCCGCAGCATCCAGTCATCGAAAAAGATCACCATTGCCTACACCGGCAAGGATCCGGTGACCGGCGAGCTCAAAACCCAGGACAACACGGTCGAAGGCCCGCTGATGGTCTTTATCACCACAACCCAAGTTGACATCGACGGTGAGACCGCCAGCCGCTTTGTGTTTATCTCGATTGACGAATCCGAAGAAATGACCAAAAAGATCCTGACCAAACAGCGACAAAGCCAGACCATGGAAGGGATGATCAACAAGCTTAAAGCCGGGCAGATCATCAAAAAGCACCAGAATGCCAATCGCCTTTTAAAACCTCTTTGCGTGTTCAACCACTATGCGGATCTGTTGACCTTCACCAGTAAATCCTTGCGAGCCCGCAGGGATCACACCAAGTATCTGAATTTGATCTTAGCCATTGCTTATTTGTTCCAATATCAGCGCAAGTCCAGGACTATAGCGGCAAAACCATTGAATACATCAGCGTCACTCTGGACGATATCGAAAAGGCCAACCGAATTGCCAATGAAGTTCTTAGCCGGTCCCTGGACGAGTTGACCCCGCCATCAAGAAACCTCTTAAAACTGATCCGTGAGATGGTCACCACTCGCTGCAAGCAAAAGCATATCAAGCCCGGTGAATATCGTTTTAGCAGACGAGATATCCGAGAGTTCAGCGGCTGGAGCGACTTCCAAGTCAAAACGCATATCCGGCAATTAGAAGCGTTGGAATATATTTATGCGGTGATCGGTAAAAAAGGCAAAGAATATGTCTACGAGCTGCTGGTTACCGAAGAAGTCTGCGATGAAAAGCCTTTTTTGGTGGGTTTGACAGGCATTGAGCAGTTAAAGGTAAAAGCCGCAAAAACCGGAATCACGGACGAATGACATCAACTTGGAGGGTAAAAAGGCCAACTAGGAGGGCTGATTTTGCAACTTGGAGGGTACTTGGAGCCCACCTGGAGGCCACCATCAAATACTACACGGATTACAGCAAAGAATTTTTGGATGCTGCAGGGGTTGCTGATGTCAAAGCCATCACCCGCGCTGCGATCGAAAATTATATTGCCGGCCTTTACGATCACAGGACCAAAGCGGGCAAGCCTTACAGCAACGGCACCATCTGCCTGAAGGTGCGCTCCATCAAACGCTTCTTTGAGTTTTTGGAACAGTCCAACATCATTTTTATTGATCCGGCCGAATCCATCAAGGAGCCGCAAAAGGAAAAAAACCTTCCAAAGCGGGTTCTTTCTCGCAAGCAGATTTTGACCTTGTTGGATCAACCCAACCTGGGCACCCGCATTGGAATCCGGGATCGTGCCATCCTGGAGCTGTTCGACTCCAGCGGGATCCGCACCGAAGAGCTTTGCCGGCTGACCATCTACGATGCGGACTTAACCGGCAAGGTGCTCAGAATCAAAGGCAAGGGACAAAAGGACCGGGCGGTTCCCATCGGCAAGCATGCGGTAAAGTTTATCCGGGAATACGTGACAAAGGTCAGGCCCCATTACACCAAAAAGAACCGCTCCAGCCGCCATCTATTTGTGGATATCCACGGCAAACCCATTGGCAAACCGGCCGTCTCCGTGATGGTCAGAAAATATGCCAAGGCAGCTAAAATAAAAATGGCAGTCAGTCCCCATGCCCTGCGTCATGGCTTTGCCACAACGCTGATTAAAAACGGTGCGGATCTGATGGCCGTGCAAAAGATGCTGGGCCATGCTTATCCGAGCACAACCCAAATTTATATCCGTTCCCTGGGCCTGGATATCAAAAGCGTTCATCAAAAGACCCACCCTCGGGAAAAGGACAAATCCGACAGGAAATCAATAAAGCCAAGCATCGAAAGGATCAGACCGCAGCATGGATCAGAATAATTTAACATCACTGGCTAAAGAGTTTGAAAGGTCGCTAAAAGTATTAAACCGATCAAAT
>CACVKW010000253.1 GCA_902749685.1 Olavius sp. associated proteobacterium Delta 1 | reverse complement strand
TACAACCTGATTTCTAAATCACTAATTTCCCGTTTATAACTGCCTGTTTTTATTAAAGGCAGTATTTGATTTTCAAATTATTTTGGACAGCAATGATGCGATTTAATAAAATAGATGAGCTGGATTTTCGCAGAAGAGTTTTTCTGTCCGCCTTTCTCCTCCAAAAACAGCAAGGCTTGCATTTGCATCCCTCTCTCAAAGAAGATCAGATTCATCTGTTAACCGATGACCGATTGGGCAAGGTGGACGACTTCATTTCAATTGCTCTGGAAAAAGGTAACCTGAATAGAAATGACGAGGGGTATATTAAAGACCATACCAAGTTTTCATCCCCATATGATTTTCATCGTGCCCGCATAGACAATCCCATCGATGTTATCGCCAATGCGGCGGAACCTCTTACAGAGCTGCAACGAACCATCCGTCGCATTTCATCCCGGCCCGGTTTCTGGATTAAAAGAAAGGTGGCCAAATGCCTGATGGGGCAGGATGTGAAGGAATTCGAATCCGACTACCACAAATTTTACCTGCAGGGAGAATCCAAGCCGATGAATGTCGGCAAGCCGTTTGTAGTCAAGGGAAAATCAAAAAATATCGGTATTTTGCTTTCACACGGATACATGGCTGCTCCTCTTGAGGTTCGGGAACTGGCGTATTACTTAGGCAGAATGGGCTACTGGGTCTATGTTCCGCGTTTAAAAGGACATGGAACTTCCCCTGATGATCTTGCCACACGTTCCTATCAGGACTGGATGAGGTCCATTGACAGAGGATATGCGATCATCAGCAGTATATGCCGGAAAGTTGTGGTCGGTGGCTTTTCTACCGGAGCGGGTCTGGCATTGGATCTGGCTGCCAGGATAGAACAGATCACCGGCGTATTTGCGGTTGCCGCGCCCATGACATTGATGGATTTTTCATCAAAATTTGCTCCGGCAGTGGATATGTGGAACCGAATTATGGATCGTGCCTATAAAGTCGGGCCCAAAAAAGAGTTTGTCGAAAACAAGCCGGAAAATCCGCATATTAATTACCTGCGCAATCCCATCTCGGGTGTCAGGGAAATTGAACGGTTGATGAATGATCTGGAACCCAAATTGCCGAAATTGAAAATGCCGGCCTTGATCGTCCAGTCGCGCAGAGATCCGGTAGTTGATCCTAAAGGGTCAAGAAAAATATTTGAACTGATCGGCACCAGCGAGAAAGAATACATTTTGTTTAATTACGATCGCCACGGGATATTGCTGGGAGATGGTGCTGAAAAAGTGTATAACGCAATTGGAGAATTTGTTAAGCAATTCTAAATCTACACAGCACCTGAGTATATTGCCAAATCTCCTCTTGAATCCTTGATTGATAAACTATCGCATGGGTTCAAACATGAAAAAAGCTGTGTATGTATGAGCAATGATTCTTATCGTTTTGTATCGTGGCCATTCGAATATTCCTGAGGTTGATCCCCCCAAGCCGAATCCCTTCCTCTTCCCTGTATTTGAGCAAAAATGGGTTGAATTAAAATCTATCTGAGTCAAATTAGAATTTGATTTTAATGATATTTTAATCCAATTTTTGACATAATCGATTATTTTTATTAAAATAAATAGAAAAGAGCGAAATTCTTCAAATTAACTGTTTGCTCACCGAAGGATTGGGGACGAAATAAATTGAACAAATATTGCACCGGATTTTGGTCTGTATTCAAGGCGCGTTGAAGGTCTCATACTTATTGTATGCGGGCTTTCAGGCAACGCAGAAGACGGGCCAAAAGCCGCGTAATATTGTTCAAGTCATTGAGTTCGCAATCCTAAACTTAAAAGAGGAAATGAAGTGACGCTAAAACGCAATCCGGTAATATTGATGATCCTGATCGGATTCATTTTGTTATCCGGCTGTACGAATAATCGAATGCCAAATTTATTGGTCGCTGAAGAGAAAATGGTGCGGGATTGCCAATATTTGGACACGATTTCAGAATCTTCCGATCCGGGCAAATTTGTCACTAATTATCAACTCGTCGAATATTATGACGGTGAATTAAAAGTACTTGAGCGTGCAAATAATATGAAAGCCACCCATATTGTTTGGATGTATAACCATCCCATCGGTTCGTCCGCGTCCGCTTACAGGTGCGTCAAATGACCTGATCGAATATAACGCGTAAGGTTGCGACGCAAACCGCTGTGATCCCTAACTATTTGAACTTGTAAACCAAACCCAATTTTAATAGACCTTGCTATGAATAATAGAAAAATGTATAACACAACGTTAGACGCGGATTTAATTAGACGGATAAAAATTTTGGCCGCGCAACTGGAAAAGCGGCAAAATGATCTGCTTGAAGAGGCCATTGTGGATCTTCTCAAGAAGTATGAAAATGAGGCTGAAGGGTAACTTTATGGCTGAGGATTTCTAAACTTGAGCACGCAGGTCTTTGGGGCTTAAATCTTTGGGGGTGTTGAAAAGGGGGTGAAGAGTGAGATGATTTTAAATCTCGAAAATAGAGATAAAACACGCTTTGAACATGAGTCCGCGGTCACACTTGAAAATAAAAAAATAGGTTTGCAACGCAGTGCCCGGATGTATAATTACAGCGATTGCGGCTTGTACATAGAAGCCGACCAGCGCCTGGAACCGGAGACTGAAATTATCATCGGCATTCCCAACTCACCCTTTGCCTCCGAACCCGATAAATTCGAAAGTTATCGAGGCGTTGTCAAGTGGCGCAATCATTCAGAGCTATCAGCTTATTATTATGGCTATGGTTTTAAAATTATTAAAAAAAACACCTCCGGAGACAGCGATGAGGACCCGTATGTTGGATCACGAGAGCATCCGCGAAAGGATTGTGCTATTGCCGTCAGATATGAATCCGATAATCAAATCTACGAAGGGGCTACGGAAAATGTGAGCAGCGGTGGTGTTTTTATTAAAACCCTGGATCCGGTAACTGTCGGGAGGGTGGTCAGGATAGATATTCCAATAAAGAAAAAAGGAAAAATCAAAAGATTGACCGGCAAAGTCACCTGGTCGACCCGCAACGGTTTTGGGGTTCGGTTTGTCCGATCTGAATAATCGGTGCTGTGCAATAATTTGTATCTAATTGCAGGACCCTGGAAAATGGCATGGATAAAAGGCAAAGTATATGTGCAGCCTAAAAGAGATTGTGCCGACGGCGCTTAGGTCTATCAACTTTTATCAATTTTCAAAAAAACAATCTGCTCTGCTGGATGTGCTTTTATTTTAGGACGGATTAATTGGCCGGTAATGCTTGACATGTCACTGAGTGGTATTATGATTTAATTGTGCAGCGGATGCTGCTAAGTTGTTAATCGGTTAACTTTTCAAACTAACCCTTAACGCTTTCCTCTATCCGGGGTGGTTCATTCCCCATGAACCGCCCCATTTTTATTTTCATTCAGCACGTTACATCCTTATACAGTGGCAAACCAAGTCTAATGTCAACAGGTGTC
The DNA here is from genome assembly GCA_902749685.1 of Olavius sp. associated proteobacterium Delta 1. GTDB lineage: Bacteria > Desulfobacterota > Desulfobacteria > Desulfobacterales > JAFDCJ01 > JAFDCJ01. The sequence continues at coordinate 27,335 of CACVKW010000253.1, read as the reverse complement.
GATAACTATACAGGAATCATCAATCATGTCTGATCCAAAAATCTTGGAAATTTTTTCCGATTATGTCTGACCCTGGTGCTATTTCATCACCGGGCGTGTTGAAAAAATACAAAATGAGTTTGAAATAGACATCAGGTGGACCGCTTTTCCCCTGCATCCGGAGACCCCGAAAGAAGGGAGGACCCTGGAGGAGTTGTTTGCGGGTCGCCCGATCAACATCAAGCAGGTGCTTGACCACTTAAGCAGTGTGGCTGCCGAACTGGGTTTGCCGCTTGGAAAACGTGAAAAAACCTACAACAGCCGATTGGCTCAGGAGTTGGGAAAACTGGCGGAAAAACAGGGTTTGGGCGATCAATTCCATATGGCTGCGTTTAAAGCATATTTCGCTGATGGGTGGAATATCGGACTTGATTCGATCCTGGTTGACCTGGGAACTTCGATAGGACTATCTGAGATAGACGTCAGGCAGGCGCTTGAGAAAAGAACCTTTAAAAAAGCGGTTGACGAAGATTGGAATCGATCGTATCAAAAGGGTGTCACTGCCGTCCCCACTTTTCTGCTGAATGGCCTGTTGCTGGTGGGCGCTCAACCTTATGAAAAACTGGTTGAATTGATGGAAGCAGGGGGAATCAATAGGCGAGTATAGCGTAAGATCCTAATTTCTAAATTTTCAGAAGGTAATTTTGTTGCAAACCACTGAAATCCCAAATTACAAGCATCAAATTCCAAACCCGAAATCCCAATGACCCAAACAGTATATCAGAATCCATTAGCATATAGTTTCGGATTTGTAATTTTGGTCATTTGATATTATTTGTGATTTGTTATTTGGGATTTATAGAAAACTTTTATTGAGCGCATTGAACTAAAAAACCAACTCTGAATTAGCTATCCGCATCATAAATGAATACCATTGCCCATATCATCCTATTGGCCATCATTTTTGATTTTATCCTGAACGGCATTGCCGACTATCTGAATCTGAAAATGCTGCGAAACGATCTGCCACAACCCTTTCAGGGGGTATATGATCCGGATCGTTATCGCAAGTCCCAGCAATATTTAAAAGTCAATACCCGTTTCGGATGGATTACCGGGACTTTCAATGTCATCGTGATTCTTCTCTTTTGGTTTGGCAAAGGATTCCCGCTGGTGGATGATTGGGTTCGATCCCTTAACTACGGGCCCGTTATTACCGGTTTGTCATACATGGGAATCCTGGTATTTGTTAAATCTCTTTTAACCCTACCGTTCAGCATCTATTCCACCTTTGTAATTGAAGAGCGTTTCGGGTTTAATCAAACTACCTGGTCCACATTTGTGCTGGATTTGGTAAAAGGAGTTTTGCTGGCAGTCCTTATCGGGACCCCGCTTTTAGCAGGAATTTTGTTGTTTTTCGAATATGCCGGTGCCAATGCCTGGTGGTATTGCTGGATAGCCGTTACGCTGTATATGCTCGGGGTTCAATTCATCGCGCCGACCTGGATTATGCCGCTCTTCAATAAGTTTTCACCCCTGGAGGAAGGAGAGCTGAAGTCTTCCATTTTATCCTACGCCGGGTCGATTAATTTTCCGATAGAAAATGTTTATGTCATGGATGGTTCCCGGCGCTCCAGCAAATCCAATGCCTTTTTTACCGGCTTCGGCAAACACCGCCGGATCGTTTTGTTTGATACACTGATCAAGCAGCACACCGCCGGTGAGTTGCTCTCCGTTTTGGCCCATGAGATGGGACACTACAAGAAAAAGCATATTCGCCAATCCATAATTCTCGGTATTATACAGATGGGGATAATGCTGTTCCTGTTGTCTCTTTTTATTTCCTATCAAGGGCTATTCGATGCCTTTTATATGCCACAAAAATCGGTATACGCCGGTTTGATTTTCTTTGGCATGTTATACTCGCCGCTGGGCTTTTTCATCGGTATCTTCATGCAGATGCTGTCGCGAAAAAACGAAACTGAAGCGGATCGATTTTCGGTGGAAACCACCCAGGATCCCCATTCTATGGTTGAAGCTTTAAAAAAGCTTTCCATTAACAACCTGTCCAATCTCCTACCTCATCCTCTATACGTATTTCTAAACTATTCTCACCCGCCGGTTTTGCAGCGGATTCAGGCGATTCAGGGATGACTCAGGTGGTCCGCCAAAAGATCAAATTCAATGGGCGAAAAATACAATCAGACATTGATCATATCCGACATCGAGGGTAGTTCGGGATGCTGGGATTATCGGGCCTCTTCATTTATGACGCCGGAGTGGGCCCGGGCTTGTGTCGCGATGACGCTTGATGTCAATGCCGTTGTTCAGGCCCTTTTTGACTCCGGTGTCGAGAACATCAGGGTAAAAGATTTTCACCGCACCGGATTCAACCTGCTGCCCGAGATGATCAATGCCCAAACTGAGATTATTCATGGCTACCGGCGCGGACCGGTACCGGGATTAGGGGATCCGGGCAAGGCACGGGCAGTTATCTTTATGGGCATGCATGCAGCGTCCGGAACCGATGGATTTCAATCCCATACACTGACATCGCGTATAGAGCAGCTGGAGGTAAACGGAAGACCGATGGCTGAGATTGAACTTTTTGCCGCCTCGTTGGCGCCATTCGGGATTAGACCCATTTTTTTTTCAGGCTGCCCCGTGGCCTGCAAGCAGGCTGCGGCAGCAGTTGAAAATATCACCGTTTACCCGATAAACAAAACGACGGGTCCTGAGCGCTTTGATACTGAATTTTGGCGGTCGGGACTGGCAGCGTCAGCAGTTGCGTCCCTCGAAAACGATCTGACCGAGCCCTACCGGCCTGATGGTCCGATACGGGCACTGGTAAAAATGCGTGACGGAACGGGCGCCGCCCGAAAAATAGCGAATCGATGGAAACTTGAGTGCGATGGGAATCAAATTATTCTCAGTGTCCTCAATATACAAGCGCTATACATGGAGTTGATTCGAATTTGCTATCTCACCCCGCAGGTGGAAAAGATGCTGCCAATTTGTCTTTTTGCCTATAACCTGTGGGGGCGTATCGGGCTTGCCTGGGTTCGACGGCAAATAAAAAAATATAATAAATCGCCAAGGATTTAGATACAGTATCAAGCGTAACACAATTAAGACTCAAAACAGCTGTAGCTGACCTGATTTAGATTTTTTGGAGGCGGCGGGCATTAGTTGCTGCCAATCACCATCGAACTCATGGTCGGGAGTGTCCACGTATTCAACTTCCAGGGTATTCTCACCTGCTTGTTTGACGCTCTCCAGCGGGTTAATGAACAGTTCTACTTCTTGGCGGGTCATTATCGGAAACTTATAGTTGCGATTTGTATACTTGAATTTACCCTTGTCAGCCGAACGTGATTCTACATAAGCAAGATGATCATAAATCCGCTGCTGGATGCGCTCGTTGGACAAGGCCATGACCGTACCCTTGTTGGCTTTGATGATTTCTCCAAAGCCGGTCTCAATTTCGAATCCAATGCAGTTTCTGCCGGATGCCATGGCCGACCACATGGTCGTCCCGGTTCCCAGAAAAGGATCAACCACGGTATCGCCTTTGGTGGAATACATGTTTACCAGGCGATAAGCAAGCTCAAAGGGAAACGCACCACTTCTCAGACGGGTGGCATTTTTTTTCAGCTTCTGCTGGGTGCCGACCAAGCCCAGCCAGACATCCGAAAACCAGCTATTTCTTTCCTCCCAGAAAAGCGCACTTTCGCGCCGGGTTTGTTTTTCCTGTGTGCTTTTAAACTCTCTTTTAGAACCCTTGCGCAAAATGAGAATGTATTCATGCTCGAGCGTGACATAGGCGCCGGCCGGCAGCATCCCCGATCCCATAAACTTATTTGGTGCATTGGTTGGTTTGCGCCATAATATCAAGGGCAGGGCCGAGAAGCCGGCTTTGATTAACGATCCTAATATTCTGGAATGGTTGGCATACAACATAAAATTATCGCCAACCGTGCGCGTGGCATCGCCAATATTGATACAGGCAATACCGCCGTTTTTTAATATCCGATACAGCTCCTGCCAGACCTGATCGAGTATTTTGTGCATCAACTCAAATGCTTTGAGACCGTCGCCTTTTTTCAATGCATTACGGATGCTATTATTCTGGTGCACGAACATGTCATCCCACATTTCTATCATCGGATAGGGGGGTGAGGTCACTACCAGATGCACGCTGGAAGACGGTATGGCACGCATGTTTGCGGAACTATTAAAATAGATTTTGTGGGTGCTTCTCATGCTATAATTCTCCGCCAATTAGGTCTCCTATGATTAACCACACCGCCAGATAAAGCACACTCATAATGATACCTTCGCCCGAAATAATGTGAGATATAGCAGGCAGGCATGCCAAAGTCAAAATTTATTGCATAATTGAATTTGATGAATATCAGCCGTTCAACCCGAAGATAAGTGGCTATTGCCGCTGCATCGAAGATCGATTGCAGCGCTGGAAACTGCCCGGGACGAAAGTTTACCAAGCCGTTTTTGATATTGGCGGCCTGATGCGGCTGATGTCATCCGGCGCTATCGGTCTGAAATTGCATTCTTGACCTAAAAAGTTAATCTTGACAACCAATCTTGCTTTGATTACTCGGTTATGTATTGATCGCGCTAATGGCGCATCTTTCAAAATGATGATAAATCTGCCCGTCGCTCAAAATATTAATAAATTTTCCGAGGCCATTGCGCCGGGGCGGGTTCTGAGGGGGATTCGCAAGCTAAACAGGCAGGAGCGGGCGAGAAAGGTTTCGCGGCAATATCCCAGCGCCTCATAAAAGATTTTTGAAAAAAAAGACGCTCTTTTTGAAGAACAGAAAAATGAGCTGATAGCTTTGCAAAAAAAAATGTCCGACCAGCAAAGTGTTGTCAGCGAAGCCCTGCTCGGAACCATCATGAACCTTACAGGATACAACGCCGATCAATTACAAATCTTTTTTAGGTTCCTTACCCAAATTAGCGAAAACCCACTGCAAATAGCCGATACTAAGGCAAACGCAATGCCCGGCAGCCAGAGGCTTGAAGAAAGGAGTGAAGATTCTAAAGAGGTAAATAATACAAAAGAAAAAAATGTTCCGGGTAGCGGTCCCGAAGAAGTCGCAGAAACAAATAAAAGCCAAGAAGGATAATATTTTACAACGAGCGGATGAATTTGACGCGTACCAGCGGCTGCTGGATCGCTACGATAATCTCTGGCTGGACACCACCATGATGCTGGAAAGAATTCCGGGGCTTAATGCGATGGAGTTTTATAGAATTGATCATAAGGATAATTAGGCGCATAGCTAATTATTCATTATTCAATATTCATTTTAATTGGGGGTTACAATGAACAAACTAACAGTTGAAGATTTAAATCCACAGGGCAGGCGTGTTCTAATGCGGGTTGATTTCAATGTCCCGTTGGAGAACGGCAAGGTAGCCAATGATAAACGGATCAAAGCGGCATTGCCGACAATCAAATATATTCTTCAAAACGGCGGGAAGCTGATTTTGATGTCCCATCTTGGCCGACCAAAAGGCCAGCGGGTACCTGAAATGTCCTTAAAGCCCTGTGCTGACGTTTTAAACGGACTGCTGGACAAAGATGTTGCCTTTGTGGATGACTGCGTTGGTGCAGCCGTTGAAGATGCGGTCGCTAAACTTGAAAATGGCGATATTCTATTGCTGGAAAATCTTCGATACTACAAAGAGGAAACGGACAATGATGCCGGCTTTGCCGCAAAACTTGCCAAACTCGGTGATCTGTATCTCAATGACGCTTTTGGAACTGCCCATCGAGCCCATGCGTCCACCGAGGGAGTGACGCACTTCTTCGACCAGTGTGCTGCAGGTTATCTTATGATGAAGGAACTGGACTATCTCGGCAATGTCATGGAAAATCCGGCCCGGCCTTTTGTGGCCATTCTCGGAGGAGCCAAAATTTCAGGCAAAATCGATGTCATAACGCATCTATTGCCTAAAGTTGACAAGGTGATTATCGGCGGCGGAATGGGTTATACTTTCTTCAAAGCCCAGGGCCTTGAGATTGGAAAGTCTTTGCTGGAAGCCGATAAGGTGGATTACGCGAAGGATATATTGAGTCAAGGCGGTGATAAAATCGTGCTCCCCGTTGATTGCCTGGTCACTGATTTTTTCGATTTTGAGACGCGTAAAATAGGAGAATTAAAACAAGTCGACGCAGATGAAATCCCTGCGGACTGGCAGAGCCTCGACATCGGAAGTAAATCCATTGATAAATTCCGTTCAATTCTGTCAGATGCCCGGACTGTGGTCTGGAACGGGCCCATGGGCGTTTTTGAAATTCCGGAGACTGCTAAAGGCACCTATGCCATTGCTGAGCTTTTAGCAGATGTCACGGCCGGTGGCGCCACAACTGTGATCGGAGGCGGTGATTCGGCCTCAGCAGTCGCCAAGGCCGGAGTAGCCGACAAAGTATCGCACGTTTCCACGGGCGGCGGCGCCTCGCTCGAATTCATGGAAGGCCAAACGCTGCCGGGGGTGGCGGCGCTAACGGATAAATAAGCTTAAGATCGGTTTCAGGTGTCAATCCAGCCAATGGCCGCGGAGCGGTCAAAAAATGAAACCTTGAAAAGCGAATCCTCCCGAGGCGGATAAATATCGAATATCGAATAGTGAATGTCGAATTTCGAAGGAAGGTATTCTGTCTATTTTATAAAAACAACGAACGCATAAACTAGATTGGGGATCAAAACAATTTGATCGAACTCTATGGATTGGGTTTCTCCGCCTACGGCGGATCAACCCAACCTAAAATCTAATCAAAACTTCAGGTTAACTGATACAGCCCTATTTTTGTTCATCGAACCGCAAACAATTACTGAGCGAAGCGAAACCACCCTTCGACATTCGATATTCTGCGGTTCTGCTGTTCGCTTTTTAATTTTGTGATGTTTCACACAAGCGCCACCTCTGGTGAATTCGATATGCATCCTGCCAAGGCGTGCAAAGTTATTTATTTTACAACGAGGCTTTCGGGCAACTTCCTCGTCAGAATATCCGCTGCTTCCTCAACCATCTCCTCCAGCACCTGCGCGGCGGGTTTTATTTTATTAATAATCCCGGAAACCTGGCCTGCCAGGCCGCCGACGAAGTCTGTTTTATTGGCTTTCACGAAGCTGGCCAACAGCGCGGAGGAAATAAGCACCTGGGTCGGGAAGGGCAGGGGCTCAAGACCGGAATTTTCCCATAGATCGTGAAACTGGTTATAACTGGCACGCAGGGTCTTGCCGGTGTAAGCAGTGCTGACACGGGTGCCCTCATCGGTTGACTGTACGATTTTTTGTTTGTTTACATCCAGTGCGCCGCCTTCATTGGTGGCCAGAAAGCGGGTTCCGACCCAGACACCCACGCAGCCCATGGCCAGTGACGCCGCCAATCCGCGTCCGTCACCGATTCCACCGGCCGCCAGAACCGGTACCGGATAAGCGGCGTCGATAGCCGCCGGCAGCAGCACCATGGTACTGATCCGACCGGTATGTCCACCACCTTCGTGCCCCTGGGCCACGAGTAAATCGATGCCGGAATCTGCCATACGCTTGGCGTTTTTGGCATTACCGGTGATGCCGAGTACTTTCATGCCTGCGGCATGGGCGTCTTCGACCATAAACCCGGGATTCCCAAGGCCGGCGCAAAAAAGCGGCACCTTTTCTTCGATGCACACCTGGATGGATTCTTTCGGAAACATGGTCGTGGTGTTCCTGCGAATCATAATTTCAACATCCGGCAATCCCATTTCCTGCTTTATTTTACCGATCCATTCCTGATGGGGTTCAGGGATTGTTTTCAATACCGCATTCAGCGGCAGCTCCTGGGCATCCGTTCCGCCGATGCCGCCTTTAAGATCCAGGTACTTTGGCAATAGAAGATCGACCCCATAGGGTTTGTCGGTTTGCTTTTTGATTTCCCGGATAGCTTGCTGGAGTTCATCCACCGTGTAGCCGCTGCCCCCCAGTACTCCCAAACCGCCGGCTTCCGAAACCGCGACAACCAGTTCAACCGGCGCACCGGTAGTTTCTCCGATCAGCGTCGGGCCCATCCCGGCACTCAAAATCGGATATTCTATCCCCAGTTTGTCACAAAGTTTGGTTTTCAAAATTCTTTTAGCCATAATTCCCTCCAGCCATTGAGCCGCGGCTCAATCGATAATAGTTATTGGTTGTTCGATCGGATAAATCACAACTTTGGTACGTGAGCATTTTCGATCGTACCGCAACGCAGCCAGCATGCAAGAGATGATGCTTATGAAGCCAGTTTAGAATTTGGTTGGCCAGTTGGCTAACCGATGCTCCCCAATCCCTTTTCTTCGGTGGTTGTAACTGATTTCAAGCGCGTTAATTATATAATTGCGCGTCTGCCGTGGATCAATTACATCGTGGATAAAATGTTTGCCGGCCGCCCCGAAGGGGGAGGCATCGTCCACAAGTTGTTGCGCCAATGATTGCCACTCATCGGATTCCTTGTCCGCTGCAGACGGTTTCCCACCATAAACAACATTGGCGGCAATCGCCGGATCAACAAAGCTCATTTCAGCCGACGGCCAGGCCACCAGAAAATCAGCGCCACATCCCGATCCACACATATTCCAGAATGCCATCCCGTATGTCTTTCTCACAATAATAGAGATTCTGGGAACCGTCAACAATCCGAGAGCATTCATGTAATTCATCACCCGGGCGGCCACCCGTTTACGTTCAGCTGATTTTCCCACCATAAAACCCGGAATGTCGTGGAAAAAGATCAGCGGGATGTTAAAAGAATCACAGAGGCACAGAAAACTGATGACTTTGTCGATGCCGTCGGTGTCCATGGCTCCGGCGTTGAACATGGGCTGGTTGGCCACAATCCCGATCACACCACCGTCGATTCGGCCCAAAGCCGTAATCACCGATCTGCCAAAGGATGGTTTAAGTGGGAAAAGACTGTCGCTGTCGACAATGCAATTTAAAATTTGATGCATGTCATAACCCCGATTACGTTTTTCCGGCAGAAAACCGAGGATTTGATCCATGCCGCAACCGGAATTTTCCGGGGCTTGGGCTTCTGGTGGACGCGCTTCACAATGGGAAGGCATGTAGGATAAATATTGCCGGATAATCTGAAAGCACTCCTCTTCATTTTCAGCGACCCGGTCGACATTGCCGGTGATCTCCGCATGCACCTGCCATCCTCCCAGTTCTTCGTCGGTTACAATTTCTCCCAGGGCGAGTTCGACTACCCGTGGGCCGGAAACACCCATGGCGCTTCCCTTTACCTGAACGACAAAGTCTGATAAACATGCCATCCAGGTTGGCATGCCGTAGCATTCCCCCATAATCGCCGTAATCATTGGTGTATGGCGGACCCGACTCATAATCTGAAGATAGCTGTCGAATCCGCCGCCACCAAAAGATGCCAGACCGGCCGATCCCATAATATCCGGCATGCGGGCTCCACCGGCCTCTCCAAGATAAATTACCGGGTGGCCGCGATGGGCTGCCAGAAGTTTCAGTTCCCCTTCCTTGCGACCGGCAATTCTACTGGAGGTAGCCGCCAGTACCGTAAAATCGTTGGAAACGACCACTACTTGGCGTCCATCGATTTTGCCATAACCGCCTACTTTACTGTCCGCCGGTGTTTTTTCTTCCATTCCCGGTACGTCCGAATGATTGAACATTCCGACCTCCAGGAATGATCCGGGATCCAGAAGTTGATCAATTCTTTCCCTGGCCGACAGCTTCCCCTTGTCATGCTGTTTCTTTATCTTTTCAGCACCACCCATTTCGAGGGCTCGTTTTCTTCTTCTCTCCAGCTCCTGCAGCTTTTTCTCAAATGACATTTAAACCTTCCTTTAGAAAAAATTCGAAACACGAAGCACGAAGGCTGAGGAGTTCGGTGTTCTGGGGTCATCGGTTCAAAGGTTTGGGATCTCCGCCGCCGCCCTAGCCACCGATGAAATATCAAATAACCAATAACAATTAACCCCAATCGCCTCCCAGCCTTCCGCTTTCTGCATTCCGGTTTTCAAAATATCTCAGTTGTCAGTCATCATTACTCCGTCCTATGGTACTTTCCGCATTCCGCCTTCAATGAATTCCCCCTTCCGTCTTCAGCTAACTGTTCCACGCTCTCTTTTTCCCATCCTTATCATATTTGTAAAAACCCTTTCCGACCTTCCTTCCCAGACGACCTTCTTCAACCATCTTTAATATGAGATCGGACTTTGCTACCAGGTTCTCCTCGCCTAATGCCTGCATGCTCCTGCCCACCCGGACAAATGTGTCCAGTCCGGCATTGTCGGCAATTTCAAAGGGGCCGACATTCCAGCCATATCCGAGCCTCATTCCGACATCAATATCTTCAGGGCTGGCAATTCCGTCGGCTACCAGGTCGACGCATTCGCGAAAGGCGGCTCCGAAAATACGGTTCATCACAAATCCCGGTATATCCTTGTTGACCTTAACCGGTGTTTTGCCAAGCGATTGGACAAATTTTGCTCCGCGATTAAAGATCTCCTCAGATGTTTTTTGTCCTCTGACAACCTCAACCAGGCCCATAAACGGTACGGGACCGAAAAAATGAAGACCCAGGACTCTTGCCGGATTTTGGGTTACTCTCGCAAGACGGGTAATCGGGATCGAGGAGGTGTTGGACGCCAGCGGTGTGTCTGCGGGAACCCGGTGGTCCAGCTCTTCGAAAATTTTCAATTTTAATTCTTCATCTTCATAGACCGCTTCGATGCACCACTGAACCTGCGAGGCGTTCTCCAGGCCTGTCTCCGGCGCAATCCTTTTAAGCACCGTCCGGGGTGTTTCTTTCAGAAATCCTTTTGAGGCAAATTTCTCGATCGACCACTTTATTCCCCCAAGGGCCTTTTCCAATCCATCCGGATCTGTATCCATTAAAAAGACCCGGTACCCTGACTGGGCACAAACCTGGGCGATTCCAGCTCCCATAAATCCCGCACCAACGACCATTACATTTTCCATTGTATCTCCTTATTATTTCGTTGACCGGGTTGATTAGGTTGATTTATTGATGGGTGCAATTAACCCAACCGAGCCAAACTCTATGCCCTCTGTGCTCTGCCCCATGCCCATCCCCGGCTCCTCGTAAATCGCAACGCCTTTGATCCACCTGCATCTCCTATTGGGCGGTAAGCTACGCGCTAAGCTTTATGACTTTTGCTGCCCGCAACCCGTATCCCGCACCCCGATCATTCTTTGTAGATAAAAAGGCAACAAATGTCAAAAATGTTTATTGCGCCAGTGAATCAAAACATTATTCAGTCTTTAAAGAGTCTTTTATTTTTTATCTTGACATTCAACGGGTATTTTGATCAATAAATATTGAGCTTGCATTAAATTCCATGCCCATTGGACATGAATTTACGACCATGGGCCGGGAAGGCAAAAGTACGCCAGTGTTTTGTACGTTGAACTTGCAATTCCGCTGCGGCGGCATTCGATTGGCAAGAATTAAAAAGGAGGGCAGTCATGAAAAACTTTAAAGTATTTTGGGTTATGTTCCTGGTGTCTATTTTTATTGCGACCGTTTGTTTTCCGGCCTGGGGCGCTAAAACGATTAAAATCGGAGTCATCGGACCCATGCAGTTCGTTCAAGGCAAAGGCCACTGGAACGGTGCCGTCATGGCGGCGGATGAGATCAATGCCAGAGGCGGCGTCAAGGTCGGCGACAAAAAAATGAAAATCGAGCTGGTAAAAGCCGATTCGAATGAATTTTTAAACGTTACCGATGCCACCAATGCCATGGAGCGGCTGATGTCAAGAGATCGGGTCGATTTTGTCGTCGGCGGTTTCAGGAGCGAGGCGGTGCTTGCCATGCAGGATATCGCCATGGACTACAAAAAAATTTTTATCGGGTGCGGCGCTGCTCATCCCGAACTGTGTACGCGGGTAGCCAAAGATTATGACACCTATCAATACTTTTTTAGAGGGACTCCTATTAACTCCTCGTTTTTGGTTAGAACGAGCTTCATTCAAATGGCAACGGTGGGTGCCATACTTAAAAAATCCTTGAATATCCCCAAGATAAGGGTGGCAGTGGTTGCCGAAAAAGCGATGTGGGCCGATCCTCTAATCCCCGCAGCTAAAGGATTTATCCCCAAACTGGGTATGGAAGTTTCCGGGATCTGGCGTCCGTCGCCGGTGGCAACCGACGTAATGGCGGAACTTTCAGCCATACAGCGGGCGGACACCCATCTGATTTTAACCTTTTTTTCTTCTTCAGTGGGAATTCCTTTTGCCCGGCAGGCCGGCGAACTCAAAATACCGGCGGCGCTGGTCGGAATCAATGTTGAAGCGCAAAAAGACGGTTTCTGGCAGGCCACCCAGGGCAACGGCAACTATGTGATGACGCTCAATACCTATAACCGCAATGTTGAGGTCAATGAACTGACCAAACCCTACGTCGATACCTATGTCAAAAGGTTCGGTGAGACACCGACTTATACCGCCGATACCTATTCGGCAATTAAGCACTCCATTGTGCCGGTGATCGAAATGACCGGAACCCTCGATGCGGACAGACTTGTCAAAGTGATGGAAGTGCGCGAGTATAAGGTTCCTGGGGGTACGGTCGCGTATATCAAGGATAAAGAGGGTCGCCCGCTTCATGATCTGAAGTGGGGTCCGGGTTATATGACCAGCCTGGGGGTCCAATGGCAGGACGGCAAGCAGGTCGGCGTATGGCCCAACAAGTGGGTAGCTGCCAAGGGGGCGCCGGAAGTTACCTATAAAGGGATGGTTCCATACAAGATAGCACCGTGGATCATTGAAGCCTATAGAAAATAGTGTAACCCTGAAGTAAAACTGCCCCTCCCTGCCAAGCGGGAGGGGCCTTATTAGAAGCTATCTCAAATTTTTGAGATGGCTTCTATGACACTGACAGTGAGGTGGCATGTTTGCGGATATTATCATCACGAGCCTGATCAACGGGAGTACCTACGCGCTTTTGGCCATCGGTTTCTCCCTGATATTCGGCGTGGCGCGCATTGTGAACATAGCGCATACGGCCTTTTACATGGTGGCCGCATTTTGTATCTTTTTTGTGACCCACCATTTGGATTATCACCCGATCGTGGGAATGATTATCGGCGTGCCGGTGGTTACCCTTCTGGGGATGGTTACCTACTGGATATTTATCGCCCCTATCCGGGAGCACGAGGCCGCCGTATTAATTGGTACCATCGCCCTGGCCCTTGCCCTGCAGGAGGTCATGCTGCTTATTTTTAGCGGAGACTACCGCAGTGTGCCGCCCTTGGCACCGGGATTCTTTACGCTTATCGGTGTCAAAGTTTTTTATCAGCAGCTGATTACCTTAATCGCCGCCCTGGTCATTCTTGGCGCCCTGCGGCTCCTGCTGATGAAGACCAGGCTGGGTCTGGCTATCCGATCTACGGCCCAGGACCGGGAGGTGGCCAACCTCATGGGAATGAATGAGGGCCGGGTGGCCCTGTATACGGTTGGTATATCCATTGCGTTGGCAGGTTTCACGGGGGCGGTGATCGTACCGTTGACCATCGTGGAGCCGTTTATGTGGTTGCATCCGTTGATTATGATGATGGCGGTGGTGGTTCTGGGAGGTTTGGGCAGCATCAAGGGGAGTTTTTTTGCGGCCTATATTCTGGGATTTGCTGAAGCAGCCGTAGTTTTCCTGATACCCATGGGCGCCTTTCTCAAAGGTTCGGTGGCGCTTTCCATCATGATACTGGTACTGCTGATCCGGCCGGAAGGCCTATTCGGCGTCGTGTTTGAGGAAGAGAGATAGGCATGGACCTGATTCGTTACTATATTCGAAAGTTCTTCAAATTATTAAAATCCGAAGTATTCGTATTGCCCAGCCGGATAATTGTGTTGCTTTTTATCCTTGGATTGCTGGCGTTGCCTCTTATCACCGATGATCCGTATTTATTGCGAATTCTGATTCTGACCAGTATATTCGCCATTTTTGCCGCCAGCTGGGACCTGTTGTCCGGATTCACCGGTCAGATGAATTTTGGTCATGCTCTTTTTTTTGGTGTCGGGGCTTACGGGGCCGCACTACTGAACCTGCACCTGGATTTACCGCCGTGGGGAAGCATTCCCCTCGGTGCCTTGGCCGCCGTCCTGGCAGGTTTGATTATCGGCATTCCCTGCCTCAGACTGCGGGGCACCTATCTGGCACTGACCACTCTGGCATTCCCCATCATTTTAATGGGTATCGTGTTTGCCATTCCGGAGTTTACCGGCGGGGAGCTGGGTATCTCCGGAATCGACCGCCTCGTCCGCTCCCGGGTTGCGCAGTACTACATTACCGTGGTGGTTATGGTTGTTCTGGTCGTGGTTATGTGGAAAATAACCGATTCCAATATCGGGATTATTTTTCATGCCATCCGGGAGGATGAGGTTGCGGTGCGCGCTTCCGGCATCAACACCACCCGCTACAAGCTGATGGCATTTTGTCTCAGCGGCTTCTTCGCCGGGATGTCCGGTGGACTGTACGCCCATTTCATGCGGATTGCCGGTCCCTCTACCCTGGAAGTGTCCATGTCGTTCCAGGTAGTTATCTGGGCGGTTTTTGGGGGAGTGGTGACCATCTGGGGACCGGTCGGTGCCGTTTTTATACTGTTCCCGCTGCTGGAATTTTTTCGGTTTTGGCCCGAATTCAGAATGTTACTGTTTGCAATCGTCATTTTACTCATTTTGCTTTTTATGCCCCAGGGTTTGCTGCCATGGATAAGGGATAAAATCGAAAGTGAGTGCCCCCGGTGCAAGATTCGAAACGTGGCGACTCGTAAAAACTGTCGGATTTGTGCCACATCGATGCACTAACAGGTAGCTCATAGCAAAAAATGATTGAGTCTTATTTTCTGGCATCTGGCATATACAAGATCATGTGATCCATAATAAATAAAGAAGTGGATCCGGGATGTATCCACTGCGGAGGAGATTCAACACGTATGGAAACAAAAGAAGTTTACATGTCCAAACCCTGGTTAAAGTACTACACGGAAGGTGTTCCCCATGAGGTGGAAGTCCCCGACAAATCCGTGCCGCAGCTATTCGACGAAATGGCGGATAAATACAGTGGCAAGGCCGCCCTGATTTTCTACGGCAAAAAGATCAAATACGGAGAATTGAAAAAGTTGACCGATCGATTTGCCGCAGCGCTGGCAGATCTCGGAGTGGCCAAGGGGGAAACGGTGGCATTATACCTGCTAAACTGCCCCCAGTATGTGATTGCCTATATCGGCGCCTTAAAAGTCGGTGCCAAGATAACACCCATCAGCCCGGTTTACACCAGCAAGGAAGTCAAACACCAGTTAAGCGACAGTGAAACCAAAACAGTAATCTGCGAAGAAATTCTTTACGACAACATTGAGAAAGCCGGCGTCGAATTGGATAATATCATCCTGTCAAGCATCGGCGATTATCTCCCGGCCCTCAAACGCGCCTTTGGCAAAAGCGCGTTAGGTAAGGCCTACAGCGGAATGCAGATCCCCACATTGGAACAGATCCAACAGGCAGGCCTGCTCCTGTTTAAAGATTTGATAAAGAAGTCCCCGGACCAAAAACCTGATATAGCAATTGATCCTAAGAAAGACATTGCCGCCCTGCCATATACGGGAGGAACGACCGGGCTTCCCAAGGCCGCCGTCTTAACCCATTACAACATGGTAGCGCTCATGATGCAGACCCTTGCTTTCTGGCCCATATTTGAGGAGGGCCGGGAAAAAATCATCGCGTTCCTACCGTTTTTTCACATTTATGGTCAGGTGGTCGTGATGCTCAATGGGTTGGCACAGGGCTCCACCATTGTGCTTTTCACCACGCCGGACATTGATGCCATTCTAACAGCCATGGAGCGTTATCAAGCTTCCGGTTTTTTTGGCGTTCCGACTTTGTTTGAATATCTGAAAGAATACGAAAAAACCGATAGGGTTAACTGGCAGAGGCTCAAGTTAATCGCCTGCGGAGCTGATACCCTTCACCAATCCACCATTGAAGGCTGGGAAAGACGCACCAATTCAAAAATATTGGAAGGTTACGGCATGACGGAGACCACCGCCGTCAGTCACAGCACGCCATTGGACAGGCCCAAAACCGGTTCTTTTGGACTGCCTTTGCCTGGAGTCACTGCCGCCATCGTCGATGTGGACGGCACGGAGTTTATGCCCGCCGACGAAGTGGGGGAGTTGATCCTCAATGGCCCGAACATTATGCAGGAATACTGGAAACGCCCTGAAAGCTATCAGGAAACATTTATGGAGTTCGATGGGAAAAAATGGCTGCGGACCGGTGATCTGGTCAGGATGGATGAAGAGGGCTATTTTCATTTCTTTGACCGCAAACGAGACCTGATTAAATTTAAAGGCTATTCGGTGTTTGCCCGCCATGTGGAAGAGGTGCTGTACAACCATCCGCAGGTAAAAGCCGCCGGCGTTGTCGGTGTACCGGATCCAAAGGTTGGCAATATTATCAAGGCTTTTGTGGTGTTGCAGAGCGAGGCTCGGGGCAAGGTATCCGAAGAAGAGATCATGGAGTTTTGCCGCCAGAACCTGGCGCATTACAAAATTCCGGGTATCGTTGAATTTAGAGGTGAGCTTCCAAAAACGGATGTGGGCAAAGTTTCACGGCGGGAGTTGCGAGAAGAGTCGGAGGAGATTTGAAATGGCTACACCCTTTTTGGAAATCGATACTGTTTCCAAGAGCTTTGGCGGGCTTAAAGCCGTCAGTGACGTCAGTTTCAGCATGCGGCGGGATGAAATTGTCGGCCTGATAGGACCCAACGGTGCCGGGAAAACCACCCTCCTGAGATTGATTACGGGAATTCTGAAAGCGGACACGGGCACGGTCAGTTTCAAATGTAAAAAAATTGTCGGCATGAAAACCTGGGACATTGTCAATCTTGGAATTGCCGGCACCTTTCAGAATATGAGGCCGTTTCGGCGTCTGCCGATCATTGCCAATGTTATGGTGTCCTGTTTGTCTCCCCGATCCATGAAACGCGGCGAATGGGTCAAACGGGTTGAAGCCAAGGCCATGGACGCCCTCGAATTTGCCGGCATTTCGGATATGGCGCTGGAAAAGGCCTCAACCCTTTCCCAGGGAGATCTCAAACGCCTTGAAGTGGCGCGTGCCATTGCCACCGAGCCGGAGCTGCTGCTGCTGGATGAACCTTTCGGGGGATTGAGCCCGGCCGAAACAGAGCTCATGGCCAAGTCGATTAATCGCCTACACAAAGGGGGACGCTTCGGTCGTTTGCACAGCGAAGGCCCGGCCATGGTGATTATCGAGCACAAACTGCAGCAGTTGATGAAGATTGCCGACCGCATCATCGTCCTGAATTTCGGGAATTTGATTGCAGATGGACCGCCCGAAGAAGTTTGTGCTGATAAAGACGTCATCGAATGTTACCTGGGAGAAGGAGGCAAGTAAATTGCTGCTGGAAGTCTCAAATCTAACGGTTTGCTTTGACAAGGCCATGATCATCAACGATCTCAGCATGCACATCAACGACGGCGAACTGGTCAGTTTGGTGGGTCCCAATGGTGCCGGCAAGTCAACGCTTTTGAGGGCCATTACCGGCCTGGTGATCTGGGAAAAGGGCATCCATCGGGGTACCACTGCAGGCGACATTACGTTAGAAGGCAGGGTCGTGTTTGAAGGCCAATCAATCGAACAGGTACCGGCCCATGAAATTACCCAAAAAGGATTAATCCACTGCCCGGAGAGGAGACGACCGTTTCGCGAAATGACCGTGATTGATAACCTTTATGCCGGCGCCTACCTGGTGAAAGATAAAAATCAGCTGCAAAAAAACCTTGAAAACGTCTATCAATTATTTCCAAGACTTCTGGAAAGAGTAAAACAAATATCCGGCACCCTGTCAGGCGGTGAGCAACAAATGCTGGCCCTTGGCCGGGCTTTAATGTCCAACCCTAAACTTTTGTGTATCGATGAACCCTCAACCGGTCTGGCTCCGATCATGAAAGATGAGGTCTTTAAAAAGATCGCTGAAATTCAAAAAATGGGCATTACGGTCTTGCTCGTCGAGCAGGAAGTCAGTGCCGTATTTGCGATGGCCAACCGCAATTATGTTCTTTCATCCGGAAAAATCATAGCCGAGGGCACCGGTGATGAATTGCTAAACGACGAGGTATTGCGGAAAACTTATCTTGGGTTGTAAAAATTTTAATTGAGGAAAGCACTCAATTAAAATATCAATACCACGGCGGGACAATCCGTCGTTTTGCCTCCGGACCCGTTGCCCGCTTTATCATAAGATAATTTTGATTTCCTGACTGAATTCTTCCGTCCGTCATTTCCTGCAGACTGATTCATAATATTGATAATAAACAGGAAGCATTGATGCTTGCGGCTTGAGGGCCATATTGGGCATACCCATTACCTTAGGGATTTTATCAGATTTTTGTTTTTCATTGTTTTACCACTTGGTTTTTTTTAGCAAAATAGATTTAATAAAAACGGATACCTGAAATTTTACATATGATACCGAGATTTATCAATTTTATTAAAGCAGAGGAGGAAACATATGGCACAGGTAATTGCAGACCGGCGGGATATTGATTTTGTTCTTTATGAACAGCTGAAGATCGATGAATTGACAAAAGTCGATCGATACAAGGATTTTAACAAAAAACTCTTTGATATGATTATCACCGAGGCCAAAAATATAGGCGTCAAAGAATTGCTGCCGACCTGTGCCGAAGGAGACCAGGAAGGGTTGATTTTTGACAATGGCCAGGTAAAAGTTCCCCAAAGTTTCCATCGTGCCTTTAAATTGCTTTTAGAAGGTGAATGGACGTCTTTGATGGAAGATCCCGAGTGGGGCGGGCAGGGCTTGCCCGTGGTAATATCCCAGGCGGCTGGCGAATACCTGTTTGGCGGAAATTGGGCGGTGATGAACTACGCCGGCATGGGACACGGCACCGGTAAAATGGTCGAGATTTTTGGAACCCAACAACAAATGGATACCTTTCTTGAAAACCTTTACACCGGAAAATGGGGCGGCACCATGCTGCTTACCGAACCCGAAGCCGGCTCCGACGTGGGGGCCTTGACAACCACCGCCGTGAAAAATGCAGACGGCACATACACCATCACCGGCAACAAAATTTTTATCACCAACGGGGAGCATGACCTGGTGGAAAATATCATCCATCCGGTTCTGGCTCGGATTGAGGGAGATCCCCCGGGAACCAAGGGTATATCCATTTTTCTGGTTCCCAAAATCTGGGTCAACGAGGACGGCAGCCTGGGAGAACCCAACGATGTGGTTTGCACGGGCATCGAGGAGAAAATGGGAATTCACGCCAGCTGCACCTGCAGCATGACATTGGGAGGCAAGGGCCAATGCCGGGGGCTGCTTTTGGGGGATGCGTGCCAGGGGATGAAGATCATGTTTTACATGATGAATGAGGCCCGGCTGGGGGTCGGGTTTCAGGCCTTTAATTATGCCTCGACCGCCTACCTGTATGCCCTGAGCTATGCCAGGGAGCGGATCCAGGGGCGGGATCTCGAGGCAGGCAAAGATCCCAACGCGCTGCCGGTTCCGATTATCCGGCACCCCGATGTGCGCCGCATGCTGCTGCAAATGAAAGCCTATGTCGAAGGCATGCGCAGTTTTGTTTACTATGCAGGGCAGTGCCTTGAGCGTGAAGCCCTGGCGGATGGGGAAGAAGAAAGAGCTTTTTACAAAGGGTTTGCCGATCTGTTGACACCCCTGGTGAAGGCGTATTGCGCCCAGCGCGGGTTTGATGTTTGCGTCCAGGCCGTACAGGTTTACGGCGGATACGGCTATATAAAAGAATATCCGGTTGAACAGCTCGTGCGCGACTGCAAGATTACATCGATCTACGAGGGCACCGATGGGATTCAAGCCATGGATTTGCTGGGTCGCAAACTCGGTATGGGAAAGGGTCGGGTGTTTATAAACTTTCTCGGTGAAATTCAAAAGACCATTGCAATGGCCCGGGAAAGCAGTGAATTGGACGACCTGGCCAATGAATTGGAAATTGCCGTCAACAAGCTGGGCGAAGTTGCCATGAGCATTGGCCAGAAGGCCATGTCGCCTCAGTTTAAGGCAGCATTTTCTTTTGCGTTCCCCTTTCTGGAAGTGATGGGTGATGTTATCATGGCCTGGATGCTTTTATGGCGGGCAGCATTGGCCCAGCAGCAGTTGACCGCCGGCCCCAAAAAGAAAGATATCGATTTTTATGATGGGCAAGTAAAAAGCGCCGAATTTTTTATCCACACCATCCTGCCGACCACCCTGGGGAAAATGAATGGAATCGTTAAAGGCAACGGATCAGCAGTGGAAATTTCCGACGCGGCTTTCGGAGGATAAGGGCCTGAAGGCAGAGAGCAGAAGACAGATGACAGAGGTCAGGTGACGGAAGACAGGTGACGGAGAATAGATGACAGAAGGTGAGAAGTTGGGAGCGGCTTATTCGATATCAGAATTAAAAATTAAAACATATATTGCTATGATTTAAATTTTGTATTCACCAGAACGCAGAGTAGATGTTTTTTTCATTTTTTCTTGGGGAGCAAAAAATGACTACACCATCATTTCGATTTTATAACCCCGTCAAAATCATATCCGGCGACAACGCCCTGGATAGTCTTGGTTACGAACTGAAACAACTTGGCGCCAAACGCCCGTTGATCATCACGGATCAGGGCGTTGCGGAGGCCGGCCTTATTGCGCTCGTATACGAGGCATTGGCCGGTACCGAAATTCCCGACGACGTATTATACGACCGGGTTCCAGCGGACTCTTCACCCCAAGTAGTCGATCAGGCAGCCGGCGTGTTTCGGGAACATGATTGTGATTGCATTGTATCCGTTGGCGGCGGTTCCGTTATCGACACCGCTAAGGCCGTCAATATAGTGGTGACCGAGGGTGCCGACAGCCTGGCGGAGATGAAAGGCGTCAAGCTGCGCAAACACATGCGGCCGTTTATCGTTATTCCCACCACATCCGGTACCGGCTCTGAGGTTACCTACGCCGCCATGATCATGAATGCCGAAAAGAAACAGAAGTTGCTTTTCGCATCCTATCTGCTGTTTCCGAACACCGCCATTCTTGATCCGCGCATGACGGTTTCCATGCCGCCCTTAGTGACTGCCGCGACGGCCATGGATGCCATGACGCATGCGATAGAAGCCTGCATCTGCAAACCCCGCAATCCTTTCAGCAATGCCCATTCGATCGAGGCAATTAAACTCATCAGTAATTATCTCCCAAAAGTTCTGAAAAACCCTGATGATCGAGAGGCAAGATTTTACCTTGCCAATGCAGCCTGTTTGGCCGGTGCTGCTTTTTCCAACTCCGGCGTCGGGCTGGTTCATGCTTTGGGCCATGCCCTGGGAGGCGTATGTCAGGTTCCTCATGGTGCTGCAATGAATCTAATGTTGCCTTGCGGCCTTGAGTTCAACTTACCTGCCGTAGATAAAATTATCGGCGAACTCCTGTTACCGCTTGTTGGACCGGAAAGATATGTTGAGACTCCGGCCGGCGGTCGGCCGCAAAAAACCATTGCAATTCTGCGGGAAATCCAAAACGAGCTTTATAAATCCGCAAAACTTCCCCGAACCTTGACCGAAGCCGGTGTTAAAAAAGAAGCTTTCGATGAGATTGCACGAAAGGCTGTTAAAGACCCGGCCCTTATCTTTAACCCACTATCTGTTGGCTATGAAGATGCGTTGGATATATTAAATAAAGCCTATAATTAACCGGAGGCATGCCAGATGCGGTTTCCCAAAGGGATGATGTTGGGAACTATATTGCCGGACTGGGCAATAGTCGATCAATTTTTCAAGTATAGACAAGAGCTGGCACAAGCCGAGGAATGGACTACGCAGACCCGCCAGGGTTTATCGTCCGTCAGAGATACATGGGTGATTCACAGAAGGGTTTGATACGCCTGATTGAAAAGGCCAAACCGCTACTTCATAATCTATTTTAAGCGTTGAGTGCATTTTCTTCGAAAAATGATTAAGAATTACTAGGCTGACTTTAGGATCTCTTGAGGCCAATCCAATGATTTAACCCGTTATATAACTATGAGATATACGAATAGTATCCTGAAAATCCGGTGACTGGAGATATTGGCAAGCTATATGAAACATGCTGGCTTCAAAATATTGCTGACAATCCTAAGCTGTCAGAGTTAAGGAGGTAAAGGTTTTGGCAAATATTTTCATCAGCTACACAAGAGATGATCGATCAAGAGTTGAGCCGCTTGGCGCTGTTGCGCTGATCGTAATTTTAAGCGTTATTGGCTGGTTTCTTTATTCAAAACCATCATATGCAAAAACTTTTAAAAACAGTATTGGTATGGAGTTTGTGCTCATATCAGCGGGAAGTTACACAATGGGGGGCGATCTTTCCATTGGTAAAGCCCTGGAGCTTTCCTCTCATACCGTAAAAATATCTCGCCCCTTTTTTTTGCAAAAGACTGAAGTCACCCAGGGGCGCTGGTCGCGTGTTCCGCGGCGGCAGCTGGAACTACGATGCGCGGTTCTGCCGGTCGGCGATTCGCATCCCCGGCGAGTCCCGCATCCTTTACCGCGATGTTGGCTTTCGCCTTGCCAGGTCTGTTGCCCTTAGCCCTTGATCCCTCTCACCCTTGGCATAGGCCTAAAGCCGGAAGTGCAGAGAAGGGGTCGAGTAGCTGCCGAAGCGGTAGACGGCAGCGTATGAGAGGACTGAGCGGAACGTAGGGCTGGCGATATTCAGATAAAATGCAACCGGGAAAAGGAATAAAATAGGAGGTACAGGGGAATTTATTTCCCTATCGGCGGCAAAAATTATAAATCATAGTTACTCCGAATAGTCCACATACTGAGTTACTCTGTTTGAAACCTTAAAAAAGGAGGTGATAAATATAAATTCCGGTAAGTCCATGTTATTCAAGAATGAGTATCTTTTCAGCACCCATCATTTTTGAATGCGATTTATCATAGTTGCGGCAGTTCAGGTAATGCGTCTATAGTAAACTTATTTTAATCAGGGAGGGGGAAGATTATGAAAAAAATTACTATGTTCATTGTCTGCATGTTTCTGGTAGCATTTGTTGTGAATGATGTCAGCGCTAAGAAAAGGCACCATAAGAACAGGCACCATAGACATCCGACTGAGGCTGTCCCGGGGTCGCCGGTGATCGAATGTGAGGATCTGGACTTCAACTATCCTAATACGGAAATTACTGAAGTCACATTCAAGGAAGGCGGTGACATGCCTGATCACTGCATCGTTAGAGGCTTTATGAACGAGCGGACAGGCGCTGGCTTTCCGCCAATTACACCAACTGAAATAACCTATGCGATTGGTTTTGAAATGCGCCTGCCCACAGCTTGGAGCGGCCGTTATTTCTATCAGGCAAATGGGGGTATTGACGGCTCTGTTGTACCAGCCTATGGAAATATTTCCGGTGGGGGGTCTGCACTCGAAATGGGATTTGCGGTCATCAGCTCTGATGCCGGCCACGGAGGAGGCCCATTTTTCGGCATGGATCCCCAGGCACGCATCGACTATGGCTACAATGCCGTAGCTGAACTGACGCCCATGGCCAAACGTCTTATTAAAACTTACTATGGTAAGTTTCCTGACAAGTCGTATTTCGCTGGTTGCTCCAATGGCGGAAGACACACCATGGTTGCCGCATCACGATATGCCAAGCAATATGATGGTTTTTTTGCAGGTTCCCCGGGATTTAACCTCCCTCAGGCGGCTGTTTCCCAACTCTGGGGTGCACAGCAGTACGCAACCATTTCTGAGTATGTTGGTGGACGTCCTGATATCTGGAGCAGTTTTTCACCCGAAGACACCGCACTGGTATCGGATGCAATTCTTGCAGCATGCGATGAAATTGACGGTATCGCAGACGGTATGGTCAGTGACCCCATGGCCTGTCAGGGTCTATTCAATATTAATCGAGATGTCCTTACCTGTGAAAATCCGGGTGTCGAAGGGTGCCTGACCTATGGCCAGAAATCCGTGCTATCCAGGATTCACGCAGGGGCAATGAACAGCTATGGTGACCCCATTTATACCAATTTTCTCTGGGATCCCGGCATAAGATCCGGTAATTGGCGATTTTGGGAATTCGGCGCTTCAACCTTCCTGGATCCAGGAGCAGTCGGTCTTATCTTTTCAGTACCGCCAGATCCGAATTGTATTTTCGGAGGATTGGATTGGGTCCTTAATTGGGACGGAACCGGCTTTGACGTTGACAGGGACGCGCCGAAAATCTATGCAACCGACGACACCTATACCGAGGCGGGCATGTCATTCATGACCCCTCCCGACCTGCTCATGAAGCAACTGTATGCCAAAGGGGGCAAGCTTATCGTATTTCACGGAACGTCTGATGCTGTTTTTTCTGCGGCAGACACGATAAGCTGGTATGAAACGCTCAGCGCTCGCTATAAGCGCCGGACAAAAGATTTTGCCCGTCTTTTTATAATTCCCGGTATGGCCCATTGCAGCGGTGGTCCCTCATGTGATCGGTTCGAACTTTTTAATGCCCTCGTGGATTGGGTTGAGCGAGGAATAGAACCTGACTCAGCAACGGCATGGGTAAATCCTGACAACTCAGAAGTGCCAGAAGATTGGAGTCAAGACCGTACAAGGCCATTGTGTGCTTATCCGGAAGTTCCTGTGTATCAAGGCGGAGAAGTTGAAGATGCCTCAAGCTTTGAATGTGAATACCAATAGATACTGCCATGATACATGTTCTAAGTCCTATTGGATTCTATTTCAAAGTATTCGGCTAAAAAACCTGTCATGACTATTTGAGCCCTGTTTTAATTTGTAGTATTCACTATAAACCAAAAACAGGGCTCTTAACATCTTTTCTCAAATAAATTCAGCAAACTAAATCGCGGGGTTTACTATCTATTATTGAACTGGATTGAAAACTGGTGTTCATGGCTGCAGCCCACCCTTGCCAATAGTTCTCTGAATACCATATCTTGTGGTCGATGACTGACCAATGAAATTAATGATTATAATATATAAGCGTTAAAACCGTTTGACTGGATTCAAGGTTAATTATCCTATCCTTGAATCCAGACTAATCTGAATATTTTAAGAATACCGAATAAATGTTTCATAAAAAAGCCTGTTTGATGGTTAAAAGTTCACTCTTTTCTTTTTATAGGGCTATACCAGATATTGTGGTTATTGGATCTGCATTGAAACTGGTGCTACTCCAACATATAAAAACATTCTGAGACTCCTGAAAAGTTGTAATATCATCAATTCCAATTATTTGGCCTTAGGTTGTGCTTTCTGCTATAGCCCAATATTTGACAGCATTGAACACCGTGAGATACTCAAAATATATCTGAACCGAAAGGGGTGAATCCAACGAACTGGATTTGCCCTTTC
Source organism: Olavius sp. associated proteobacterium Delta 1 (assembly GCA_902749685.1). Taxonomy (GTDB): domain Bacteria; phylum Desulfobacterota; class Desulfobacteria; order Desulfobacterales; family JAFDCJ01; genus JAFDCJ01. The sequence goes on along the minus strand of CACVKW010000253.1, from coordinate 1,910 downwards.
GCATTTTCAGATTTTCATTTTTTGGAATTTCAAATTGACACCGGAATCCTCGATGAGATACGGTGCGTGTATCCAAAATGTATCTGCATTAATCTTATAAAAATTGATAGTTGGACTTCTGGCAAGATACCTGACATTTCGCCAAGGCTCCATTCCATGCTAAAAGACAAACATTGACAGCAGAACCGGTTTGGTTATCTGGATAGTTATTGGTTCCGTTTAATTGACGCCTCAACATATTGCGCTGCAGCTGAAGCCGATACACAGTTCACCATTTTCGATCTGCCCAAACTGAAAAAGCAATGTCTTACCCCTAAAAAGACGCGGTTTCAGGAGGAACCGCTCAAGCCGCTTAATTCAACATGCGAAATATCTACCCAGTAAAAAAGGAGCCCACGCCATGGAACGTAAACTAGTGATGCCGGAAGCGGTAGGATTCAGCACCAAGTGTTTGGAACGGATACGGCCGGCCCTGCAGGGCTACGTGGACAGAAAGGAAATTGCGGGCCTGAGTACGATGGTGGCGCGGCAGGGCAAGATCGTCCACTGTGAACAGGTTGGTTACATGGATTGGGAAACCAAGCGCCCCATGCCCGGTGACGCGATATTCCGCATCTATTCCATGACGAAACCCGTCATATGTGTAGCCCTCATGACCCTCTACGAGGAAGGGCGGTTCCAGCTCTTCGATCCGATCTCGAACTTCATCCCGGCGTTTGGCACGGTGAAGGTGCTCGAAAAAGACATTGCGGGGAATGCGGTCGAAGCGAAGCTAGCGCGCCCGATTACAATCCGAGACCTGCTCACCCACACGGCCGGTCTGACCTACGACTGGTTGGAGGATTCGCCGGTCGGGGAACTGTATCGGGAGGCGAGGCTCGCCAACGATACCGACAGGACGTTGGAAGAGATGATTCGGGAACTGACGCGTCTACCCCTCGCCTATCAGCCTGGCGCGCGTTGGCACTATAGTCTTGCGATCGACGTGATCGCCCATCTGGTAGAGATCTTGTCCGACATCGACCTCGGTAGTTTTCTCTTCGAGCGGATTTTTTCGCCTCTGGGTATGGAGGATACCGCCTTTTGCGTGCCGGATGAAAAACAGGACCGCTGTCCGGCCGTGTACGGATACGGTGACCCATGCGCTCGTGGCATGGCTTTTGGCAAGGTCCTCGAAGCGTGGGCCAAGCAAGACAATTCCCTCCGCGACCTCTCCTCCACCTACCCGATGAGCAAACCAGGAGTTTTCGCCAGAGGGGGACACGGCCTCTTTTCAACTCTTTGGGACTATGCGCGGTTCGCGCAGATGCTCCTGAACGGCGGCGAACTCGACGGAGCCCGGATTTTGGGACGTAAGACCGCCGAGCTGATGCACATGAACCATCTCCCGGACGCTTTACGGCCGTTCAATATCGCCAATCTGGTGTACTGGCACGGATACGGATTTGGATTGGGCTCGCGTGTGTTGTTGAACGTGGCCGAGTCACAAATGCCCGGGTCCGTCGGTGAGTTTGGTTGGCCTGGAGTGGCCAAAACGTATTTCTGGGTCGACGCTAAGGAAGAGATCATCGGCCTGCTGATGGCCCAGTATCTATTCGGAATCGACCTGCCAGAGAAAACGTTCCAGGTTCTCACCTACCAGGCGATAGCGGACTAGAGCCCATGTGAATTCGCGCTTGCTTGATCCTTTGGGGTCACAGGCCCTTCGGCGCCCAAGGCAGAAAGACACAAAATGGTATCACATTTCACGATAATCGGCGTACGGTAAAGACTCATTTGTTATATGCAGGAGTGGATAAGGTACGCAGGGATGCTATCTGCTATTATGTTGTGAGTTTTTCTATCCTATTGATAATACGTTTAAATATTGCATTTTCTTGATAAATATAGATTTGCCCATAATTTCAATT
>CACVKW010000252.1 GCA_902749685.1 Olavius sp. associated proteobacterium Delta 1 | reverse complement strand
TCTGGAGCTGCGCGTTCGTAAAAATCACATCTTGAGAAAAGTTAAACGTCATATTGACTTTGATTTTATCTACAATGAAGTCAAAGACACATACGGCATCAACGGTAATGAATCAGTTGCACCTCCTATTATCCTGAAGATGATGCTGCTTTTGATTTTTTATAATGTGCGTTCAGAAAGAGAACTGGCAGCAACCATC
>CACVKW010000251.1 GCA_902749685.1 Olavius sp. associated proteobacterium Delta 1 | reverse complement strand
CCATTGCTGTCCAAAATAAATTGAAAATCAAATACTGCCTTTAATAATAACAGGCAGTTATAAACGCGAAATTGGTGATTTCGAAATCAGGTTATGCCTT
>CACVKW010000250.1 GCA_902749685.1 Olavius sp. associated proteobacterium Delta 1 | reverse complement strand
AACCACTCTTGTCCAAAAACGAGTTTAGAATGAGTCATATAATGAGTTGTAAAACGAGTCATTGAAAAAAATCCTCCTTGTATGTAGGGTGGTTGTTAATTT
>CACVKW010000249.1 GCA_902749685.1 Olavius sp. associated proteobacterium Delta 1 | reverse complement strand
TTAGCACAGAAGGTCCTAACTTTTTGATAGCATATTTCGCCAACAAAGCTATAATTTATAAAGGCCAAAAATATTATAGATATCATTGACCCCTGCCCGGAAGGCCAGGTTGTATGTCTCTGCTATTTATCTGTAATCATTAATAAAATTTGTGATTTAGGATATCTAAAACATATCAGGTATCCGGTTTTAAGTTGCTGATTAGAATGAATGCTATCAGAATCAATTCAAAAATGAATTGAATCTTATAATTTAAAATCTGCTAATGGACGAATCAACTCTCTGTTCACCGGCATCCGTAATCGCTTGCTTTAAAGGAGCTGCAACCCCCGTTCGGCACGCTCCCCGCTGAAGGTATGGATAATCGAGCTTCCCTTTTTGTACCTGCATAACACCTAACCCGGATCCTCCGAAGGCGGAGAATCGAAAATTGAAGATTGTAAATTCATCCGCCGCGGAGCTTGGATGTCGCATTGCTCCGTCATTTTTAAATTCGCTGGCTGATCATATTTTTTTATCAACTAATTTTTGAAATACGTATGGCAGACATGCTTCTGCTTTCATGGGTCTACCGGCCAATAGGGAGTGGGTATCTATCCATTCTCGTTTATTCGCGGAGATATAGGACTCTATATCATGGGCCTCCATAAAGTTTTTGGTTCTTGCGGATACCTGTTTTCGGGCAGCTTCATAAATATCAGGGTAATGGCTCATAAGAGCTGCGGCACCGTCGATATAATGAGACCACTTTCTATCCTCTATCGATATGGTTTCTATTCCATCAGATTTTATCATGGCAAAATAGTCGCCACGATCAAAAAAGCGAACATACACATCCATATAAAATTTGGCCATTTCCAGGACGCTGGAACCAAAAAATGAATTAAATGCATCATCATCTATGTAGGCATCGGCAAGATACATCAAATCTTTGTCTACATAGTTATTGTTGTACATGTCTTTATAATCACAAATCTTTTTTACCGTTAAGGCATTTCTATAAAACCCGACACAATTCAGAACGACATCGGCCGCTATCCGGTGCTGGTTTTCGACAATTACTCCATTTTCATACATGCCGGAAATTTTGCCGGCAATCGTTTCTATTTTTTTTAAATAGTGGCCGATAAACCATATATCCGACACGCTGATGGTGTGCCCGCCATGTTTGATTTTACCCATCCAACACTCCGGCTGGGTCGCACCACTATGGTCGTATAATTTTTTCCAAAGCAGCATATTTCTCATGTTGCTTTTTTTATCATGCTTAAAACTTTCATCATATGGGGTTGCAAAATTTAGATAGTCTATGATTTTGGGGCATACTGTCCCATGTCTTCGACAGACAACAGTGACATGGCTGGCTCCGCGTTCCAATGCCGTTCTGGCATTTTCAACGGCAAAAGCACCCATACCGATAATCACGACTTTTTTATTTTTCCAATCGAAATCTTTGGCATCGTCGGATATGCCGGAAAGAATTTCCCCCTGGAAGACACTTTGGTTTTCCCAATCAATTTTCCTGGGCGCCCCCACCCGATCATTGATTGCTAAAATGACGCCCTTACTTTTGAGGTACGAATTCTGTTGACCATTGCTTATTTTTAGGCGATACGCATCATCCAATTTCTCTAACCGATCAACATTGGTTTTTAAAAAAACCTTATCTGATACATTCCGGGCGATTTGAGCAATATCTTCCAGTATTTCCCTGGTGGTAGAATGATCGCGGTTTGACCTAAATTCTTGTTCAACCAGTCGATAGCCGCCCTCTGAAGTATTAACCTGCGAGGTGGTATTGGCATACTTTGACCATATTCCTCCAATGATATCTTCTTTGTCAATCACACAAAATGAGATATTGTTTCTCGCCAACTGATTGGCAGCGTATAATCCAGTCACACCGGCACCGATGATGGCAACATCAACCTGTTTCGGCAAAGGCTTGTTGCCGGGAATTTTTAGCTTGCGATGGTCGAAAATAAATCTTTTTTGCGCATACTCAATAATTGCACTTTCTGCAATACGAGAATTTTCGCCATCAAGTTTAATGACATCCGCGCCTGTTTCTCCGAATTTCAATTCGGCGGAATTTACGCCTGAGTCATCAATTAGAAACAGTGCATAGGGAAAACACGTGGACCTTATTTTTTTTAATTCAAATAACAAATCATTTACCATTCCGACCTGGTCAGCCGTAAACAGGTAGCCATATGGCAAGTCGGCATATTTTCTGATTTCATGCAATATTGACGGGATATTATGGGAATCAAGGGTTAGCATATGGTCTAAAGCAAGCTCCAAATTGCTGAAGTTTGCTATTCTCATATCAACAGCGGTATGATTGTTCATTGGCAAGGTCACGGTATTCCCCCTAAATTTTCAAATGGTTATGCTCAGACAAGAGCGCCTCTGAAATCAACTGAAAATCATGAAAATTTTAAATCTGCTATTTTAACGCCTTCAACCAGCGACTTTAATTTTAACCATGCAATTTCACCGGTCACACCAGCTGCGGATGCAGTTGTGGCAAACCCGCAATCAGTTGATCCGATGACTCTATCCGGTCCAAGAAAATCAACGAAATTTAGAATACGTTGCGCTACCAGTTCAGGATGTTCAACGGTATTGGAGGTGGTATCGATCACACCCGGCATAAGAATTTTATTTTCGGGAACAACACATTTTTTTATTATTTCCCATTCATGGGCATGGCGATGATTACTGGATTCAATTGAAATAAAGTCTGCATTTATCCGCATGATGCTATTGAAGATTTTAGCTATATCGATATCACAGTGATGAGTACCGGGATAATTGCCCCAGCAAATGTGTGCCCTGCATTTTTTCTGATCCACAGATCCCAGTGCCTGGTTCAATATCGCAACGTTGCTTTCGATCAACGCTAAAAAGTTTTCATCCGGCAAGTCCTTAAATCTGGTGTGTCTTCCCATGGCCAGATCAGGACAATCAACTTGCAGCAATACGCCGTAACTATTTATTATTTCATACTCCCGGTTTAACACCTCTCCTAACTTTTGAAGATACGTTTCGTAATTTGGATAGTAAGTATTTTCTAAAAACAGTGCGACAGTACCCGGTGAGGGCGATGTGAAAAACAATTCGGAATCTGACTCCGGATATTTCTGTTTTAACTCATCAAAGACACTAACCATCATATCAAGTTCTTTTCGCAATGAATCCTCCCCGGTATATAAAAGTTCCTCTGAGGATGCCGGCAGCTTAATCGGCGCTTTTGGATTAAGTGTTATCAACCCGTTTCTTCCGCTAAACCGCCTTGAATACTCCGGCAATTCTTCCAGATCTTTCGGAAAAGGAGCAATACCTGTTTCAAAGAACCCTGATATTCTATTGATAGTCGAATTGATGTAATCGGATCTCGGCAATTCACCATTGTTGATGAATGATAATCCCAATAAAATTTGCTTTTCTATAATATCCCTCAAATACCGGCGCAAATCATCATCATCAATTTTTTTCTGCTTTAAAAATTGGGTGTGCATTTCTTTGGGACGCGGTAATGATCCGACATGGGTGGTCTTAATTTTCATTTTTATGGCGCTTTCTTTAGCGGTGCTTTTACCTAGTCAGGTATAATCATCTAAATTTTTGCCGGAATTATTACCTGAGATTTTTCCGGCAAAGTCGAGTTTAGTACCTGAATTTTGCACGAGTCGGAGGCTTTCATATGCAAGGCACTTAAGGGTGGGGCTATAGTACTTTATGCCGAACCCTTAATAACACAGCAGATGAAAGCCTCCGGTTCGCCCGCAGGGTGAAAATTAATGAGATAAAATCGGCTATAATCCTTTTTTATGATTGGGTAATTAGCTTTACTTCTCAAATTATTACAACCATCTGTAATTAAATATTATTCAAACTTCTCATTAATTTTCATGCAAGATTCAGGTAGTAACCATTAGACATTGTTTATATCAGCGCATGAATCTCATCGATCAATTGATCCGGTAATGGATGTTCAAAAATTAAATCAGGATCTATTTCTATGTCCAAAGAAGATTGCAGTTGAGATATAAATTCGGTAATACTCATTGAATCCATTCCTTGCTCTATCAGTTCAACATCCGGATCAATAGATTCAATATTTGTCACTTTAAAAAAGAGCCCTTGGATCAGGTTCCGGACTTCTTCTCTGGATAATTTATTATTAGGGTCTTGACTAATATGAATTTCATCATCGGCATTTTCAGCTATCGTCTTACTTTTTAAATTGGAATCCAATTCAATACCATTGCGGTTAGAATCAAGATGATCCAGTTGATAATAATCTGCAAGAACCGAAGATCGGGTTCTGTCAAATTGAATCTCTATATTTTCTATATTTTTTCTAACCTTGTCATCTACGCCTTTGATAATGATGTGGGCATTGGTTCCGCCAAATCCAAAACTGCTGATACCAATGTGTGTCTGGTTATCTATTTTTGTCTCCTCTGAGGCGACCTTCAGATTGTATGACTCGAAATCAATATATTGATTGGGCCGGTTGAAATGCAAATTGGGAGGGATAATGCCATGATAAAGTATCAATACTGATTTTATCAGGCCGGCCATACCGGCTGCAGATTCCAAATGCCCAATATTTGATTTTACCGAGCCTAGAAAACATTTCCGTTTGCGACCATTTGCAATTGTTCTTTGAATGGCTGATATTTCAATTGGATCACCAATTTTGGTTCCGGTTCCATGACATTCAAGGTAGGTTATGTCCTGCGGCTGAATGGCTGCATCTTGACAAGCATCATTGATTAATTCTTCCTGTGCTTCCGGATTCGGTGCAGATATAATCGCCGAACGGCCCCCATTTTGGTTAATTGATGAGCCTAGTAAATCGGCATAATAATTTTTCACCAGATTTTTGTTTGCCAACAGAACCAGGCCGCCGCCTTCTGAACGAACGTAGCCATTTGCGGAATCATCAAACGTCTTGCAACGATTATCCTCAGACAAAAAACCCGAATTTTTCATCTGATCGGTAAAATCATTTCCCAAAATCATATTCACTCCGCCGGCAATCGCATAATCAACCCTGCCGGCTTCTATATCCTTTGAAGCATAATGGACAGCAACGAGTGAAGATGAACAGGCGGTATTAGATACCCAGCTCGGACCTCTTAAATCATAGTGGTAGCTTATTCTGGATGCAATTATGCTTGGATTGGTTCCGATCGGAAAGTAAACCGATTCCCGATCACCCCGATACTCCTGATTCCAGACCCCGATATATACGCCTATTCTTTTTTTATCCAATACAGCGAGATCAATACCGGCATCTTGCCAAAGCAATTCAGTCAATTCTAGGGCCAATATCTGTTGAGGATCCATTGTTCGAGCTTCGGCCTCGGAAATGTTAAAATATTTATGATCAAACCTGGTTATTTCATCATTCATAAAACCCGCTTCAAAATGGCCTCGGTCGGCATCTGCTTTTATTTGATCTTCTCTGCTCAGCAGCATTTCCCAAAATTGAGGCAAATTTTCAATTGAAGATGGAAATTTACAACTCATCCCTGCAATAGCCACTTCGTTTTTTGGCGGTTTTATATGCACGTGCTGTTCATCGGATTTGTTTAATCCAAAATGTTTAATAAGTTGATTAACCGTCTTGTATCGATAAAAGTCTTGCGGGGCCAATGAAGGGAAATATATTTGTAAAATTTCAGAAAACTCGGCAAAAGTAAGCGATGTAAAATTCTGATATGCCAGTGAAGCTTTGAAATCCAAGCCAGGGCGAAATTCTTCTATTGAACGCGCTAATTTGTCTAAAAACAGCTTTTGATCGAGCATCTTCCTCTGATGCAATATCCACTCTATTTCATCCTCTCCTCTGAACATCGATGATACATATGTGTAGTTATCAAATACATCACAACATTTATCTAGTACCGGATGAAAACCGATTTCAATTATTTCTAGCTGATAACTGTTATATTCTTTTTTAATGGTTTGCATGGCCCTGATGAAATCTACCGGGGTGGCTAACCAGTTATGCCAGTGCTGGTCTTTAAGCTGATATTCAAAATTTGTCGTAACTCCCGATACAAATTTGGAATCATCGATTTTATTGGATTTAATGATCTTGATTTCATCAATGAATTTTCTGTAGTCCGGATGGTGCCATGGATGGGGGAGTCTCATTTTTACAAAATCAGAATTTTTGCTCAAAAAATTCAGCATCTCATCGGTATATCCGCTCAATGTTACATGCTTTTTTGAATTATCAACAAAATTTAACGAAGATAGGTTTACGGACAACCGGTCAATCTGTTGATCGGATAATTTGCCATGCAGCATCACACCATTTAAATTTGCGGCTGCCTCGCCTAGCTGGTAAGTTAAAACGAGAATATCCTCTAAAGGATATAGTCCCGCTTGAAAGGCCGCAGTTAATTCTCCAACACTATGACCGATTACTACATCCGGCTTATATCCCCACTGACTCCAAATGTCCGACAGGCAAATTTGAGATACGACTGTTAACAATGGGCTGCACGGGCATCTGTGTTTACCGATCTCATTTTGCCATATTTCTTCTAAGTTTAAATTTAATTTTGAACTTAAAATGTCGTCTATCTCCGGCCAATATTTTGAATGTTTTAATAGTGTCGGTTTACTCTCACTATTTTTTGTACCTTCACCTGAATACAAATAAACGATTTTTTTCATCTTTTCGACCTCAACATGTTGCCAATAACAGGTAATTTTTAACACCCAGTATAATCAACGAAGCAATTCACCAAAAAAAAACCTCCCGGTCAGGAGGCTTGTTGCCATTTGTCTGGACGACCTCATGTATCCCTTGCGGGCCTGGAATTAGCACCTTTATGGAAAAGGTTGCTGAGCGGTCAACAGGCCAGATCCCTCGCGCTTCTCTTCATGATTATTTCTAATGTTATTATGATAGGAATGAAAATATCGATGTCAACATTCTTATGCTGCTTTTATCGGCGCAGAAGGGTTGCTCTGGCTGCGGCGACACCTGATCCATCTATACCCTATAGTTGCATAAAATTTTGAAATCCGACTTAGCTGCTGCAATGAAGACCATTGAAAGTATTGACTGATCCTGGATTCTGGTTTCTGGATCCTGGATGTCGTTGAAAATCACCGATAGTGTACTGTTAGATATCCAGCATCGAGTATCAAGCATCCAGCATCGAGTATCAAGCATCCAGCATCGAGTATCAAGCATCCAGCATCGAGTATCAAGCATCCAG
>CACVKW010000248.1 GCA_902749685.1 Olavius sp. associated proteobacterium Delta 1 | reverse complement strand
TGAAGACCATTGAAAGTATTGACTGATCCTGGATTCTGGTTTCTGGATACTGGATGTCGTTGAAATTCACCGATAGTGTACTGTTAGATATCCAGCATCGAGTATCAAGCATCCAGCATC
>CACVKW010000247.1 GCA_902749685.1 Olavius sp. associated proteobacterium Delta 1 | reverse complement strand
GTCACACAGATTGGGATTGCCTTCCTCACAATAGCGGCATTGCCGGCAGGCATCGGCCGGATCAACCGCCACATGCTGCCCTTGCTGATTGCCGGATTCTATGATTCCGGCAAATTCGTGACCGAGGACCAGCGGTTGCCTTAACTGGGCATCGCCGATGCCGGCCTCCTCATACCAGTGCACATCGGACCCGCAAAGCCCGACCGCCGTGACACGGAGCAAACACGCATCGCGATTGGGGAGCGGTTCGCTTTCATCATGCAATCTTAAATCACCGGTAGCGTGCAAGCGTAGAACTTTCATATATAGTGTGCTTCCTTAGTTAATGAATTGATATTTCTGTGAATTTTGTGCAAAAAAATTGTATGGAAATATTTTCACTATCTTGTCACGATTGAAAATTTCCGATTGAATCCTCCAAAGGCGGACAAGTATTGAATATTTAAGGAATCCTTTCAATTAAAAATGGACGGAGAGCAACGACAGCCACAAATATTCAATCTACCATCTTCAATTATGGTCTACTCCTTTATCGCGCCTGCGGTTAAGCCTTCAACCAGCCGCTTCTGAACAAAAGAAAAAAGGATAACCGTCGGTACGATGGTCAGTACGGCGGCTGCGGCCACCTGACCCCATCGAATCATTAGCGCTGACGAAAGCCGCTGGATCACGAGCGTGGCGGTTGCGGTTCGCTGGCTCTGACTGATAATCGATACGATTAAGTAATCACCCCAGGAAACGACGAATGAAAAAAAACCTGCCACCATAATGCCCGGTGCACCGATCGGTAAAATGATGTACACCAAACGCTGAAAAACGTTGCATCCGTCAATGCGGGCCGCGTCGTCAATGTCCACCGGAATTCCGTCGAAATACCCCTTCAACATCCAGATCGAAAACGGCAGAACCAAAATCAGCTGGCCCAAAACCACGCCGGGAACCGTGTCGAGCATCCGCAGTGAAAATACAATCAAATACATCGGTATGATGAGCAATACCTGCGGGAACATCTGGGTCGAGAATATGCCCATGATGATCGCATTCTTGCCGCGGATTTTAAAACGACTCAGACCATAAGCCCCGGCAACGGAAAATACGAGCGATAGCAGGGACACGCTGACGGCTATTTTAAATGAATTCAAAAAGTACGTCGGATAATCAGTTACCGCGAGAATGGTTTGGTAATTTTCGAGCGTAAATTCATTCAGCGGTGCCATGACCTTGCCGGTGAAAATGGATGCCTGGGTCCGGAAAGAGCAGTAGATGATCCACACCATCGGCAACAGAAAAAAGATCAGTGAGACGATGACGACCGTGTAGGCGGAAATTGCCATACCGATTTTGCGTTTGGTTAGCGGCATCAGGCGCTTTGGTCCCTTTCACTGATTTTTATGAATACGATGAAATACAGCATTAACAGCAGCAGCATGACGGTGCCGATACTGGCGCCGTATCCCACAGTGTAGCTGGTCCAGCACTGGCGGTAGACATAGACCGGCAGAACATCGGTCGCATTCACCGGACCACCGCCGGTTGCCAGATAAACAAAATCAAAATTATTGAAGGTCCACAGGACATGAATGGTAACCATGACAATAACCATCTTCCGTATGCCCGGCAGGGTTATGTACCAGAATCTATACCAGGCATTGGCGCCATCTATTTCCGCCGCTTCATAATAGCTTTGGGGGATAGCCTGCATCGCTGCCAGAAACGCGACGCCGTAAAACGGAACATTGCGCCATAGATGCAGCAATATGATAAACGGCAGGGCGACATCCAAGTCTCCCAGCCAATATCGGTTTAAATCTTCCAACCCCAGGGCTTGGAGGACAATGTTGATCAATCCGATATCCGGTTGCGCCATAAATTTAAACAAAATGACCGTTGCCGCCACCGGTATGACCCAGCTTGCCATAATAATGCTTTTAAACAGCGACATGCCCGGCAGTTTTTGATTCATGGCCAAGGCCAGGATTAACCCCAGAACAAACTGCAGAAACACCACGACGATCGTCAACAGGACGGAATGATATAAAGAAACCCAGAATATTTCATCCGCAAGGAGCCTGATGAAGTTTTGAATGCCGATATACCGGGCGCCCTCTTTCAGCAAATGTGTATTTGTAAAAGCGATTCGAAGGCCTTCAAATAGCGGATAGGCCGTAAAAAGCCCCATAACCAGGATTGCCGGCAGAATTAACATGAGCCCCTGTTGTTTGCGCAGAAACATTGGCTATTACCGCTATTTGAAGTTCAAGGTTTACAATTCGTTGTTCTTTTTCAGCTCCAAGATCCTGTCATAAAGCCATTGGGCGGCTTCGCGCGGTGATTTCTTGTCGTAGATTACAAAATTAACCGCTCTTAGGTTGGCTTCACTGACCGGACCCCAGTTGATCGGCGCCATCGTCACCGCAATGGGCAGTTCGTTGGCAAAGCCTTTCATCCACCATTGGATGCCCGCTTTCTCAAATACATCCATTTCGGTTGAATCCTTTCTGGCGGGGATACCACCGGAATCCACCAGCCAATTGGCCATTTTTTCCTTGGAGACAATGTACTGGATCAGCTTCCAGGCGCCCTGCTTGTCATTGGAAAAGGCATTCATCATAATCGGTTTGACCTCCAGGTAAGTGGCCGCCGCACCGTCCTTGGAATAAGGAATTCTGGTAATACCCGTTTTGTTTTCCAGAATATCCTGGGCGATGGCACTTTCCGTCCGCCGGCCCCAGAGCCATGGGCCCATTGGTGCCATGGCCCATTTGCCCGCAACAAAGCCGGGGTCTTCCACCGGCCAACCGGTGCCGCGGACATTGGGATCGCAGGCCGGAAAAGCGACGCCTTTAAAAAGTTCACCATAAAGGGTTAAAACCTTTTCAAACTGATCCACCGTGCCGTTGAACGCAATGCTCCCGCCCGACACCGCAAACAGGTTTTTTCTTTTACTCACCTGGTAGTACCAGGACATAAACTCCTGGGCGGCTCGCGGATCCCCGACTTCGGTGCACACGAAAAAACCGTGGGTCTTTTTGCCGGTTAATTCGGTTATTTTTCTGGCGGTTTGGATCAGCTCATCCCAGGTCTTGGGTATCGCAAGGTTATTTTTCTCAAAGATATCTTTACGATACACCATGGCCCGGGCATTTGTGTTGTAAGGCAGTCCGTACAGCTTACCATTAATTTTCAACGGCGCTAATGTGCTTTCAATAAACTGACCTTTTTCATCCCAGCTGTTGAAATAGGAATCCAGCGGCTCTATCAGATTTTTTTGAACATAAACCGCCGTGTCTTCCAAAAGCCCCTCAATGACATCGGGTGTTGCGCTTTTGGCTTGCAGCAAAAATTTATTGCGCTGATCTTTGTATTTGCCGGGGCCATAGAAATTATCGACACTGTAATCGGGCAGGGCCATCATAATATCCTTTTCCCAATTCATAACGTACTGCGGTGATACCTCCTGGGTAACGAACGGCATGTTCCAGAAAGACAAACTTTTTTTTGCCAGCGACTCGGATATCAATCCGAGAGGACCGGCAGTCAATAAAGCCGCACACAACCCGATTAAGATCCATTTCTTTTTGTTCATTTTCGTACCTCCTTTTGGTTGCGGGTTTAACTGCACCTTTTTTGCCGCGCGCAAAAATCTTTACGGCGCTAAGCTTTTCTTTTCAATAACAGGGCGTAAATGGAGACTGAAACCATGATGATCAAGCCGTAAATCAGCTGGATCCAGAAGCCGGTCAGACCGATGGCGATGATCCCGGCTTCCAGGGAGCCGATGATGATGGCCCCTGCAAAGGTCCCGAAAATAGTGCCCATTCCTCCGAAAACGGATGTTCCCCCAATGAAAACGGCGGCCAGGGTGGTGAGGAGATAACCCTGGCCCTGACTCGGCCAAAAGTAAGTGACCTCCAGGGTCGACAAGATTCCGGCGAAGGCGGCGAAAAAGCCCATCTGCATAAATACAATTGTTTTGACCCGTGCGACACGGATACCCATCATCCGGGAACTATCCATGTTGTCACCGACGAAAAGAATGTGGGAACCGAATCGATGCCGGTTTAACAGCAGCCAGAATACAATGCCCAACACCAGCATCCAAACGGCCTGGGCCGGAATAACGTCGCCGATTCGCCCGACAGACAAGGAATAAACGAGGGTCGTTTTGGCCTTGACCAGGGCAATCCCTTTGCCTTGGGCGATGACGTTGACCATACCGCGGAAAAAGAACATGGTTCCGATAGTTGCCACCAAAGACGGGATGCCCACCCGAACGATCAAAACGGCGTTCAATGCCCCGGCAGCAAGGCCGATCATCAAGCACACCAGCACCGCCAGCCAAATATTTCCCGTCAGCACGAAGACTTTGCCAAAAACCAGGGCGGAAAGGGCCAACACGGAGGGAAACGACAGATCCATCTCGCCCAGGGTGACAACCAGGGTCATGGCCAGCGCCATAATCCCGAAAAAAGGAATGGTTGACATAAATGAATAGTAAATATCGAATCGGGTAAAAACCTTTGGATTGCCGATTATAAACAACGCAAAGATACCTACCAGAACAGCGGCGATACTTAATTCCAACCTTACCTGTCGCAGTTTAGCTGTTTTCAACCTTTTATCCTCGCCCACCAATCGGTATGGAAAACAATCGATTCTTATTCAAATAACGCTTCAATGAGTGTTTCTCCACTTATTGGGGATTCAGTTTGCCTGTGCGAGCCAGCTGTACCATCTTATCGACAAGTTCTTCCTGGGAAATTTCTTGTTTCACAAATTCGCCGGCAACATTTCCGCGGTCCAGGATAACAAACCGGTCGGCAACCGGGTAAACATAGTAGATGTTATGGCTGATAAAGATGGCCGATCTTCCCTGCTGCTTGATGTTGTGCACAAAATCGAGCACTTTGCGGGTCTCGGAAAGAGACAGCCCCATGGTCGGTTCATCGAGAATGATCAAATCCGCTTCAAAATAAAGCGCCCGGCCGATGGCAACGCCCTGCTTCTCTCCGCCGGAAAGGGATAAAACCATGGAGTCCGAGGCAAGGGCTTTAGACGTAAATCCCATGTGCTGCCGAATCAGCTGATCGGTTTGCGCTTTTTGTTGTTTGACCTTAAGAAACCCAAATTTATACGTCAGTTCACGCCCGGCGAAAACATTGCGCCAGAGCGCCTGCTGATCGGCCAGGGCCCGTTCCTGATAGACGGTTTCGATGCCGAGTTCACGGGAGCGTTTTACCGAATGCCGGGTGATTTTTTCTCCTTTAAAGTAAATCTGGCCTCCGGTGGGTGGATGCACGCCGGTGATGATTTTGATCAGAGTGGATTTACCGGCTCCGTTGTCTCCGATCAGACCGACGATTTCATTGGTGCCGACCGCAAAATCGACATGGGTTAAAACGTCCACTTCTCCAAAGGATTTGGAAATGTTCGACATTGTCAGCAACGCAGGGTTGGCGCTCGTATCGGCCATTTTTTCTCCTTTTAACGGATGCCTTTTTCCGCTAAAGGCGCCACAAAGCCGATATTTGTTTTATCGATGATGGCTGCCCCCGTATCAATATGCAGGCCGGCAAAGCCGTATTTTTTGGTTAAACAGATCTGCAGAATCGGCAGATAACCCTGCAGCCAAGGCTGTTGATCGAGAACACTGCCGATCCATCCTTCTTTGATACCCGTGGCAGTGGCCGCGCTCAAATCAAATCCGGCGGTATAAATATCGCCCGGCTTTTTTCGGGCAGAATTCAGATAGGTACCCAGGGTGGCGGTCAGGGCACCATGATCCGTGATGATTAATTTAACATCCGGATGGGTGGCGATATAACTGGCGACTACCGGGGTGCCCAGTGATGCATCACTGTTAACGGCATCTGAGATCTCGATATAATCGACCTGTACGCCAAGTTCCTTGAGCGCATCGATACAGCCTTTGGTCCTGAGACCCCGGGTTTCCTGCCCCAGTAATCCCCAGACCATGGCCCGGTCGCCTGTTTTCAAACCGGCTCTCTGAGCCGCGCCTTTGGCCAGCATAACCCCGGAGGGATAGAGTTCCTGCCCGACATAGCCAAAGCCCCGGGCGGTGTATTTTTCCTCAATTGCCGGCAGGGTGGTGTTCTGGCTGGTCACAATAATGCCCTTGGAGACGGCTTCATCCACCAAAGGCGCATAGGCGGCCACCCCGGGATGTCCCATGACAGCGATGCCGTCCGGCTTTCTGGCAATCGCATCCTTAAACTGCGCCACCATTCTATCCGGCAGCCAGCCCGACCAGACATAATCCACCTTGCAGCCCAGATCTTTTTCAGCGGCTTTCGCGCCTCTATATACGACCGAAGCAAAGGGCCCCCCCTCACTGCCGCCGGGGAAAAATACAATATGGATTCCTTCAAAGTGTTTGCCGGCAGCCTGGGAATTCGGGACATGTCCCCCAACAACCATAAAACTGAGAAATAACATCAAACTGATTGAAATCACGGCGAGTCTTTTCATCTGGTGATCCTCCTTCCTTGCTATGGGTTAACAAACAATCTGGTGCTTTTTAAGTTGAGCCCCTGACAATCAAATGGGTCTTTAATACTTTAAATCGGGGCACAAAATTTTCATCGTTGCTGTTTATCTGCTCCATCAACAACTGCGCTGCAGTCTTTCCAATTTCATAAGACGGCTGTTCAACTGTTGTTAACGGAGGGTCGAGTAAAGAAGTCATATGCGTATTTGAGAAACCGGCTAAGGCGATATCAGCAGGAATCTTTAGACCATGCGCTTTTATCGTCATAAACGCACCGGTTGCTACCGGGTCGTTAACAGCAAAGACGGCATCCGGCAATGCCTGAAGATTGAGTAATTCCCGAAAACCATCGATACCGTCGGCTTCGTCAAGCCCACCGTGTACGACCAGTTCACCGTCAAAAGGCAAGTCTGCCTGCTTGAGTGCATCTGTGTAACCCTTCAAACGAAATTTGGAAATGGACAGGTTTGCGGGACCTGCCAGGTGAGCGATGCGCCTGTAGCCGGACTTGATGAGGTGATCGACGACGTCAAATGCGCCATTATAATCATCAACGACGACCCGGCTGGCTTCAATCTCATCGCTGACACGGTCGAAGAAAACAACCGGGACATTGCGCCGTTGGAGCACTTTGAAATGGTCAACGTTTTGCGTTGTTTGCGATATGGAAACCAGCAGCCCGGCAACCCGATGTGATACCAGTGACCGGGTATAAACAACTTCGCGATCATAGGTCTCATTCGACTGGCATACGATGATGGTATATCCTGCAGCAAAAGCAAATTCTTCGATTCCATTGATAACCGAAGCAAAGAATGGCTGTTTAATTTCAGGGACAATCACACCGATGGTTTTTGTTTTTTTTGTCTGCAGGCTTTGAGCGATGGAGTCAGGATGATAGTCCAGCTGGCCGGCCAGGGAACTAACCCGCTTTTTCGTTAAAGGGCTAATGTCCGGATGATCCCGCAGGGCACGCGACACGGTTGAAGGCGAGAGGTTGAGTGCTTTTGCAAGATCTTTTATCGTTGCAGGGGCCATGCTGCCACCCAGACCATTAGAATCATAGGGTAATAAACGATTATGGAGTACAACTAGAAGGACTGTGGAATAAGTACCGCAAACGTTTGCGGTATTGTTCGCAATCACTAAAATTTTTCGGACCCGTTTGTCAAGTGAAAAATCAACAGGATTGCCAAAAATGAGGGACGTCCATAAATAAGTAACTATAATGTCTGCAAAAGGCGAGTTATTTACTTATTTATGGACGTCCCTAAAGCCTGGATTGATTAGCCGCTTGCCGCGGCTTCACTGATTTTTGGCAGGGCCCTTCGCATCTGTCGGATGGCCTGGCGGATGCGGTGTTCGTTTTCAACCAACGCCAGCCTCAGATAATTCTCTCCCTCTTCACCGAATCCAATGCCGGGTGCAACCGCCACGTTGGCCTCCTGCATAAGCTGCATGGCAAATTGCATCGAGCCCAGTTTGCAGAATTGTTCCGGCAGCTTAACCCAGGCGAACATGCCGGCCTGCGGCTTGGTGACGGGCCATCCCATATTTTCCAAACCCTCGCACAGAATATCCCGCCGTTGCCGATACCTTCCAATCTGATCAACAACTTCGCCATCGCAGTCGCGCAGGGCGACGATGCCGGCGACCTGGATGGCAGAAAAAATGCCGTAGTCATAGTATCCCTTGATTTTGGCCAGCCCTGCGACAATTTTTGGATTGCCAACGCAATATCCCAGGCGCCAGCCGGCCATATTGTAGGTTTTGGAGAACGAACCAAACTCCACGCCAACCTCGCGCGCTCCGGGAGCCTGCAAAAAACTCGGTGGGTTATAGCCGTCAAAAGCGATCTTGGCGTAGGCAAAATCATGGATCACCATGAAGCGGTATTTTTTAGCGATCGTGATAATTTCCTTAAAAAAATCTACCGTAGCCAGTTCTGCCGTCGGGTTGTGGGGGTAATTTAAGATCAGCAGGCGCGGCCTTGGCAAAATATTTTCACACATGCGTTTAATGCGGTTTAAAAAAGATTCCGGTTTACCCAAAGACACCCGTATCACGCTGCCACCGGCAATAATCGCCGCATATATGTGAACGGGAAAGGCCGGCGCCGGGACCAGGATCGTGTCACCCGGCCCGACAAGGGCCAGGCACAGGTGGGAGATTCCTTCTTTGGACCCGATTGTCACGATAACCTCGGATTCGCTTTCCAGTCCGACTCCATAGTCCTTTTGATAATTCAGCGCAATTTCCCGCCTTAAATGGGCCAGACCATCGGCTACCGGGTAGCGATGGGATTTGGGATCCCGAGCGACCTCACAAAGTTTTTGCGTTACGGCCTCCGGCGCCGGGTCGATGGGATTGCCCATTCCCAGGTCAATCACGTCATCGCCATTGCGGCGCTTTTCCATTTTCATCCTGTTGATCATGCCAAACAGGTAGGGCGGCAACTGTTCCATGCGCTGTGAGAATCGTATCGTGTCATTAGCAGTCATTTGGCACCTCCCAAATAGCAAATTTACCGGGCTAATAAGAACCCCGATGATAGTTTGATCATTATGCGTTTAAATACATAACCGTGCAGTGCTGGAGTAATTGAAATCTGTTTTTGGGCACATTCGGCTGCGGCTTTTTCGTCAGAATATAAATAAAATACTAATAATCCAATCGAATTTTAGCCGACCATTACTTTTTTGTTTTGGGTGAAATTTAACAAATAATCCAACACTCTAATATTCCAGTAAATTACCTGAGGGGAGCTTTATTCAAGGGTTGCGGGTTAAAACTCCCCGACCCCTCAATTACCTGTGTTTAGCCTCAGCAGGTCATTCTAAATTTTTCAGGGGCATTTTTGTCCCAGACAAAAATGCCCCGAACCGTTTCCGGTCCGGGGCGAAACAAAAAACGCCAGGGGCCGGATTCGCCAGCCCATGGCGTCGGTAACAGCGTTCTTAATATTTCAAGTGCTGCCGACCGTCGCCGGGACTGGCTCCCGGGCGGCGGCCGCTGCATTCTGGATAGTTGCTCTAAATTTCATCTTTCACCTAAGACTTGTAGGTTCGTGTTACAATATTTACGTTATAATTGTTGCCGGGTCAATCTAAATTTTCGATTGACTCTGAGCCAATCCAGGTTAGATCAATCTATCAGGCGCTGTATCAGAATGCGTCAACCTATTGAGGAGCAGCCATGAGTGCTTTAGAAGAAAAGATATTTGAAAAGATGAAGGAATATACACTGGCATCATTTGCCACCATTGCCGAGGATAACAAACCTTGGACGCGCTATGTTGTTGTTAAAGCAGATGAACAATATCGCATTGAATATTACATGATGAATATGCCCAAACCGGAGATATGGGAAGGCGAAGGGCTCGCGCAAAAATAATTTCACATTTTAAGCGTCGAGACGGTTTTCAGTGATCCCAGCAGTCCGATGGCGATCCGGCGTGCCGCTTGATAACCCTGCTCGGCGGTCAAATCCGCACCGACCTTGCCGGTGATCACTGCGCCTGATTCATCGAACGGCCCGTGGCCGGAAAGAAAGACCAGGTTGCCGCTGCGCACGGCCGGCACATAATTGGCTACCGGCGTTACCGCCGGCGGAAGTTCGATCCCCATTTCGTTTAGCCTGGTTTCGCCCAGATTGCGTGCCGTAGCGTTGATCTTATCTTGCCTGGGGCTGGGCCGCGTGGTGCTTCCAGAGCTTAATCCAGGCATGCGGGTTGCGTCGATAATCGGACTAGGCACACAGCGGCGTGCCGTCACGTTTAACCGGCAGCATGGTGCAGGCCGTAAAGTCGATTCCGATGCCGATGACATCCTCAGAGCGGACACCGGCCTGAGAAAGCACGTCCGGCACTATGGTTCAATTACGACCTTTAGGCCGTCTCTTTTTTTGGCAGTTTCGAAGGCGCTTTGAATTCGGATAGTGGAAAACGATGGGTTACCAGCGACCTGACGTCCACAATGCCGTTTTGCACCATCTGAATGGCACGCGGGTAGGTGTGTTT
>CACVKW010000246.1 GCA_902749685.1 Olavius sp. associated proteobacterium Delta 1 | reverse complement strand
TTGAAAGTATTGACTGATCCTGGATTCTGGTTTCTGGATACTGGATGTCGTTGAAATTCACCGATAGTGTCCTGTTAGATATCCAGCATCGAGTATCAAGCATCC
>CACVKW010000245.1 GCA_902749685.1 Olavius sp. associated proteobacterium Delta 1 | reverse complement strand
TTTTTAATGCAGACTGCGAAATAATAACTTTTCTTGTCATGTTTTATCAGAAAGCGCCCTTCTAATTGCGCCTAACTTTGCATCTCACCGCGGGGTTCGA
>CACVKW010000244.1 GCA_902749685.1 Olavius sp. associated proteobacterium Delta 1 | reverse complement strand
TAACAACCACCCTACATACAAGGAGGATTTTTTTCAATGACTCGTTTTACAACTCATTATATGACTCATTCTAAACTCGTTTTTGGACAAGAGTGATTCTTGATATAACGGTCAAGATTCAAATTATTGCGACCATGCTATAAGTGCACGATAGGTGAGATGTAAGTTTCCATTTTAAATCCCATTTTGTTTACCCTGAAAACAAAGCGGAAAGCCGGAGGACTTCAGATCCTGTGTTGTCAAGGGATCGTGGTAAACTACTACAAATAATTTTTTGAGGATAATTAAATAACTGGAATTCCATAGTTTGGATCGATTTTAGACTACATGCCTTAGCAAACCCATTTAATATGAATTTCGGTTGATACTCCAAATCATTGCTGTCCAAAATAATTTGAAAATCAAATACTGCCTTTAATAAAAACAGGCAGTTATAAACGGGAAATTAGTGATTTAGAAATCAGGTTG
>CACVKW010000243.1 GCA_902749685.1 Olavius sp. associated proteobacterium Delta 1 | reverse complement strand
CATCTTGAGGAAAATTAAACCTACAATTGACTTTGACTTTATTTACAATGAAGTCAAAGATAAATACGGCATTAACGGTAATGAATCCGTTGCGCCTCCGATCATCCTGAAGATGATGCTGCTTTTGATCTTTTACAATGTGCGTTCCGAACGGGAACTGGTCTTAACCATCCCTGAAAAATAAGTGTCAAATCTTGACGGGCTGTTGCCCAAAGCCATTATTAAGCTTTTAAGGAGAAATTGCCGTTATCTACCTGATCTAAGCCACTGATATTATTGATACCACTTTTTTTAATTAAAGGCAGCCGTACTAATTTTCCATTTGAGCAACAACCCGTTGATTAGTGATTAAATAACCTTCATAATCACAAATCAAGACGCGACCCCAAATTTCCTGGCTCCAAACCTCCGAGTGCACCAAGACTCTGCAGGATTGGGCAGTCCACGCACATTGGCGTCTCAATATCGCCCGGAGTCGGACGTGGGCGCAGACAGATTGGGCAGGCCAGTTCGAAAGCATAGTTGGCGGGCATGAATGGCTCTTTCGCCAGGCGAGTCTCTTGGAGTGTGAACACCGGCTCGCCGATAACATCCCAAACATCTGAAAAGAAGTCAACAGCGGCTGCGCGCCACACCAGGATAGACATGATAGCTGCTTGATCGACGGACTCTCCCGAAGCGATTAGGTCATGGGGAAAGGGATGGACAGAGTACACGTCCAATTCAAGAAATAACTGAGAAGGAACATCGGCACGCAGAATCCACAGCAGGCATTCGACCAGCTTCGGGGGCATCTGGTGAACGGCTTCGCCAAGCTCAAGCCAACCGATCATAGCGGTGCGCCATTGGCGCACGTCTTCCAGGAACTGGCGCTCTGCTGTTGGTTCAGTTGTACCTTCCCAGAACTCAGGAGGGACACTTGGAAACGATGGGGGGTGTGCGGGACTTGGTGGTGACACTGTTCCCCTCCTAAACAACTAAATCCGGCACCCAATCGGGTTTGACTCGGTTCCGGGCGTCATCTTCCCTCTGCCAAGTTGGTTCTCCCTGTTCATTCAGCACCTTAAGTCTGTATCCTTTTTTTAACCGCCCATAACGCGCGTAGATTAGGCCACAACTGCCAACCAGTTGTTCACCTGGCACCGCTGGTCCGTTTAGCCCTCGACCATGTAGGGCCTGGTTCACTATTGGGATAATAGTCCTGGTTTGCTGAGTGTTCAGGTATTCCTTGCCTTCATCTTTCGGAGGATAAATCGTGACCACCTTCCCGACCTGAGTATCATCCGTGGCGATGGCATAGTATCCCTCAAGTCCGGCGGTGAATTTGTGGCCGACTTTTAATTCTGTCAGCAACGGATGCAGTATCTGGATAACCTCTACCATCGAATCCTTATCTGCGGTCACGTGGAGTTTCCAGCCCTGGTCGGGAATATTCTCGAGACTGAAGTCCGCAAAGTGTCCCCACGTGAATTTAGGGCTTTCGAAAAATTCTAGATAATCAGATTGAAAGGATACCTTGGCCCGCAAATCGGTGATGATGTACTTGTAGTTTTTGCCCCCGTAAATTTTCTGTACGTCAGCCATCCACTGTGATGTCTGGTCGCTTCTCATTTGTTTGTCAAGCTCGTCAAGCACGACGAGTTCTGCGTCCGAGTCGGCAGAGATCTTTTCGATTTCTGTTCTGCGCTTCGATTTGTCGATAACCATCTTCAGATACGCCTGACAGGCTTGCCGTACTGATACCAGCTTTTCCTTGGTTTGGTTCTGAAACTGCTCGATATCATTGGGCTCGATGCTGTCTACTTGTCCCAGAGTATTAACATTCACGAAGGTGTGGTAACGGCGAAGCTCAGTAAGAACCTGCGAGTATTCCGTAAGGTCAGTATCGCCGACAATAGGGTCACCAGCACGCTTTTTGAGTTGCTTGTGAGTAATCAATCGTTGAATTGTGTTGGTTGGTGATGAAGACATTATCCGCGGGTCGCCCGGAGGCCCCTGAACACGGTGCTTCGCTTTCCCATCGGTCAGCAAACGCGTCGTCGCCAGGTTGCCGATGGTGCGTTGCAGATGGAGCATGGCCCCCGTCGACAACGCGTGGGGATTCTGTTGGATCCGCCGGGCTTGGGATGCCGATCTGGTTTTGCCGATCTGATCCTCTTCGCCATCATAGGCTGGTGAAGGTGACCGGTGTCGCGAAGCTTCCTTCCTGGCTGTATCGAGGTGCTTTGGAGATACCATTGCCCAGGTCCTCCTTTCACTGAACGGACAAACTACTTGGTCGTGGAGTGAAGGATTGAAGGGGTAGGCCTTAATGGAATTATAGCCCGCAATATTATCGGCAGCAAGAAATTCTAATTACGCAGAATGCTTAATAAATCGTCTTTCGGGTGCGGGCTTAAGCGACTGTCCGTTGTAGGGTGATCGATTTGCTACACTTGGGATGACTACATGCTCGCCGTTGACATCCCACACATCTGAAAAGAAGTCAACAACTGCTGCGCCACACCAGGACAGACATCACATTATCTTTGCCGGCAGAATTTTCTGAAGTGATCAAGTCATGGGGAAGGGCGTGAACAGGGTACACTTCTAGCTCAGGAATCGCTAAGTGAGAGATATCCGCACGCAGTATCCACACCAAACTGGTTACCTGTTTGGTGGGCATCTGGTGAACCGCTTCGTCAAGATCAAGCCAACCGATCACCGCAGCGCGCCAATCGCGCACCTCATCCAGGAATTGGCACTCTGTCGTTAGCTCAATTGCATCGGCCCGGAATGCAGGAGGGACGCCGGGGGTAAGCGGGACTTGATGGTGACACTGTTCATCTCCTAGATTACTAGTTCCGGTATCCATGTGGGCTTGATGCGGCTGCGCTCGTCCTCCTCCCAGTTCGAGGTTGGGTCTCCTAGCTTATCCAGTACGCGGAGCTTGTCCCCATATTCGTTTTCTTTTGTTTGTTTAAGAGCACCATAACGCGCGTAGATTAGGCGGCACGTTCCAACAGACTGTTCACCGGATACGGATGGACCGGTAAGTCCGCGACCACTCAGTGCTGTGTCTATTGATTGGATAATTGTTTTGGCCTGTTCAGTATTCAAATATTCCTTGCCGTCATCACGCGGAGGAAAAATCGTGACCACCTTCCCGACCTGCGTATCATCCATGGCGATACGATCGTACCCCTGAAGTCCGGCAGCGAATTTGTAAGGGACGTCACCGTCCTTCAGCAAGTGATGCAGTGTCCGGATAACCTCTACCATCGAATCCGCGTCTGCGGTCACGTGGAGTTTCCAGCCCTGAATAGGCAGTTGGTCCCGTTTTTCGAGTTTGAAGCGAATCCAAGGGGCCTGCTCCACGTCAAGTGGATATTTTTCAGCTTCTGTAGCCAAGAAGCCCTGGACTCGCACGTCAGTGATCACGTACTTGTAGCTTTTGCCCTTGTAGGGTGCAAACACATCGCGCCATTTCTTCCCCTCTAGGCCGCCTTTGCGAGCGGCGACGACTGCATTAATCGCAAGAACCTCTTGTTTCACATCGTCCAGGATTCCAGAGATATGTGTTCTGCGTGGCGATTCGTCGACAACAATCCTCAGATAGGCCTGGCAGGCTTCCCGTACTGTCTCCAGCCTCGTCTTGGTTTGGATCTGAAACTGGTTGATATCACTGGGTTCTATGCTGCCTTCTTGTCCTAACGTATTGGCAACTATGAAAGAGTGGTAGGTGCGCAGTTTGTTGAGGATCTGCGAGTATTGCGTAAAACCAGGTTCGGCGACAATCGGGCTACCGGCGCGCTTGCTGAGTTGCTTACTGGTAATGAGGCGCTGAATTGTTTCCGTTGCCGATGGCTGAGTTATCTGCGGATTGCCTGAAGGCCCCTGAGCACAGTGCTTGGGTTTACCACCGGACAGCAAGCGCAGGGTCGCCTGGTTGCCGATGGTGCGCTGCAGATGAAGCACCGCCGCTGTCGACAACGCGCCAGGGTTCTGTTGGATCTGCTGGACTTGGGATGCCGATATGGTTTTGCTGATCCGGTCCTCGTCGCCATCATGGGCCGGTGAAGGAACGTGACGCCGAGGAGTATCCTTCCTTGCCGCAACGAATTGCCTTGAAGATATCATTGCCTTTGTCTTCCATTCATTGAACTGACTACCCGCGTGTTAGCAGTAAAAGAATGGAAGCGCAGGTTTGAATGGAATTATAGCCCGAAATATTATCGGTAACAAGAAATTCTAATTGCGTAGAATAACTAGACTCTTGTTTTCGGTCTGTAGGCAAAAAGCAGCTTCATTTTGCCCGATTTTTCATCCCAGATCTAATAAATTCAGATACTTAGTCATTTGGCTGACCT
>CACVKW010000242.1 GCA_902749685.1 Olavius sp. associated proteobacterium Delta 1 | reverse complement strand
GATCCTGGATTCTGGTTTCTGGATCCTGGATGTCGTTGAAATTCACCGATAGTGTCCTGTTAGATATCCAGCATCGAGTATCAAGCATCCAGCATCAGCCCGG
>CACVKW010000241.1 GCA_902749685.1 Olavius sp. associated proteobacterium Delta 1 | reverse complement strand
CATTGAAAGTATTGACTGATCCTGGATTCTGGTTTCTGGATCCTGGATGTCGTTGAAATTCACCGATAGTGTACTGTTAGATATCCAGCATCGAGTATCCCCGCTGAAACGGGATCTCCGCTCCGCTCCGACAAGCATCCAGCATCAGCCCGGAAAAAGCAACGATCTCAGACATAACGGCCAGGCTAGATGACAAGAATTTATGCAATGTCAGGGTCTATTCTACAAAAAATGTTGTTACAGGACCTGGCAAAGGGCTATTTCCTTTTAATCTTTACCTCCCGTACACAGCGGAAGCCGACTTCTCCAAATCCTTCCCAGGGAAAGCGTTGACTGGTTGATGGCAGAACCACAAATTCCGCTTCTCTGATATTATCTCTTGATGTGGCATCAGATACCTTAAGGCCCCATTCCTTAATATTTTTATTTAACCCGCGGATTCCGTATCTATTGGGCTGATCATTTATAACCGAAGATAATTTTGGGCCAGGAGATTTAGGCTTAGCAACATCACTTTTTACCTGAGAATGCATCTGGCCATGCCTAGGCTGTTTATCTGCTTCCTCAGGGGAATCACCGTCATCTTGGAATTTCTTTTGGAACTGCAACTCTCCATTCCCCAGGGCATGCAGCCATTCGATATAGGTTGGCAAGCGTCTGTTGTAATACCGCGCGTAGCCGGCGGCGCCATAGGCTGTAACGCGCAGGGCCGGCAATGAGGCATACGCTATTTTACTGACTTTAAACTCGCCTATTTGAAAAACAATTGGTTCATAATCTTCTGATATTTCGCCTAATAGAAGCCAGATTTCTTCCTCAGCGCGGACCACTCCTCTTTCGACACGAATTCTTGAAAGGTTGTGGTTTAAAAACTCCACGTACTGGTGATTTGTGACGAGGGTTTCATCCATGTAAAAAGGGTTGACCTTCACCGATCGCCCAGGCTGGGAGCTGCTATTATTCGGCAAAGTAACCGTTCCTGCCGGTACAAAATGCATGGATGCACCGTCTTCGGCCAGAATTGACTGTTTGGGCGTATCTGATGGCATTATTTCAATGGGGGAAGAATCATCGCGATAGACTTTTTTTACTTCATTGCTAATGATCGGTGGACTTTCCAGTACCTTGGATGAATTGCCGGGTTCTCCCATTAAATGCCAGATTGCCATGGCGGATACTGCAATGATTGCAATCACGATCCCTGACCAGATCCACTTCGGGTTAAGCAGAAATGAAGAATGCTTCGATCTTGCTAAAATATCCGCTTCCGGCTCCTTTTTATAAGCATCAATTGCATCTAAGATGGCTGTTCGCAGTTGCTCAATCGACGCCAACCGATTTTCTCGATTTTCAGCAGTAGCATCCTGGATGATCTTATCCAGTTTCTCGAAAAAGAGGGTTTCGGTCTCCGGCAGACTGGCGGTTTTAAAGGGTATTGTGCCTTCACCTAATTTTCCGGTGACGGCCTCAAAAAGGATTTTCCCCAATGAATAGATATCGGCCCGCTGATCGGCTTTTCTGAAATCAAAAAAGTGTTCGGGAGACATGTAATGAGCGGTTCCCTTTACATCCATGGATTGTGTTACCGGTTTTAGACGCGTGGAACGAGCCAGGCCGAAATCGGCAATTTTGGGATTTGTATCGTCCATCAGTATGTTTTCGGGTTTTATGTCCCGATGAACGATACCAAGATCATGAATAGCCTCGATACCATTGAGCATCGGGAGGAAGTATTCTTCCAGCCAATCCCCGGTAAGATCCTGCTCAGGATAAAAACCTTCATCCGACATGGTGAAACGAAGGGTATCCCCCGGAATATACTCCATGGCAATGAATTCAACGGGACAATCTCCGGCTTCCCTTTGGATCGCAGCAGAACCATAATCGAAGATTTGCAGCACATTCGGGTGACGCACCTGGGCCATGGCGTGGACCTCGCGTTTGAATCGCTGGAAGGCTGTTTCAATCTCTTCCGGATCATCCTCGAAATCCTTTAACAACTCCTCCGAGACAACCTTAATGGCCACATCGCGCTTAAGATTCAATTGATGCGCCAGATAAATCTCACCCATTGCGCCCTTGCCGATAAGTTCCAGAATTACCCACTTATCGTTAAGCACACTTCCGGTTTCGAAAATATTGATTCGGCAGTTTGACATGTTTGAGCTAATCCCAATACCTGAATTTTGTGCGCAATAGAAAACTGGCTCGATTGAAGGCGTCTCCAAACAACACTGTAGGATAGATTAGAATTTTAGTGCACACTTTATTATTCGTTACTACCGCTACAAACCAGTAATCAAACACAAATTTCGTTATCCTTTTAGACCTCAAAGCAATATGCATGCCGTGTACTTTCGGCACCTCTTGCTCGCAGCACAGTGAGCTGCCGCCGAAATGATAGTCTCGATGTTGTCAGTCAATAACCCTTATAGTCGCATTTTATTTGCGCCCAGCAGGTGAAACACAGCGGACATAGCCATCCATAGGGGTATTGCAAAAAAAATCAGGTTACCTCGTCCAATTTCAGATAATGAATCTATACATTTCAATTCCCCTAATGTAGTTACAGCCGTCCTGGGCCAGATCTTCGGGTAAACAACATTTTTCAGCATCAATACCGATTTTAATTTCAACGGGTGGATATCTTTTATGCACTTGAGACTGATTAAGGGGGTATAGTGCGTAAAATATTTGCACTTCGGAAAATAAGATGGATTTATGCGTTCAACATTCAGGGCAAAATTAGTGCGTATATAGTAGATCTTATTGATATTTAAATTACTTATGTCGCTGACCATAATATTGACTTTTACCTTGGCACGTCGTTTGCTACCTTTAAAACAAAAGCAGCATTAAATAATTAATCCGCCAAACCTTCGATCTAAGACGTTTCTTCAGTTTCAAAGAACAATTTACAGCCCTGTGTGTGCTATTTTTCAGGGCGAATTTATTAAGGACTATTGAACAATGTCGCCATTAGTTTGGTTGCGAAACTTATATTCAAAAAGTCAACCGTTCAAGGGGGGTGAGTTAATCCTCACGCTGGCGGAGCAGCTAAAGGCCTGGCGCAAAGCCAATCGAAAAATGGGCTGGAACATAACCCAGGATGAATTTGATAAGCAGGAAATAATGCCCTCATTAGCAGATGGTACCGTCAATCAAGGGTTTATCGGAACCGCCCTTTTCTATGGATTTGGTGATGACGGGTCAGGCCACTCGGATGCCGTCCTTTCCGGCAAGCTGGCCTGGGATTATGGCCTCAGGCGCCGAAACGGCAAAATCTGGCAGTGTGAGTACGTCGATTTCGATAAATCGGAAGATATCAGACTGCGGCCCGGAGCCCCGCCCCGCCCCAGGGGATTCTACTCTGCCAGCCTGCAGCCCGGTAAAAACCTGGTGAACCTGACAGTCTCCCAACTGCGCAAAAGATTAGGAACCGTCACCGGCTGGGGGCCGGAAGGTTTTCAGTTTTTGACGATCACCCATACCCATTTTGCCGATTTGATGACGGAACGTAAAATTCCGTTTATGGCGCTGGCAGATTATGATGTGGCGCCTTATGGTTTCAATGATTTTTACGACGCTCCGCAAATATTTTGCAGTAATAATATTCTGGGGCTGGGTATCGGCAACGTGGATCGGAATTACCCTCTTTTTGGAATTCCAACCCTGCAATTTTGTAACGGATCATAGCACTACGGCAGTAATTTCAAATAACATTTCCTGAACGCTGGTTCAGGAAATACAAATAGGAAGTTTGGAGACCATAAATTATGAACTTGCGTGGAAAAATAGTTCGCAGTTCTGTTGTAATCGTTTATTTGTTAATCGGGCTCGAAATCATCATCATGATCAGTCCCTTTGCGGCTTATTTCTATTCCGGGTATGGCCCACTGCTTAACACCCTCTATGCTTTTCCGGCCACTGCCTGGTTGACCGGATTCTTCTTACCGCATGCGGTCGTGGCGAAAAGCGATATGCTTAATTTTATCAATGGCTTTGGACGAACCCTGTTCTCCCTTGGCATCATCGCATTTATAATCGGAGCCTTTCAAATTTACACGGCCAAGGTTCGCCGCAAAGGTGTGGTGACCGGAATTCTGTACCGCTGGATCCGTCATCCCCAGTATCTGTTTCTGGCGATTGCCGGTTTGGGCCTGCTACTTTTCTGGCCGCGTTTTTTTATCCTGATTCTGTATGCCAGCATGCTATTTATTTATTATCTACTGGCGCAACATGAGGAACAGCGCATGCTGGCGCAGCACGGAGAAAGTTATCGCGTATACATGGATCATACAGCCATGTTTCTGCCGGGTAATCCCGGCGGTAAATTATTTCGCCTTTTTTTCGGCTGGATCAATTCGAAAGGGCTGTCGCTGGGGCTGGCTTACATGTTTACGCTTGCGCTGCTTATTTTCGTCGCGTTTGGCCTGCGTAGTTATACAATTTCCAGGACCTCAATAGTAAGAATTCCTGCAAAAGAACTCACAGCTGTTTCGATAACACCGCAGCCAGATGAATCTATCCAAAATATTGTCGACATCGCCTTTCAGGACAGCAACCTTACGGCATCCATCGAAAATTACCACAAGCAGGGGCATAAAGGTTTCATGGTGCATATCATGCCCGTAAATTACATGATGCAGGGTCTGTTTACCCAGCCGGATATATCCGGCATGCACAAAAGGCCCCGGCGTTCGATTAGTGCTGTAATCGGTTTTATGTTTCCTTTTTTAGGTCGCCGCAATCACCAGGACATGATGGGCGTAATGAGTGACGGCCCCATGCGGCTGATTTTTTCTCAACTGACCTGGCCCAGCGGGCAGTATGCTCCGGCCGACGAAGCGCTGGCTTTCACGGTTAAACATTTGCCGCTGCTGCGGGTGGATGTCGATGTCCGAAAGAGCCAGGTAATGAATGTTGACAAAACGGCACCGCGAAACTACTGGGGTCAGATGCCGATGCCCGCGTTCTGAATCTATTCAGGTGACAATTTTCAGATTTTAGACTTGACGGCTAAATCGCACTAATATATACTACCATTTCAGTATGAAATTAAAATCAAACATACACACTTTGGTTACGAATAAAACCTTGAGCATACCGCTGATTCTGGTTTTTAGCATTTGTCTGTTCGTAACCCATGCGTTTGCCGGCGGCTGTAATGGTGATGAAAGTTGTTTTAAATGCAGTCAAATGGATCATCGCCATCCAACCGATCCGCAAACGGATTTCATGCCTGATGGTTGCCAGCCTGCAACCCCTGACAACGCTTGCGGGTTTACAGCCAGCCGAATATTCGATAGCCAGGACTTTCTAATATCAGCTATCAGAGTCGACAACCATGAAGATTCCAGCCTTCCCGCTGGTGCGGCTATCGATTATAGCAGAGACCTTTTCCCCAATAGTTCCATTTCACCAGTCCATTCCTCGGTGGTGGCTATTGCATCACCTATCTATTTACTCAATCTTGCCCTTCTTTGTTAAAACTTTCAAACCATATCGTATCAGTTCAATCCACAAATTCTTTTGCGAACCGGGTAATTTTTTCGCACTCTATTTAACCGTCTGGATAGTTTCGATCCAATTCCGTTCAACGGTGCGCAACTGAGTGTTTTTACAAAAGCTTTTATTTGATATATTCAGCCATAAATCTTATATATTTCAGCGAGTTAATAGACCGGTGCAATTTTTCTCAGGTTATGGCACATTCATTGCTTATAGGATAAAAATAAAAGTCTAATAATTGCCCGGCTAATCCATTGATCGAAGCGTTATCATCTTGTGATATGAAAACAGCCATATCGCGATAATGCACAAAGACAGTATTTTAGGAAATATAAATTCAACCATCAGCAAAAAACTAAGGAGGTTTAACCATGACTAAAAAATTCAGAACAATAATTCTTGGTGTTTCAATTCTGGCCCTCATGGGTATGATCAATTTAGTAGCGGTGGATATTGCCGGCGCATGCGGCTGGGGACAATCCGGCGGCAGCGGTTATGTGCCCCAAAGGCGTGATTCAGGTGAACTTCTTGCAAAAAAATCGGCTGTCTCTGAAGACCAGGCCCGGGAAATCGTCACCAGTTACGTTAAACGGTTAAATCCCAATCTTGCAATCGGTAAAGTTCAAGATAACGGCGGTTTTTATGCGGTGGAAATAGTCGACGAGGGCCTGGAAATCGTCCAGCTGTTGGGCGTGGATAAACGCTCCGGCCGTCTGATATTGCTAAACTAACCCGTTTGAGGAGTTACCCATGCGAACAGGCAATAAAAAACTGGACCTCTTCTTTCTGGTTGTGATCGTATTGATTGTAGTGGGTCTGCCTTTTGGTATTTCGTATTATGATGAATATATTTCATCGACTAAAGTCTCACCGGATGCCAGGCAATTTACGCTGACCGGGCATGCGGAACGAGGTTGGCTAATCGGTGAAGCACCGGCCTACCAGGCTGTATCCTTCTGGAAACAGCAGGGTCAGCCTATCGAAAAACCGGTCATTCAAGTATCAAAAGGTGACCTGGTCGTTTTCAAATTGACGAGCAGTGATGTGGTACATGGATTCAGCCTGAAAGATTTCGCTGTTTTTTTAACCGATGGGATTCAGCCCGGCAAGGCCACGTATGTGTCGTTTAAAGCCGACAAGGCCGGCGTCTTTACCTTCTCCTGCAATGCCATCTGTGGCGACAGCCATCAGAACATGCAGGGCACGCTGGTGGTACGGGCTTAGGCGCTTATATATTATTTTCGTTCTGTTTGTGGCAATCCGCCCGGGGCGGATCTCATACCCGCGAAAACACGAAATGGTACTCTTTTTTCTGTTTCGTGTTTTCGTATAGACTTCATTCTGTTTGATTCCGGTCCGTCCGGGTTAGGGAATTAGCAATGCTGAAGGCAAATTTAAAATTCATTTTAATCGGCTCGGCCATCTTAGCAGGATTAATAACGGCCGGATATTCCATTAAAACGAGTATCGCCCAAACCTCGGCAGGTAACCGCCCGACGATCGTTATCAGGGGCCGGGTCATTTCTGAATATGGCCCGGTGGAAAATGCCCGGGTGCGAATTGCCGGTGAAAAAGATTTTTCATTTACCGATCGCCAGGGGTACTATGAGCTTCAATCCGAATACACTCCGGGCGCGCGGCTGATCGTTGCCGCCGGCAAGGAGGGCTGGTTCAACAACGGGCAGCTAGCCAATCGCTCCGGTCGCATCCAGGATATCTTTCTCAATCCGGTTTTTCTTAATGACCACCCTGGTTATAGGTTCATATCACCGGTCACCTGTTCAAGGTGCCATGTTAATTTAACCCGGTACTATGACCAATCCAAAATGGCTCACACCACATCCAATCCAAAAGTGCTGGACATGTATTACGGAACTGACGCTCTTCTGCGGCCGGGAATCGGACCGGGCTATCGGCTGGACAACCCGACCAGTGACGGCAACTGTACCACCTGCCATGCACCATCGGTTGCCGATAACGTCCCCTATTCGCAAGATTTAACGGACGTACTTCGTTCTCCCCGGACAGAATGGGACGGAATCAGCTGTGATTACTGCCACAAGGTTAGAAACGTGATCAAGGATAAAACTAAACCCAGCGGGGCTGCTGCAGTTCAGGAAAGACAATCCCCTGCCCGGGGAAACTCCATCCTCGTGTTCGGTCCGTACGATGATGTGTCGGCACCCCCAATGGCCGCATCGTATAATCCGGTTTTCGATCAGGGAAAGTTTTGTTCGCTTTGCCACAATCATTTCAAAAAGTTGGATAAGGGAAAAGCCTGGAACGCCGGCAAGGTCTATTCGGCAGCGGAATTAAAAGGGTTCGGGCTGGATGATAACACAACCCTGCCCATCCAGACCACCTACCGCGAGTGGAAGCAATGGCAGGATCAGCTGCCATCCGATGACTCCAACAAAGGCAAGAAATGCCAGGACTGTCATATGAGTTGGCGCAAAGAGATGCTGCCGTATGACAACTATGTCGTCGACGGCAACGCCAGAAACATGTGGGGCACTTACCGTTCACCGAATAACATTCGCCCCCACCATTTTGACGGCGGTACCGAAACCCAATTAAAGACCGCCCTTTCGCTTGAATTGGAAGGGGAGATAGTCGGCAACAAGCTCAACATCAATGCCTACATTACCAACACCAACGGTGGTCACTGGGTGCCTACGGGCGAGACCATGCGAAGTGTGATGCTGCTGCTCAAGGTCACGGATTCCAGCGGCAAAACTTTAAATTTAATTGAGGGCAGCCGGCTTCCCGATTGGTCCGGAAATGGAGACAGTGCAGAAGGGAACTATGCCGGCCTGCCCGGGGCGGCTTTTGCCCGGGTGCTTGGCGATGACAAAGGTAATCTGAACGTACCTTTCTGGAATGCCACCCGGGTCGTTTCCGATACCCGAATCAGGCCTAAGAGGACAGTGACGCTTACATACGAATTTGCCCTCGAAGATCCCGCAGACGAACCGACGGCCGAGGCCAGTCTCATCTATCGACCGGTTATCAAGCCTTTGGCAAAAGTCAAAAATTGGAACGTTAATGATATCTTAATTACCAGCAGCGTATGGTAAGGCATGGAGGACATACAATTGCGAAGATATTTTGTATTCGTACTATTATTTGCTTTTTTAATATTGATATATTTTGCGGGCCTTGCGCTGGCCGGAAAGATTAAAGGAACAGTGAAGGTAAAAGGATTGCGGTCTCCGGACAATATTTTGGTTTATCTAACTAAAGCACCTTCGGGTTCCATGGATCTGTCAAAGACAAACTTCGTCATGGATCAACGCAACCTGGAGTTTAGACCCCATGTTTTACCGGTTTTGGTGGGCTCTACCGTAAGGTTCCCCAACAATGACCAGGTGGATCACAATATCTTTTCCATGTCCCGGACTAAAGGATTCAACCTGGGAAGCTATAAACCCGGGGATAGTAAAGCGGTCTTATTTGATAAACCCGGCATCGTGGAGCTTCGTTGCGACGTCCACGCTGAAATGGCGGCCTATATCCTGGTGATGAAAAATCCATATTTTGCAGTAACGGACAAAAAAGGGAATTTTCAGATTCCCGATCCAAATTATCTGCAACAGGCAGGACTGGGAGACCTGACGGATCTTGCTCCGGGAAAGTATATAGTTAAAACCTGGCACGAAAAACTCAAAACCCAAAAAAAAGCCGCTGCTGTCTCTGAGGATGGGGACGTGACGGTTCAGCTCAATCTCAAAAGGGGTGTGCCGGGTGTCTTGTATAAATGATGCAGCGAAACGTTCAAGGTTCCCTCCTTCGCCTTCCAGGCTACGGAGGGCAGGCAGGGTTCCGGGTTAGCCCTGCCGTCGGCTGCTGATCGGCCAGTCAAATCGAAATAGAAACTCATGAACGTCGAAGTAATGTATTCAGTCTATTTATTTTTTTGACAGGATCAACTGGATCAACGGGATATTGTTCTACTAAACAAAAAAATCCTGTTAACCCTGTTATCATATCTAAATCAATGTTTCGTACAAGAGGATATGGTTAAGCCTTGCCGCTGACCGCCGAAGTTTACCAGCCTCAGGTGGACTGCCAGATTGAGGCAAATAAAGACTCAAAATGAAGAAATTATTAGCTAACCGGCCGGCTTTTCTTTTTTTTGTTACGATAGTTTTTTCCGGATTCTCGGCCTTTTATCTGTTTGATGACCAATCATGGGCCAAGACTGACAGCCAGGGATTAGACCGGCTATTTGGTGATATGGGTGTTATTAAAATAGCTCAGGTTTTACCGGTCGACGTCAGGCTTATGGATCCGAACGGCCGGCCGGTCAGTCTTTCGAATTTCAGAGGCAAGATTGTTTTTCTTAATTTCTGGACCACCTGGTGTTTTGACTGCCGGATTGAAATGCCGCACATGGAAAAATTGCATCAAAAGTTTAAAAATAAAGATTTTGCAATGGTAGCCATTAACCTGCAGGAGCCTGTCTCCCAGGTAAAACAGTTTTTCAAAGACTATAAGCTGAATTTTACGACCCTGTTGGACTCAGACGGAGAGGTCGGCGCCCGTTTTAGAATTACCGCCATTCCGACCACCTTTATTCTGAACAAGGAGGGCATCATTATCGGCAAGGTTTTGGGACCCCGGAAATGGGACGGTAAAAAAGCATTCGCCCTGTTTGAGAACCTGACAAATGAATCTGGGGCGACGACATCAAGCCTGAGATCAGCGCAATGACCGCAGCAACCTGTACGGAAACGATGATTGGTGAAAATGAGCAGAAAAAAAGTTTGGTATTTAATTTCTTTAAGTTTCGTTGCGGCGATGGTCATACCCCTAACAATTCAATTTTTACCGGCCAAAACGAAAACGCATACGATATCTCTGGAAGCTAAAAAATACGGCTATTCTCCATCGCGGATCATCGTCAATCAAGGCGATATAATCCTTTTCAAGCCCGGTTCCCTGGACGCCACCCACGGATTTCTCCTCGACGGACACCCCTTGGAGTTCATAATGCGAAAGGGGGCAACCTTTCTAAAATATACCTGGGAAGATGATGACGGCAGCCTTCAAAGTGACTGGGACCGGGTCCCTGATGTTGAATTTACAGCCGATAAGGCCGGCAAATTTACCTTCAGGTGCACGCAAACCTGCGGCAACCTGCATCCCTTTATGACGGGCGAACTCATTGTAAGGCCCAACAATTCTTATTATTTGTTCATTTCCCTGTCAATCTGGCTGGTGTTCGGTTTGCTGCTCTATATGCAGTCCGATACGGGCGCCGGCTTTTCAGGCTTCAACCGCATCAACCTGCTGGAAAAATTGCCATGGCTGGCCAAAATCTTCAAGCTGCGCAGTTTCCAGTTTCTGGTGATCCTGCCGAATTTCATAATATTTTACCTTTTCATTATCAGCAGTCTGCGTGGCAGCCCGGTCGGCAACCGCAATATAACCATTATCTTTGTCTGGATCCTGTGGTGGTTTGTGCTCAAGGCCATTATCGTGCCGATTGGCGGCAGGATCTGGTGCATGGTGTGTCCGCTGCCGGCGCCCGCTGAATGGCTGAGCCGCAGGAGCCTGACAGGCGTACGATATGTCGAAAAAAAATTTAAAGCATTACATCACCGGTTTACCGGCTTGCAAAAAGATTGGCCGAAGATAACTGACAATATCTGGCTGCAAAACATTCTCTTTCTATCGCTGATTTCATTCGGCATTATTCTAATCACCCGTCCGATTGCCACGGCATTTATGTTTCTGGGTATATTGGCCGTGAGTCTTGTGATGGCTCTGGTCTATCGCCGCAGGATTTTTTGCCAGTATCTGTGCCCGGTGGGCGGATTTTTGGGCACCTATTCCATGGCTTCGATGACGGAACTGCGGGCCGTCGATCTCGACATTTGCAAAAAACACCGGGAAAAGTCATGCTTCTCCGGCGGGCCTGACGGTTGGGCCTGCCCCTGGAAACAGTATCTCGGCACGATGAATCGCAACAATTATTGCGGACTTTGCACCGAATGCATCAAAAGCTGTCCCAAGGATAATGTCGCTATTTTCATCCGGCCGTTTGGCTCGGACCACCTACTGAAAGGCTATGATGAGATGTTTAATGTGATCATCATGCTGGTGGTGGCCATTGCATTCAGTATTACCATGGGAGGTCCGTGGGCTGTAATCAAGGATGCCGCCAATGTCACCGAAAGCAGAGAAATTGTACCATTTTTCATCTACCTGGCTTCCCTCTGGGGCTCGGCGCTGCTGCTGTTTCCGGGGATTTTTGCGCTGGTGGCTCGCTTGGCAAACCGCATGGCCGGCAACCGGGTCAGCAACCGGACCATGACCCTACGGTTGGCCTATATAATGGTGCCGGTTGGCATTTTTGCCTGGATCGCCTTCAGCCTGCCGATGCTTATGGTGAATTATAGCTATATCCTAAACGTATTATCTGATCCCCTGGGGTTGGGGTGGAATCTTTTCGGCACTGCTCATTACCCGTACAAGCCGTTTCTGCCGGATTGGATTCCTTTAATCCAGGGGCTGATACTGTTGGCCGGACTTTACTTCGGCATAAGTCGCGGATACCTGGCAATTAAAGATATCGTCAGTAATTCTATTTCAAGAACCAAGGCCATGATTTTTCCGTCTATTTTTGCGCTATTGATCATAAATATCTTATTGAAACTTTATATGGGATAAAATTACAACAAAGGTTCACAGGTTCAGGGTTCAACGTTCAAGGTAACCCTCTCAGTAAGAAGGAGGAAGCAATGAGTATCGAGATAATAATCTTGACTGCGCCGGGTTGCACGACATGCGGTCAGGCGAAAGCGACGGTACAAAAAGTAGTCGAACAGGGCCGGCAGGAATTTCCAGGGCTGAGTTACCGAACCGTAGATGTGGCGGAATCGCCGGAAATCGGAACACAATATGGAGTCCTTTCAACTCCCGCTATTATCATCAATGACACATTGGCTTTCAGGGGCGTTCCAAAAGAGAAGGCATTGATAAAAAAATTGGAATCACTTTGTATGTAATAAGAAAATTAAGTGAGTAATATTTTGCCGGTTAGACTGATTTGGATCACAAATATCGCGCATTATTTTCGCATAATGAAAATATGGGCGTCCATATTATAGAAACGAAAAAGAGAAATAGTATCGTAATTTCAGGCGATTATTAATACATCATTTTCCTTACGGTTAATTTGGCATTAAGCTTGCTTTTTCCTATAGCAGGACATGTATATTTCGCATTTGTATTTCAAATTCGAAATAAAGGAGAGAGCAAAATGAAAATTTTCAGTTTAATCATAGCAATCTTACTAACCATAGGAATGACTTTGGAGACAGATCCGGCAATAGCTCAAAATAGGGTAAAAATATTTGAAATGGCCGAAAGCGGACAGACAGTTGAGTTTCCGATGAGCCCGGATGAAATTGCTGCTGAAGACGCAGACAATGCCCGCCTTGCGACCCTCAGAAAATCAGGGCTTGATAAAGCCAATAAGCCAGTGACTTCC
The DNA here is from genome assembly GCA_902749685.1 of Olavius sp. associated proteobacterium Delta 1. Classification (GTDB taxonomy): domain Bacteria; phylum Desulfobacterota; class Desulfobacteria; order Desulfobacterales; family JAFDCJ01; genus JAFDCJ01. Next base: position 3,481 of record CACVKW010000241.1, on the reverse strand, counting down.
TTTGAACTGGCGGAAAGCGGCATTGTTATCAAATTTCCAGTGAAGCCTCCAGAGACTATTGCAAACAATCAGCATAGGTAAATTACTTTTGATGGAAAAAGATTTTTACAGCTGAACTAGGCGTCGTAATTCTAATATCTGATCAGGAGACGGACACATGAAATTCACAAAAATCTTAAGGGCATGCTCAGAGATCTTCTTGCCGCTCTTTGCAATGCTGCTCCCATGGAATCAGGCCCTGGCTCAGCAGCGAAGTAACAGTGGTTGGGGAATGGGACCGGGCATGATGGGTAACTGGGGGATGGGGTGGTTTGGTATGATTTTTATGATGCTCTTCTGGGTGCTTGCGATTGTAGCGCTCGTGTTTCTTATCAAAAGGTTGATCCAGACAACCAGCAGTGGTAAACCCACTGAACAGAGGAGATCAAGTTCCGTTGAGATCCTCAAGGAACGATACGCCCGGGGGGAAATTAGCAAGGCTGTTTTTGAATCCATGAAAAGGGACCTGAGTTGACACTTTTTAAGCGAAATCGAAAAGATCACTGGGAGCGTGTCTATCAAAAGCTGTCATCAACTGAGGTTGGCTGGTACCAGGCCTTTCCTGAAAGATCCCTGAAGCTTATCAGTAATACATGTGTGGGTACTGACTGCAGGATTATCGACGTTGGTGGTGGAACCTCAAAACTATCTGAACACCTTCTTGGTCAAGGGTATATTAAATTGACAGTTTTAGATATTTCGGGCAAATCTATTAATAAAGCAAAATCTCAACTTGGTCGAATATTTTTTGGAAAGTCATGTGACGCCTTCAGGTGTAACACAAAATTTTATATTTTGCCGGTTCATCAAGCATACATGAGAAAGAGCACCAGTGCTATCTAAATTGAACTTTCGGCCGGGTGCACAAAGCACCCGGTTTGTTGGGCAAGAATTAACTCGGCCTAGGTCATGACCCCACCGTTATGTCATCCAGCAGATAACTATTCATTCAAACGTAATGGTCGACTGAACACTGACGATCGTTGTTCACCGGGGTTCCAAACGGTACCGATAATTGGACCCTTTTAGAAAAACTTATTACTCACAGCAAAACATATCCTTACCTTGTATTTGTTATTCCCGACACCTCGGCATAGTTGGTTACCAGGTTTAAATGGGTGGCGTTATCGATTCCAGGACTTACAGGCACAATCTCGCCTCCGTGTTGGAAAGCAAATTTTTTGACGGCAAATATCTGTAAAAACCAGCCGGGACATACTATATTTTCCGCATTATTATCGAGTTGGCCGGCCATATCCACGTCACATTCGTCTGGAAACTCTTCTTGAGCCCTGGGATCAGTGCTGTCTTTGCCGATCCAGTGAAAATGCGTATAACTTCCCCGCTGGGGTATATCAACGCGGTTGACCATCCAGACGGGATGATCGTCGCCGTTCACGCCGTTGTGATAAAGAAATTTCGCCGCTCCCGGTTTAGCGTGGATCACCCATCCTACCCTGCAGTCAATATCATCAACACCACATTCTTCGTCATGGCCCGCTCCGCGGGGATGACGGGCAATTGCCAGCCCCGACGTCGGGTCAACATCCCCGGTAAAAATAATGTAGAAAATACCCCTCAGACGTTTGGGCTGACCGTCTCTGATACTGAGACTCGTCTTCTGATGGGTATCGATGTGGTTTCCAAATAAAAAATCGTAGGGTGCATCGTGAAATCCATCTGCAAAGGCCGCAAAAGGCCAGGGAATCAAAATAAAAATTGCCAGGGTATATACTAAGGTACAACGATTCTTTTTCTTATTCATTTTTCCTTCCTTTCATTCTAATCAACCGCTAAAAGTTTTCTTCAAATTGCAATGAACAATTATCAGAACACCTCTAACCAGATAAAAGTTATGTATGCGATTAAGGTGGATTCGAACGTCAAGATCAGCTGTAGTTACTGAATATACGGCCGGGATTGACAGAAGCTGTGTGATCAGGAGCGAGATGGCTTTAATTAATTCGTAGGCAGCCGCTGTAATCTGAATTCAACCGGATAAATTAAACATAATTACTTGATATCTTTTTACAAGCTCTATCCGCAGGTTGGGTGAATGGTTTTTTCCCGAGTTTTTTAATTTTTAAAACTTTCATTTTTTTCTTGACCTATACTTAAGTATGGGTCTTATAGTGTAGTTGGAGGCCAAACAATTGAAGTATTTAGTGCGGGTTGTGCTGTGTGCCGGGAAACGATTGATCTGGTTAAAGGAAATGCCTGTCAATCCTGTGAAGTTACAGTTCTTGATATGAATGATGCCCATGTTACAGACCGGGCAAGGCAACTCGGTGTCCGTTCTGTTCCAGCGGTTGTCATTGATGGTAAACTTGCAGACTGTTGTACTGGGCGAGGACCTGATGAGGCGACTCTGAAAGCTGCAGGACTTGGTCAACTATTGAGCTGAAGTAAAAAATGTCAGAGGGCTTGATGCCGAGCCCTCTACCATCTCAGTGGTTACTTTTTATCCAGTTAGAGCTACTACTGCGAAAATTTTTAGCGCAACTACTGATTCCCAAAAGATGTTGTTAATATTACTATCCAGTGTATGAAGTATTTATTTATTTATTTAAATAACATATATTATCATATAGTTAGCACATAATTAGCATACGATATTCAAGTTTGGCATAGGGTTTGCTCTCTTATTGAGTACCAGCTAACATCAGCAATAAATAAAATTTGACTCAGGGAGAGAGAAAATGAAAAAAGATATCATAACGACAATAAGTATTCTGGCAATGGTGATTATGGTTTCCATATACAATGTATCGGCAGAGGAAAGGCATATCGCGATTGAAATGGGAGAAAGCGGTCAAATCGTTTCTTTCCCGATGACATCTGAAGAAATTGCTGCCCTCGAGGCCGAAAATGTAAGAGGGGTAAAAAGTAAAGCACGCACTTCGCAACAAGCTGCACCGAGGTTCAAAACATTTGAGATGGGTGAAAGCGGACAGATAGTATCGTTCCTGATGACTTCGGAAGAAATCGCCGCTGAAGATGCTGCAAAGCAGCGCCTCTTCGAAAGCCGCAGAAAAGGTTCTGTTGATGATAGACAAACTGTTACTTATGAGATGGCTGAAAGCGGTGTTGTGATTGAGTTCCCGGAACGCCTCTTAGAAGACCATACAGTGAATATTGCCAAAATAGAGAATCAGTAATCAATCGGTGTCTGTTGATCTTGGATCCTCGGGTCTTTATTCAGGATTTTACGACAATATATTTCGGGTGGAGGGTACTCAATCTGAAGATTATTAAAATAGTTTTTCGAATTAAAAGCAGAGCCCGAAAAGTCTCTGCTTTTTCTGTTACTCCACATGAAACTTTCAAATTATGTATTACATTGTAAAATCACTCTTGTCCAAAAACGGGTTTAGAATGAGTCATAAAGTGAGTAATAATACGAGTCATTGAAAAAAATCCTCCTTATATGTAGGGTGGTTGT
>CACVKW010000240.1 GCA_902749685.1 Olavius sp. associated proteobacterium Delta 1 | reverse complement strand
TGTTGCCTGAATCGATATTTTGTGAGCGCAAATTATGATGAATGCCTTTTATTTTCTGAATTGGTTTTTACTGCCGCTCAGCCAGTGATCGCAGCATGCCGGTAAAGCAGAAGCTTCTCCAGAGTGAGGCAGAATCTAGCGATATAGCTCCATTGCAGGTCGAATAGCTGGCTCAGGCCGTAAGGTTTTGTTCTACTTGATTTGTTACCCGCCTCTTTGGCCACCTGCATCGACAATGCAGGCGC
>CACVKW010000239.1 GCA_902749685.1 Olavius sp. associated proteobacterium Delta 1 | reverse complement strand
GAATACATTCCATCCAAGCCTTTGATCGGTTTGGGTTTTTTTTCGTGCTTTGAGTGAAATAGATGCCTAAATCGCTGGTAATTTTCAGCCACGAATTCCTTTGAACCGATGATGCCCGAATCCGTAAAATAGCGCGTGCGGTAT
>CACVKW010000238.1 GCA_902749685.1 Olavius sp. associated proteobacterium Delta 1 | reverse complement strand
CGTTATGCCTGAGATCGTTGCTTTTTCCGGGCTGATGCTGGATGCTGGATACTCGATGCTGGATATCTCTCAGGACACTATCGGTGAATTTCAACGACATCCAGTATCCAGAAACCAGAATCCAGGATCAGTCAATACTTTCAATG
>CACVKW010000237.1 GCA_902749685.1 Olavius sp. associated proteobacterium Delta 1 | reverse complement strand
CAAAAAGTATGATAATGGTATCTTAACGGCCGATACCCGCATTGTGCGAAGCGGCAGCCTGGCGATCCAGGACCGTGACGGCGCCAACCAGATCACAAGGGAGTTTACCTGGGGTATAAATATGGGCGGCGGTATCGGCGGGTTGCTTAGCCTGCGCCAGGGGGCCATGGACTACGCTTACCTTTATGACGGCAAAGGCAATGTCTCGGCCGTGCTCGACACGGCCCAGTCTGTAGCCGCGGCTTACCGCTACGACAGCTTTGGCCGTCTGCAGACCCAAGCCGGCAGCTTGGCGCAGCCCTTTCAGTATTCGACCAAACGTTACTTTGCCGATTCCGGGCTTTTATATTTTGGCTATCGCTATTATGCGCCTGCATTGGGAAAGTGGATAACACGGGACCCTAT
>CACVKW010000236.1 GCA_902749685.1 Olavius sp. associated proteobacterium Delta 1 | reverse complement strand
TAACAACCACCCTACATATAAGGAGGATTTTTTTCAATGACTCGTATTATTACTCACTTTATGACTCATTCTAAACCCGTTTTTGGACAAGAGTGATGCTCCCGCAAAGCGGGTCAGATCATGCGGCAGCAGAAAAGGGGCAAGATTGTCAGTCTATCTTCGATTGCCGGCCGGCGTTCGGCACCATTCATGGGGATTTACGGCGTGGCCAAGGCCGGTATCGAGATGATGACCAAGGTCATGGCCCAGGAACTGGCACCGTTTAATATTCAGGTCAATGCGGTTGCGCCCTGTATGGTCCGCACCAAATTCAGTGAACCCTTTTGGTCGAATGCCGAATTTTATGATCAGATCGTAAAAGCGATTCCCATCGGAAGAATAGCAGAGCCGGCGGATGTCGCCTGGCCGGTTTTGTTCCTGTGCTCGGAAGCATCTGATTTTATGACCGGCCAGACAATGATGGTAGACGGCGGGTCAAGCGCAATTTAGGATCGATAATCAAGTATTTCTGGTGATTGATTTGAAGGTTGTTAACCGGTAGCATTTTTCAATACGCTATCAAACGCGCGTGCTTACTAGGCCACATACATGAGCAAGAAAATCCTTAAAGAGCCGCGTAAACATTTGAATGAAATAGAGCTTGAAATATAATTTGCGTATCTCAATTTTTTGGGCTAATTGATAATTACTCGAGCCTACCAAAACTGAACCGTTTTATTGCTAGAGATGGCACAAAATTGCCTTATCGGTATTATCAAGCAAAATCAAATAAAGTACTCATATTGTTACATGGCTCAGGTTGGCATAGTCGATATTTTCTTCCTTTAGCTGAATTCATTAGTGCTGAAGGTTTGGCTCAGGTATATACTCCGGATCTACGAGGACATGGGACTACCCCTGAAAGACGAGGCGATGTGGACTACATTGGCCAATTTGAAGATGATTTAATGGATCTTATTGCTATTATCCAGAAAGATAACCCTAAGGCAATGCTGATTGTAGGTGGCCATTCATCTGGAGGCGGGCTATCGATACGTTTTGCCGGAAGCCGTTACAGTGAGAAAGCCAACGCCTATTTGCTGATAGCACCTTTCCTCAAGTATAATGCACCTACGATGCGTCCCAACTCAGGCGGATGGGCGCGTCCCTATACGGGTCGCATTATTGGATTAACTATTTTAAATAATGTGGGGATCCACTGGTTTGATTATCTGACAGCCATCGAGTTCAACATGCCGGAAGAGGCCCGTGACGGGACCGAAACCTTGTCTTATTCTCATCGACTCATCAAGTCATATGCACCTCGCAACTATGAAAAAGATCTTAGAGCAATAACGCAACCATTATTAGTTGTTGTAGGAAATGAAGACGACGCTTTTATCGCTGATCAATTTGAACCCGTGATTTCTCAATACACATCAGTTCAGGTAAAGCTCTTGGCAGGTCTAACACACATGGGCGTGGTTGTTCGCCCTGAAATACGACCCGTTATCAAAAAATGGCTTGAAGGTCTTGGTAAATTATAGACCTTTACCTCATAACTATAGCTTCCAGCAGACCGCCAGAACCGTGCCGTTTTTTAAAGTTGTTTTTTATTCATCATTTTATACTTTTCAGTAATGATTAGCATTAAGCTGGCGTCTGCTGAAGCTGGGCGTTATCAAACCTGCATATCTCCAACGTATATGCATAATTATCGACCCTTAGAAATTTCAGATACTTATCCCAAATGAGCCTCGGTTACGGATAGCTGCTATTATGTTGTGAGTTTTTCTATCCTATTGATAATACGTTTAAATATTGCATTTTCTTGATAAATATAGATTTGCCCATAATTTCAATTAGATGG
>CACVKW010000235.1 GCA_902749685.1 Olavius sp. associated proteobacterium Delta 1 | reverse complement strand
GAGTCTGGCGCTTGCCATTCAGTTTGGTCGCCAGTTCTTTATCAAAATGAGATCAATACCCGGCCATGAAGATAAATAATTGAGGGGTCTGGGAGGTACTGTTAGATATGGAGTGGTGGGTGATATTGTTGTTTTTGATCGGGGGCTTGATATTTTTCCTTG
>CACVKW010000234.1 GCA_902749685.1 Olavius sp. associated proteobacterium Delta 1 | reverse complement strand
TTGGCGATGAAGCATGTTTGCACCTCTGCTGAATCATGCTTCATCATGAAATGCCCGTTAATAAAAGGCAAATTGCGCTAACTGCGGGGTTTGTTGGTTCTGTGCCTAAATAAAAAAATTATGAGATCGAAGAATAAAATTCTCCACTTAATTTTTTACCATTCTTTAGCTTATATTTTCATTTTCGTAGCCGCTTGTAAAAGTCCAGAAGCAACAAATCTTATTTTTGAAATAGTAGAAAGTGACACAAATCCAGTTAGGATAAAATCAGTTGAGATTGAAAAAATTGGCCTAAACGAAACGATGGGATCGGTTGTAGGAGTAGAGATCGAGATTTCTGTAAAATATCATCAGAAATTAAAGGAAATTACAACCCAGAATATTGGAAAAGAACTTAGAATTCGTATTGCATCCGATATAATATTTGTAGGTAAAATTTACCAAGCTGCAGAAAACGGTAAATTTGTCCTGAGTTACTCTGATAAAGAAGAAGCATTAGACGTAATTAAAAAATTCAGACGAAAACCTGACTATCATCTAAAGTTTACAGAGCAAGAAATCGAAAATGCCAAAATTTACACAGAACCGGCAAAAAATCCTTTTTATGAGAAATCAGTATATGCTTTGACATATAAGGAATATGCTAAGGCAGAGGAATTTGCGATTAAGGCGATTGAATCAGATCCGAGCGAGCCGTCATATTATGGTCATTTAGCTGCGATTTATTACATGCAGGGAAATTATGAGTCCGCGCTAAAACATTCCCTGAAATGGGAGAAAGCGATCAGACCGGAAGAAATAAGCAAATATCCGGGGGCTTACCTATCTTTAGGTGAAATTTATATAAGGTTAGGTGATTATGAAAATGCGATTACGGCATATAAAAAATTTCTCTCTGTGAACCAAAGAAATCTAAACGTTCATCATGGTCTTGCCATTGCTTATGAAAAAGCTGGCCAATATAAGCTTTCCAGACAAGAGTACACTTATCTTCTTCAATCGCAATCTGAGTATTTTGAGAAAATTGGATTAGACGGTATCAAAAGGCTTAATAATAAAAAATAATTTCACATAACCAGGCGGATGAACCAGACGGGAAAATTGATGCGGTTTACCGGAAATGCCTTGCAAGCTTGAAAGTCTCCTGGTCCGCTGGTTATCCGCAGACGTTGGACATACCGCTAGCGCGGAGAAATAATTAGAATATTTATAACCCACTGAAATTAAACTTTTAAATCCGATTTTTTCCCTATTTCACAGT
>CACVKW010000233.1 GCA_902749685.1 Olavius sp. associated proteobacterium Delta 1 | reverse complement strand
CAGATACAAAAAGAACTGATAGGAAGTTGATAAATATCGAATATCATTTAAAGTGTCTCAACTTAAAAGCTTGTAAAAATGTAAATATATAACGGACGTGCCTCTAATTTCCGTTGCGGGCATTGATCAGGCCGTAACCGTAAAGATCGTCGCGGCCACTGGCATGTAAATATCGCGACGGCGTTTCCGTTACGTCACCATTATTGGTCGATTTTTGGTAAGCTTTAAATGTATTAACAAAAAATTAACGAAAAATTAATTGAATTGAAGTAGGAGAAGTGTTAGCCAAATTGTGGAAAAATGTGCATAAGCGGATTTGAGGGATGTACCGGTATGATTTTGAAGGTTTTTTCATTATGCCAATCCTTCAAATCAAGGAAAATATGCGAAAAACAGGTAAATGGGAATGCGCGGAGGCCATTTAAGGTTATCGCGCGCATAATTCGGAATAATATATTCATAACAGGCGGTGGGCGTCTGACAGAGGTTTTGTGCGATTTTCGCGCGAAATTTTAATTAATCACCGTACAACGGAAATTTTCATTGTTAAGGAGTCCTCTTTGTACTGTATATAAAAAGACTTATGTCCCAATACGGAGGATTTCATGAAATACTTGGTCGTACTTATAACAGTTTTGCTCTCTAGTACATTACTCTTCTCTGAGCAACTTCCTAAAAAGATAAGCAAAAGGGCATCAGAGTCATGAAACAGATCAATCTTGGATCACAAGGCCTTCGTGTGCCTGCAATCGGTTTGGGCTGCATGGGAATGTCGGAATTTTACGGCTCCTCTTCAGAAGCTCAAAATCTTTGCGTTCTCGATCGGGCAGCTGACATTGGGTGCACGTTCTGGGATACGTCAGACATGTATGGCCCGTTTACGAATGAAATCTTGTTGTCAAAGGCACTCAAGGGGCGCCGCGACCAAATCACCTTGGCAACCAAATTTGGCGTTTCCCGCGGCGAAGACGGCAGCTGGCAAGGTATTAAAGGAAGTGCGGATTATGTAAAGGCTTGTTGCGATGCCTCACTGAAGCGCCTCGGGACAGATTACATCGATCTCTACTATCAGCATCGTGTGGACCCCGAAACACCGATCGAGGAAACGGTCGGTGCTATGGCTGAGCTCGTGAAGGCGGGGAAAGTACGCTATATCGGCCTGTCTGAGGCAGACCCGGAAACCATCGCCCGCGCCCACGAGGTTCATCCCGTCAGTGCACTCCAGACCGAGTTTTCCTTGTGGTCGCGGGACGTTGAGGCCGACATTCTGCCAACAATTCAACGACTTAACATCGGATTTGTGGCTTACAGTCCCCTTGGCCGAGGATTTTTATCCGGGGCAATCCGGTCACGAAGCGATCTAGAACCCGGAGACTGGAGGTTGGAGAATCCGCGATTTACCGAGGAAGCAATCGCCAGGAACAGCCGGATGGCCGATTTTGTAGCTGAAGTCGCGGAAGAGATTGAAGCCACAGCAGCTCAAGTCGCATTGACATGGGTTCTGTCGCGCGATGTCCCCCTCGCCGCGATACCGGGGACACGGAGAACTGAACGCCTGGAGGAAAACTGGGCGTCACAAGATATAACTTTACGAACGGAACACTTGGACCGTCTTGAGTCCCTTATCAATCAGGGTGTATTAGGCGATCGGTACTAATCCTGTCAGGAAAATTTTAATTAATCACTGTACAACAGAGGATTTTATGAAACATGAGAATGAAAACGCCGCCAACCTGCACACGGGACTCAAACGCAGGGAGTTCATGGCCATGCTGGCGGGTTGCACCGTCGGGCTGATGGTGCCCAGCCTTTCCCATGGCGAGGGAAAGATTGCCGCGGCCACCTCCTCCCGCTCCGACCGGCTGGGCAAGCTCCTGCCCCTGCGCAAGCTGGGTTCTTCCGGTCCGGTCGTGACCAACCTGGGCGTTGGCGGAGCCCATGTGGGGAGTGCCTCGGAAAAGGTCGCGCAGGCCATCATCGAAAAAGCCTTGGAGGAGGGGGTACGCTTCTTCGACAACGCGCCCTTTTACAGCGGTGGAAAAGCAGAGGAACGCTATGGAAAATTCCTCACTCCCAAGTACAGGGACGTTTCCTTCATCATGACCAAAACCTTGGCCACAAACAGGAAGGATGCCCTGAAGGATCTCGACGCTTCCCTCTCCCGCATGAAGACCGACTACGTGGACCTATGGCAGGTGCATGCCCTCGGAAGCCCGAGGGATGTGGAAGAGCGCGTCCAAAACGGTGTGCTCGACGCCTTTCTCGAGGCCCAGAAAATGGGCAAGGCCAGGCACATCGGCTTCACCGGCCATGAGTCCTACAAAGCTCATCTCAAGATGCTGGAGGAGCTCCAAAAGCGGGGTGTGAAGATGGTCACCTCGCAGATGCCGGTCAACCCCGCCGACCCCCACTACGAGAGCTTCGTCACTCACGTGGTGCCCAAGTGCGTGAAGGCGGGCATTGGCGTGCTGGCCATGAAAACGCTGGCCGACGGACGTTTCTTCGGAGGGAACAAGGGTTGGCGTCGCACGAATGTCTCCGTCAAGCCGATAATACCGGCGATTCTTTCCGTGGAGGATGTCTTCGGCTTCGTGTGGTCCCTGCCCATCACCACCCTTGTCAGTGGCATGGAAAGCGTCCAACAGGTTTCCCAAAATGCTGCCATAGCACGCAAAACATGGAACTTGAACCAGGCCGAACACCAGAAACGCATCGACGCGGTGGCCCCCATCGCCGGCCCGGATCTCGAGTTCTACAAGAGCTGAATTTCTTCCGCGCGGCAAAGAACGCCAACCGGGTTTCGCGTCGCTTGCGGACCGGGGAAGTTGACAGATCGCATCTGAAGCCACAGCAGCTCAAGTCGCATTGGCATGGGTTCTGTCGGGTTATTAGGGACGTCCTTCACATTTTCAGTTTTGGGGGTAGCATCGATCTAAACTAACAAACTAAAGGACGTCCCTCTCGTCCTATACTAACAAACTAAAGGACGTCCCTCTCGTCCTACACGTATAACGGCATCCGAAAGATAAAAAATAATCATACAGTCCTTACGAACATTCCAGGGGTCTTGGTCTCTTTGAGCGCATAACGGACATTATGATATTTTCTGCGGTCGTTGGCACGGCACTTCTTGCAGCCACCGGCAACATGCACATTATGCAAAATATTTTCGCCCGAATTATATATCTGCTCAAATAGCTTCATTCTGCTTGGTGGAAAAGTATATACTTATCTATTCACAAGTTAGGCATAACCCAGCAAATTAAGCAGGTAGCTTATAAAATGCAGTAGTTGACTTTCCGAACTTTTTTATTTCGGTTCCCCTCATTTTGGGTTTTCCGCTTTAATTAAATCGCCTCTGCTTATTTGTGCGCGTTAATTGGCAAAACTTTAATGGACGACCCCAATTGGACGAGTTGGTCCAATCGCGCTGCTCCAATCCACCTCAATGGATGAGATTGGTTATTTCTGGCCAGCCATCATCTAATGAGAAACGCATTTCGGCAAAAGCATTGTAATTGTCAGCATTGGTGTTCCTGCAATGATAGATCGAGGGGTAGAACCCCATAAAATGTCAGGATTCTACCCCTCGAATCACGGTTGAAGAATCTCTAGTTTGTCTCGCATTGAATCGTTATTACGTTTGCTTCAAAATCATAAACATAACCATCTTTCGACAGGGTGGTGATCTCAAAACACCACATCCCCTGCGGATTCGACACTATTCCCGTCCGTAAAACGGCTTTCCCGTCGCTCCCGGTCGTTCCGCTAACCTGGCCCTGGTTAGGACCGGAATAGGTCGCCGTAACCGACACCCCCGCCAGAGGTTGATTATTCTGATCGGTCACCAGTACCGTGTCGATCCCTCGGGCAAACCACCACAGTCTCTGCCGGGTTACGGTTTGAGCCTGGACATGGATCTCATTTTGGGCGGCGGTAACTGTAACCATGACCGTCGCACTGCCCGTTGCACCGTCATCGTCCGTAACTGTTAGGGTGGCCTGATACACACCGGCATCCATGTAAGTATGTATGGGGTTGGTTTGGGATGACGTGTTCCCGTCGTTGAATTCCCAGGTATAGGCCACGATTGTTCCGTCGGGATCAATGGATCCGGTCGAACTGAACTGAACCGCCAGTGGCACAATCCCGCTTGTAGGATCGGCTGAAGCCTGAGCCACGGGCGGCAGGTTGGCGGTGCCGGCGTGGATCGATTCAAAAGCGCCCATATCAGGGGCGGAACCGATGTAGTCGCCAGGACCCAAGTCGACCAAGACCTGGCCGTCCCATTCGAAGTAGGCTGTAGCTCCATCAATAGCAGGAGATCCGGCCTGTAGTTCGTAGTCGCCGTTGGCGGGGTCGGCAAAAAGCGGATCGGCATTGACGTTACCGGCCAGCCAGTTGACCGTGGCGTTGCCAGTGGTGACGACGGCCGACTGCCCACCCTGCACATCGGAGAAGGCCACGGTGATGGGATTGTAGCTACTGCCATCGTCGTCGTAGATCTCCTCGGAGCCATCGTTCCACAGGATCGTGTTGACTATGGTCAGTGTCGAATGGTAGAGGTAAATGCCGGCGCCTTCGCCTGCCGTATTGCCGGTAATGGTGTTATTGATCAGAACCGGATCGGATTGGTAGAGATTCAGGCCGCCCCCGCGGCCCCCTCCTTGGGGGAAACTATTACCACTGATGACATTGTCGCGAAGTACGGGGTTCGAACTGCGCGCAAAGATGCCGCCCCCAGCAGGAGGAGAACAGGAAAACCCACAGTTAGTGACGCGGACCGTGTTGTTGCTGATGATGTTGCCGGTCAGCTCGGGGTTCGAGTCCAGCATGTAGACACCACCGCCGGGTCTCTCGCTAGTGTTGTCGATGATGTGATTGCCGATCAGCCTGGCGTTCGAGTTGACCATTTGGATGCCGGCATTCTCGTTATCCCGAATCGTGTTGTAGCTGATGAGCGGGCTGGCGTTATTGATGTCGATGCCCGATGCGTTCTCGACGATGACGTGGGTCAGTTGACTGCCGTCAGGGGCATCGATGAAGTCAATGCCGCCCCAGTGCGCCGTGGGATAGGCCCCGGTGAACAGGATCAGCTCGCTCTCGGTGCCCACGGCCTGCAAGGTGCCGTTGACCGTCAGAGAACCTGCGAAGAGCACTTGTACTCCTGGCTCGATGGTCAAGATCGCCCCCACCGGAACCGTGATAGCGCCTTCGATACGATAAGGCGAACCGGCGGTCGTCCACGTGCCCGATACGTCGCCACCCAAGATGGTGGTCCCGTCGAGGACATCGATGGTGACCACATCACTGTGCGTTGCCCCACCGTCGTCGGTGACGGTCAGGTTGGCCTGATAGAGCCCAACATTGATGTAGGTATGTACTGGATTGGCCTCGGCCGAGGTGTTGCTGTCGCCGAAGTCCCAGGCGTAGCCGACAATTGTCCCGTCGGAATCGGTGGAATCGGCCGCGCTGAACTGGACCGTCAATGGCGCGCTGCCGTGGTCAGGGTCGACAGAAGCAACCGCCACGGGCGGCTGGTTGGGCGGGCCGGCCGCTCCAGATTCAAAAGCGCCCATGTCGGGGGCGGAACCACTGTAGTCGCCGGGACTCAGGTCGATCAACACCTGGCCCTCCCATTCTAAGTAGGCCGTACCGGCATCGATGGCCGGGGAGCCGGCCTGTAACTGGTAGTCGCCATTGGTTGGGTCGATAAAGAGCGGATCGGTACCGATATTGCCGTCCAGCCAGTTGACCGTGGCATTGCCGTTGGTGATGATGGCCGCCTGCCCGCCCTGCAGGTCGGAGTAGGCCACGGTGATGGCGTCGGAGGCGCTACCGTATTCAGAGACGTAGATCTCCTCGGAGCCATCGTTCCACAGGATCGTGTTGACAATGGTCGGTTCCGAGTAATAGAGGTAGATGCCGGCGCCTTGGCCGGCCGTATTACCGCTGATGGTATTGTTGATCAGGATAGGATCGGAGTAGTAGAAATGAATTCCCCCGCCCCGCGTCCTGACGGCACTGACGCTGTTATTACTGATGACATTGTCGCGAAGCACTGGGTCCGAACTGCGCGCAAAGATGCCGCCACCGCCGCGAGTGGAAGAGGTGAACCCACTGGGGGCGGCGATGACCGCGTTGTTGCTGATGATGTTGCCGGTCAGCTCGGGGTTCGAGTCCCGCATGAAGACACCACCGCCGGAACCTTCGCTAGTGTTGTCGATGATGTGATTGCCGATCAGCCTGGCGTTCGAGCTGAGCATGTAAATGCCGCCATAGCCGTTGGCCCGAATCGTGCTGTAGCTGATGAGCGGGCTGGCGTTATCGATGAAGATGCCATCGCGCGATGAGTTCTCGACGATGACGTGGGTCAGTTGGCTGCCATCAGGGGCATCGATGAAGTAAATGCCGTGCCAGTGCGCCGTGGCTTGGATCCCGGTAAACAGGATCAGCTCGCTCTCGGTGCCCACGGCCTGCAGGGTGCCGTTGACCGTCAGCGTATACAAACCTTGGAAGTGCACTTGTACTCCCGGCTCAATGACCAACGTTTGCCCTGCTGGAACTGTGATATCGCCTTCTATCAGATATGGCGAACCGGCTGCCGTCCACATGCCAGACACATCCCCAGCCACCACAGTCGTCTCGGCCGCAGCAGGGGCCGTGAGCAGCAGGCTGAGAGCTAACAGAAATATATAGTTTGTAATTTTAGGTAACATTTTTTCTTCCTTAGCTTTCTCTCTGTGTTTTAAGATGTTTATCTTACATTTCGTATGTTTAAAATATTTTAATTTTCATTCAAGCAATATTTGTAAAAATATCAGTTAGGTACCTTCAAACAACCACCATTGGTCAT
>CACVKW010000232.1 GCA_902749685.1 Olavius sp. associated proteobacterium Delta 1 | reverse complement strand
ACACTTGACAATCTTATCGTTGTGGTTTACATATCGCATACTATGGTTGACCCAACGATTCAGTCCATATTGTTGATCGGATATGCCGCCTATGAGAAGGTGCGTCAATT
>CACVKW010000231.1 GCA_902749685.1 Olavius sp. associated proteobacterium Delta 1 | reverse complement strand
TTTTCACTCTTGTCCAAAAACGGGTTTAGAATGAGTCATAAAGTGAGTAATAATACGAGTCATTGAAAAAAATCCTCCTTATATGTAGGGTGGTTGTTAA
>CACVKW010000230.1 GCA_902749685.1 Olavius sp. associated proteobacterium Delta 1 | reverse complement strand
TAACAACCACCCTACATACAAGGAGGATTTTTTTCAATGACTCGTTTTACAACTCATTATATGACTCATTCTAAACTCGTTTTTGGACAAGAGTGATAAT
>CACVKW010000229.1 GCA_902749685.1 Olavius sp. associated proteobacterium Delta 1 | reverse complement strand
GTGTCCCAGCATCTGCTGCAGGTGCCGGGTGGGGGCTCCATTTTTGAGCATGTGGGTAGCGCAGGTGTGGCGGAACGTATGCGTGGTGACATTCTTTTTAATGCCGGCAAGATAGACACAGCGCTTGACCACCGCCCAGATGCCGTTGGCATCCATCTGCCGGCCCCAGCGGTTTAAGATCAAATAGCCCGGATCACGGCCGTTTACAAAGCAGGGTCGAACCATCTGAATATAGTTTTGGATCAGCTCACAGACCCGCCTGCTTAAAGGAACCACACGCTCCTTGTTGCCTTTTCTCCGGATCCGGATATAGCCGGCATCCAGATCGAGATCGACAAGCCTGATATTGCGGACCTCGTCTCGTCGGATGGCCGTATCATAAAGAACCTCCAAAATGATCCGGTTTCGGTATCCGCGGTTGGTTCGCATATCCGGCGCATCCAGAAGCTGCTTGACCTCGTTGGGACTTAAAATGACCTTTGGCAGGCGCTTGGGCTTTTTGGGCAGCCGGATGCTCTCGCCGGGGTCATGGATCAGGTAATCTTTATCCTTGAGGAACCTGGTAAAGCCCTTGATCACACCCAGCATTTGCGCCTGGGTGCGCAAGGTCAGCGGTTTGCCTTTAGCGGTTAAAGAAAAATACAGCTCCTGTTGATACTCTGCCAGGATGTCGGCGTTAAGATCCTCGATGTGATCAGCGCTTTCGGCTTCTAAGAATCGAGTAAAACGATGCAGCACATATTTTGCCCCCCGGATGGTGTAATACGAACGGCCGAGCACTTTAAGCTGTTTCAAATAAACCGGAATGAGTTTCCTAATTTTCATTCTACCTTCTTTCCTCTTTTTTTCTGTTCCTTGATATTTGGGTGTGTTCTGTTGTGGGTTTGTTTAACTTCTACCGGCATCACGCGGGTATAGGCCTGGGTCGTCTTCAAATGCCGATGTCCCAGCAGTTTCTGGATGTAACGGATGTCGGCGCCGTTTTGCAAAAGATGGGTTGCGCAGCTGCGGCGGAAGGTATGCGGAGACGCTGATTTTTTGATGCCGGCACAATCACGGTATTTGCGCAGGTTCACTCGCACGTTGCCTTCAGTCATGGGAAGTCCGGATTGGTTCAAAAACAGCTTTCGTTCTTTGGGATTCTTTCTGCCGTACCAGGGCCGGATCTTTTCCAAGTATTCTTTAAGGAACTTGACGGCATTTTTCCCCAAGGGAACCACTCGCTGTTTTTTACCTTTGCCTTTGCGGATATAAAGCACCTTGTCTTTAAAGTCGACATGATAGACTTCCAGGTTCAGCAGCTCATCCAACCGGATGCCGGTGGAATACAGCACTTCCATAATGGCCCGGTCCCGGATGCCGGTTCTTAGGGACAGGTTTGGTTGTTTAAAAAGTCTTCTGACTTCAGCAACAGTCAGCACCGTGCCGATTTTGCGGTTTTGGCGGTTGGTCTCCACGATCCCTTCAGTGGGATTGATCAGCAGCCGGTGAGTTTGACAAAGGTACTCAAAAAACCGCTTGACGGCTCGAAGCTTCAACGCCTTGGTCTCCATAGCCACCGGCTCGGACATAATCTTCTGCTGGTAATCACAGATGCTGTGGTAAGTGACCTTTCTCAAATCGGCAATATTAACATCCCGGAGATATCGCCGGAACAAATCCAGATTCTTGCTGTAGCTTTCAATGGTGGCTGCAGCATAGCCCAGGGATTTAAGCTGCTGCCTGTACTCAGCTATGGTTACGACAACGTCCATTAGATACCCCCTCTCTCCCCCTTGCTTTCTTCCTTCTTCACCTCCAACTAGTTATGTTTTTCTTTTAATTGCAAACAGATAGCTTTAATTTTCAAGACCACCAAGTACCCTACAAGTTGCCAAAATACCCTACTAGCGGGGTCAAACACCCTACTTGTCAGGATTCTTGTCCTTTTTGACTTGTGGGGTCGTAGCTTTGCGAAGCCTCATCAGCTTTTTGATTTCCTCAACCGGCGTCAGGTTCAGGTAGCATTTGCCGCTGTCTTCTCCCTGGCCTCGATAATTCAAGGCATATGCGTACTCCTTGCCTCGGGCACCGATACGAACATGCAGGTATTCCATCTCTTCCAATTGCTTGATGTGGGCCTTGACCTGCCAGTCACTCCAGCCGGTAAACTCCCGGATCATGCGACGGGTAAAAAAAATCTCGTCAATGGAAGCCTTTCGCTTGTCGGCGATTTCTTTGACCATCTTGTAAATCGAGGAAAGCAGCGTCCTGGAAGGCCTGGCAAGCTCATCCAGGCTTTGGCCCAGCACTTCATTGGCCAGGGTGTTAGCTTTGTCGATATCCTCTAAAGTCACCTCGATGTATTGCACCGGCTTCCCTTCGACATCGACGGTTTTAACTTTCCGCTGGTATTGATACAAAAAGGCGATGGCCCGGATCAGTCCCAGGTATTTTTTATGATCTCTGCGGGTCCTCAGTGACTGATTCGGGTAGGAGAGATACTTGGTGAAGGGGTTGACCACCGCAACTGATTT
Organism: Olavius sp. associated proteobacterium Delta 1; assembly: GCA_902749685.1. Classification (GTDB taxonomy): domain Bacteria; phylum Desulfobacterota; class Desulfobacteria; order Desulfobacterales; family JAFDCJ01; genus JAFDCJ01. The sequence goes on along the minus strand of CACVKW010000229.1, from coordinate 120 downwards.
AAGCAGCCTCTGGGCGTTGTGGTGCTTTTTGATGATGCGGTCCTGTCTTTTCTTGCGGATCAGACCTTCCAAAGTTTCTGCTTCCCGTTGCATACGGTGGATGGCTTCGGTCATCTTTGT
>CACVKW010000228.1 GCA_902749685.1 Olavius sp. associated proteobacterium Delta 1 | reverse complement strand
CAACCTGATTTCTAAATCACTAATTTCCCGTTTATAACTGCCTGTTTTTATTAAAGGCAGTATTTGATTTTCAAATTATTTTGGACAGCAATGATTTTTGGAATAACTTTTTTTGCGGTTAATTTAATTGCCCAACTGAAGTGGCGGCAGTATATCGGCTGTTGGAAAAATCATAATTAATCCGGCATGCGTAAAAATAGTATTAAAATTCAATGGTTTTAACAGGTATGTACAGGCTGAAACAGGATTTGCGAAATAACCGGAAAAATTGGACCGAAATTTAAAGCAAAAGGGATAATATCAAGATATGCGATCGATCGAATTAAGAAACGAAATGGCTAAATCTTATTTACCTGGTTACCCAATATTATTACGAGGAAGTTCGGAAATGACTGTTTAGGCCGGTTCAAATATTTAATAGCGCAAAGCCGAAATCGTGCATACGGGTCCATTTTGTGAAAATATTTACCTTAAATTGGTCAAGGCTTTTCCCAGTCCCAACATTTTTTTCAGCCAAATTCCGAGCTATCAAGTTGTTATTACATCTAATAATTGAACATCTTCCACCCTGGCATTCTTTTTGCTGGGATATTCTTATGACCATCAATTCAAAAAATCCTTTTTTTAATAAAAGACGGGAACCGCGATACCCTTATTCCGAACTCGTCATATTTGTTTATAAAAAAAATCTTAATGAGGGTAAATTGGAAAATTGGAGCCGCTCCGGTCTGTGCATGAAAACCAAAAGATTCTTTCGTAAAGGCGAGGTGATTACCGTGTCTTTACCCCCTTCCAAATACAAGAATAACAACCGCAAAGCCAAGATTGTTTGGAAAAAGGCGGATGGATGCGGCCTGCAATTCTGTGATTAGCTGTCCAATCGGAATATGCACTGACAGGCTTCACAGGGTATTTTCATTTATATACCTAATATTACGACAATAAAGATTCATTCATGGGTGAGCTAAAAAACTCAATCCATAAGCAGGGTATAACTGTATTGTTTTCTCTCATTAGCATCGGCAACAGAAATATTCATGCTGCTTTGGGGGGCTTTCTTGCCAAAGAACTGATTGACAGGTCCCCCCCGCGGTGGTATTCGCGAGTTAAAGGACACATATCAGCTTTAATTTAAAAAGTGCAGGAGAATCTCATGAATCGGATAAAGCTGCCCAGTATGAACTGTGAAACCGTCTACCGGGAAATCGGTGATTTTGTCATCGACACCGTTGTTCATTACCGATCCAGCGGCTGCATTGTCGGCCTTTCCGGTGGGGTTGATTCAAGCACCACCGCAGCTTTAATAAAAACAGCCTTTGAGCGTCATAATAAAAACGGTAATGCAAACTTAGAGCTTGTCGGATATATTCTTCCTTCCAGCATCAATAAAATGGAGGACGCCAAAGATGCCGAAATCGTAGCACGCGAATTGGGTATCCGCTATGAGATACACGCCATCGAAAAACTGGTTGAAGCCTTTCAAACAACAAATCCGGAGGCAATTGAAGAAAACTATCACCGGGGCAACCTGATCTCCCGGGTCAGGGCCAATGTTCTGTCCACCAAAGCCGCCACCGAGCATAAAATACTTGCCGGTACCGGCAACAGAGATGAGGATTTCGGAATTGGCTATTATACCCTGTTTGGTGATGGTGCGGTTCATATCAGCCCCATCGCCGGTTTGTCAAAAAGACTGGTCCGGGAGATGGCCGCATATTTAGGCGTGGATGACACGATTATCCATCGCATCCCCACCGCCGGCCTTGAACCGGGACAAAGCGATTTCAAGGACCTGGGATATGATTATGATGTGGTTGAGCTGGTCACGGCAGGATTTGAACAGGGTTTTAGTAAAACGGAACTGGCCGTCCACGATCAGATAGCGCCCCTGGTGGAAAAACAAATAGAACATTACCGATCATTTTACGAAAATCCGCATCTGACATCTGTTGAGCAGGTAATCGACGATATTACCGCACGCCACCACCTCGCATTGCGCAAAGTAAAAATCGTTCACCCACCGACGCCGGAAATCACCCTGACTTATAATTAGCTAATTATTTATCCTCTTAAAATATCATAATATTTTAAGAGCCATATTTTTTATGCTTTTTTATAAAAAATATTTGTAGACCGATTCCATCTGCCGTCCGTCTAATCAGTCAAAATCCAGCACAAAGGAGGTAAACCAATGAAAGTGAAAATAGTTTTTATTAGTATCTTGACGGCAGCATGTATGTTTCTGATTTCCGGTGCGGCATGGGCGGACGGTAAAAAAGATCGGCGCCACAACAACCCCAAACAAAAACAAGACACCGTATCCAAACACCGCAAGTCGGACCCTCAGCATAACCAGTGGAAGAATGCGAACCGATACCATGACAAAAAACATCGTTATCATAAGCGTTCTGACCATCGCGCCGAACATCACCGCCATTGGCGTCACGATCGTAATTATCGACATAAGCCGTATTACCGGCACCTTGATAAACACCGGCGCTATTATAAACCCCGCCACTATATGCATCGGCCGATTGAAAAATACCGGCGCCACCGCCATCACCGTCCGATCTACAGCCGTACAGACGGTAACGTGTCGATTCTGGCTGCGACATCTCATCATGGATGGTCGATAAAAATATCATCCAAAGACTAAGGGGTGTCCGGAAAACAAAAGGATGATGAAAGGGATTACATCGGAACGTTGCTCGGTGCCCTTAAAACCGGGTGCCAAACACCCGGTTTTAAGGGCAGAAATCTGTGGGAAACTACATAATTTATAACGTAAAAATACAGTGTTTACCCCATTGAATTTTTTTATCATTTTGCTAAAAAAAATAATAATGAGGGGGGCTACTGAAAATCGACCTCTCAACCTCTCCTTCCCGGGTGGTTCATTCTGAACCACCTTGTTTTTTATAGTTTCTCCATTACCACCCGGATGGCAGATTGATCAAAGAAGTGATCCAATTCTGCACCCTTCAAGGTCTCGTGATCCTGCTCGATCACCCACCAAGGACCATTAGACTGCTTTATACCGGTGAAAAATAAACCAACCACCACCCTTTCGACGGTAATGGATTTAATATCATCTCCCAGAAATTGCTCCACCAACCAAGCTGCTTCTTCAAGTATACCCATTAGGCAGTAATATATATTAGGTTTCAAATGTTTAAGAGAAAAAATTGGCTTGCAGAACCGGCTTAAGAACTTGTAGATGCATGTTCTTCAGCCGGTTCTAGGCTGGTTCAACAAACATGCGCATCTTTCCCCCACACACATCACCACCTTTGGTGCCCAGCTCGTCCAGCAGGCTTACTTCCAGGATTTCAGGTTTTTGGGTGGTCAGAAGACAACGCAGGGCAGCACTTTTAACCTGGCTCTCACCGCAACCCCCTCCCACGGAGCCATAAATCGTTCCATCGACACACACGATCATTTTAGCCCCGATCTCACGTGGGGTGGATCCGGACGTTTCAATGATGGTGGCCAGACAAACCGCAATACCGTGATTTTTTAGTTCGTCAATTTTTTGAAATATTTCCTGATCGGTCATGGGTCGATACCTACGGCATCCCTTAAAGTCCGGGCCTGCTGCGAGCCTTTGCGGCGGACACACACAAGCTCGGCAATAATGGAAAGTGCAATCTCCGCGGGGGATTCAGCCCCGATGGGTGTCCCGATGGGTGTGAAAACATCCTGCAAACGCTCTTGGGCGATACCCTGTTTCTGCAACATTTCGAGAACGAATCGGACCCGGCGGCGACTGCCAATCAGCCCGATGTAGGCCGTTTCTTTTTTTAATATCTCTTTCAAACAATCCGCATCGTGTTCATGGCCGCGGGTGATCACGACCACAAAAGTTGAATGATTCAAGTTTAAATCCCGCAGGGTAACCGCAAAGTCCGCTGCAAGAACCTCGCAGCCCGGAAAACGAGAGGGGTGGGCAAAATCATCCCGGTCATCGAGCACGGTTACACGAAATCCGACATCGCGGGCAAAGCGCGACAGGGGAATGGCGATGTGACCTGCGCCACAGACGATCAGCTTTAATTCGGGCGAAATAAGGTCAAAAAAGACGTGGACCCCGGGTTTAATTTCAACCAGGCCACGCTTATTGCCGTTGATCGCCTCCAGGGCCAGAGCCTTGACTGCCAAACTCAGCTGCCCGTCACCCAGTTCGCTCTCAATCGGTCCATTATCAAGGACAATCGCTTTTTGACCCGCTGCGATGTCCGTACTATCGGAGGCGATGACTGTCGCCAGACAGAAGGTTTTTCCCTTTTGGATCAGTTCGTTGACTCGTGCGGTGATCTCCATAATCATTAACTTATTCGATTGGTGAAAAATTCAAGTGTGATTTGTCTCCGACTAGACGGCGCAATCCCCACTGATCGAGGTTCCAATCAAAAATCGAATCGGAAATTGATTGCTCATGGTGGTCTCCTGTTTAATGAATCGGCCCTGAAAAATAGTACCTTCCGGCTTGCAAAATGCCTGTTGCTTTAATTCCAATAGCAAACGAACGATTATACATCCACTGTTTTTTTTAAAAGTCGAAAAGAAAGCCCTTTTTGCATTTAAATGACGGCTAAAATTTGTTATATAATGTTTTTCAGTGAGCGGGAAATCAACCCTTTTACCAGCCGGGTCATATCCCGGAACTGAGGCTTCTGGACAAGCTCTTACAGAAGCTTAATCCGGTTATACGGACCGCCGACATAATTATAGCAGCCCGCACCTATCGTTTTGGGTTTAAACTATGCAAAACACTAACTCTCCGCGTGATCAGATTACCGCGGCAATCGAAAACCTCAAAAATCTACCCACTTTGCCGCAGGTGGTCCAGAGAGTTGTGGCGCTTTCGCAAGACCCGAAAACCAGCTATCGTGATCTCAAATCCGTCATACTTCCGGACCCCCCCCTTGCTGCAAAAGTTATGATGATGGCCAATTCCGCATTTTTCCATCGTCGGAATCAAGCAAAAACACTGGAAGAAGCAATTTTTACCATTGGATTGAACAACCTGGTCACAATTTGCACCAGCGTCGGTGTTTTGAGCATTTTTAGCAAATGGGGCAGCAATAAAATGGATCGTCGACAGTTGTGGCGTCATTCCATCGCAACCGCATTTCTAGCAAAATCACTGGAATTAAGAAAGGTCCTGAACAAACCCGGCGGCCCCGATATATTTTTGGCCGGTTTACTGCATGATATCGGCTGGATCGTATTTGACAAAATTGTGCCCAAAAAGATGTTATCAGCGATTAAAGCAAAAGAAGATACCGGCTGTTGGTCACTCGAAATGGAAAAAGAATATATCGGTATGGACCATGCCGAGGCCGGGGCCCTGTTTTTAAAGAAGTGGAATATTCCGCCGGCCGTTATTGAAATTGTTGCAAATCATCATACCCCGGAGAATTCACAGCAAAATCCGGCTCAAACCGGAGTGGTGCTTATTTCATCGGTACTGGTTCAGCACAGACACTTCTTTTGCCTGCCTTTCGACAAACTGCCCGATTCTTTTCCGCATCATCTAGCGAATCCAGCCGGCCCAGATGTTGTCATTGAAATGAATGAGAGATATGAAGACTACGTCAAACAGGCCGATACCATCGCAGACCTGATGACCGACTGGTTATAAGAGACAGGAGATTTACTAATGCTTGACCAAACAATCGACCTATCACCGCTAAGAAACCATTTTCCGGCCTTGCAGCAAACCGATGAAAACGGCAGTCCGTATGTCTTTTTTGACGGCCCGGGCGGTACCCAGGTGCCGCAGGTCGTTATCGATGCAATGGCTAATTATTTCACAAATGCCAATGCCAATTGCGGTGGCCCATTCATCACCAGTTATCGCAATGACGATACGATTGTTCAGGCCCGCATCGCCATGGCTGATTTATTAAATGCTAATTCTGAAACCGAAATTGTGTTCGGCGCCAACATGACAACCCTTACCTTTAGTTTCAGCCGCGCAATCGGTCGCAGCCTGCAAGCCGGTGACGAAATCATGGTCACCCGCCTGGACCATGATGCCAATATTTCTCCCTGGTTGGCATTAGAAGAAAAAGGGGTCATCATTAAATGGGCTGATTTTAATGTCAAAGATTGTCGTTTGGACCTGGACTATCTCTCATCCTTATTTTCCAACAAAACCAAACTGGTTGCCGTGGGCTATGCTTCCAACGCCGTGGGCACCATTAATCCCATCAAAACGATCGCTGCGATGGCACATGAAGTTGGCGCCCGGGTCTGGGTCGATGCCGTACACTATGCACCCCATCGGCCGATCGATGTTCAAACCATTGATTGTGATTTTCTGGTCTGTTCGGCTTACAAATTTTTTGGACCGCACGTCGGGGTCGTGTGGGGTAAGCAGAAATTGCTTGATCAATTAGCCCCCTATAAAGTCAGACCCTCAAACCCCGACCCCCCTCATAAATTTGAAACCGGTACGCTGAATCATGAAGGCCTTGCCGGCGTGGTGGCGGCCGTCGATTATCTGGCGCAAGTCGGACTTATCTACGGCAGCAGGCTCTCGTCAGAGCTTAGTAAATATGAAGGGCGCCGCAAAAATTTAAAACAGGCGATGGGAATTATAGCAGCTTATGAACGTCCCCTTTTTTCCTATATGCTGACAGAGTTAAGCAAAATTTCCGGTATGAAAGTATACGGCATTTTGAATGAGGACCAGTTTGACGAGCGCTGTCCCACCGTGGCATTTACCAGAGAGGGCTACGCTCCCGCAGGCATCGCCACAAAATTAGGAAAAAAGGGGGTTTTTGTCTGGCATGGTAATTACTACGCCCTGGCCGTCACCGAAAAACTGGGGCTGGAAGACTCCGGCGGAATGGTGCGAGTCGGTCTAGCCCACTACAACACCAAAGAGGAAGTCGACCGGTTTCTATCTATAATTGACTATTGAATAATGACTAATGAATATTTGTGGAGGTCGCTTCGCGCGGTCTAATTTTTATAAAGAGATAGAATTCCTTAATTATTCATTCATCCATAGTCATTATTCATTTATCGGTCATTCCCTTAAACATCTGAGCTTGGCCAGATCTTCAGCATATCCGTAAAGATGTAACCCTTTGCTTTCCACAAGTATTTCACCGTCTTTGACACCGATCTCGCCGGCCATGTATTCTTTTAGGTTCTGAATGGCCGCCAGGTTGGCAGGAAACCCATTCCATAGATCCCAGGAACGAAAATACACGAAAAAGCGCAGTTTATCATTTTGAATGCGGGTGTCAATGGATCGCAGACAGGGCGGGTCGAGCAGGGTCAGGTCTGAGGGATGGGCCACCTGCAGCACCAGCTGATTGTTGCGCAGACCGAATTGTTTGTAGGTAGCGATAACCCATTCAATCTGATTTAAATACAGCAGGCCGTGTTCCTCAAAAACGATATTGCCGTCTACCTCTCGTTTGTCGATGATTTCGGTATTTTCCTGTTCCCACCAGGCCAGTTTGTCGCCGGTCAGGGGAACTTTCGTCAGGCGTTCGCCATAGGTGTATGATTCCCCCGACTCCTTGCGAGGAGACATTAAATACTCGATATATGCCCGGTCATATCCGGAACCACCATAGATATAGTCGGCCTCAACCGGATTGGGAATGCCACAGGAAGGCGGAATGTCCGGAATAAGCGGTTGCGTGCCGGGATATTTTACATGTCCCATAAAATAATCATATTCCAGGCGGGTCTGTCCGGCATATGATCCCCGGTCGATTACAAAACGCTCCCCCTGATCAAGAATGTTATGGACGGCCTGAAACCACAGGTCCGGTAGATCACGGGCTTCAACTTGATGAATATTCATAATTTAAACCTCGCTATTCAGCTTGAAAAATTAGGTAATATTTTACTATTGTCGTGCGAATGAAAGAGAATTGAACTCGGGGATAATTTAGGAATTATAGGATTGGGGAATTTAGCAATTGAAGGAATTAAACCTATTTTAATTTATTAATATTATCCTATAATCCCTCAATTAAGTAATTATTGATTTTTCTATATATCCAGGGTACTAACTTCCAGGGCATTAGTCTGAATGAAATCCCGCCGCGGCTCAACTTCTTCACCCATCAAAATCGTGAATATCTCATCGGTATCCACCATATCTTCAACCATGACCTGCAGCAGAATTCTCTTTTCCGGATTCATGGTGGTTTTCCACAATTGGTCCGGATTCATTTCACCAAGACCTTTATACCGCTGGACATTGATCCCTTTTTTACCTTGCTTTAAAAGTATATCCAACAATTCCAGTTTATTTTGCGCCCTATCGGTCGCACTTTCTTTGTCTTTTGAAAAAATATTAAAGGGCGGGAAATTGTATTTTTCAATATTTTTACCCGTCAACAGACACTTTTGAAAATCTTGCGAATAAATTAACCCTCTGCCTATGATGATGGGAATAAACGCTTTTTCGACCGGGCCGATTATATCTTCTTCTTCATTAATGCCTTCATAACCCGTGATCGTCATTTCATAAACATCTCGATCTTCATTCCAGTATAAGCTGTCTACCTGATATTCTTTTTGAATGAGCAAATCTCGCAGGGCAGACATTTTCGCCAGGTTCTGCAATAATTTTTTGTCGCCAATATTCTGGCTGATTACAAGCTCGACCAGTTTCGCCGGAATACCGCGTTTGACCAGCCTGGACAGTTGGGCAAAATATTCGGACAGATCACAAATAAACAAGTAGAGTTGGTGATCAACAAGCTTTTCTTCATTTTCCCCATAGGTAATATATCTCTGGTCGCAGACCTTTTTTAATATCCAGTCGTTAAAATCGGTTTCATCCTTTAAATATCTCTCACTTTTTCCTTTTCCAACTTTAAATAACGGCGGTTGCGCGATGTACAGATAGCCCTTATCCACGATCTCCGGCATCTGGCGGTAGAAAAAGGTCAGCAGAAGGGTTCTAATGTGAGACCCGTCAACATCGGCGTCGGTCATGATAATGACCTTGTGATACCGAATCTTATCAATATTGTATTCTTCTTTTCCAACCCCGGTTCCCAGGGCAGTAAAAATGTTTTTTATTTCTTCACTGCGTAAAATTTTATCAAAGCGCGCTTTTTCGACATTTAAAATTTTACCTTTCAACGGCAAGATGGCCTGAAATTTTCGATCTCTTCCCTGTTTGGCAGAGCCGCCGGCGGAATCTCCCTCAACAATAAACAGCTCTCTTAAGGCAGGATCGGAAATCTGACATTCAGCCAGTTTACCGGGCAATGTCGCATCAATCAGGGCCCCTTTGCTCCGGGCTATATCGCGGGCGCGTTTGGCTGCATCCCGCGCCCGGGCAGCATCCACCCCTTTGGCAATGATCTTTTTAGCAACGGATGGATTTTCTTCAAAAAAAGCACTTAATTTTTCATTAACCAGAGACTCTACCAATCCTTTAACTTCACTGTTGCCGAGTTTGGTTTTGGTTTGCCCTTCAAATTGAGGCTGGGGAATTCTGACACTGATGATGGCGGTCAATCCTTCGCGAACATCATCACCGGTAATTTTGGTCTGTAGGTTTTTAGGCAAATTCCCATTGCTGCCATATTGATTAATCGTGCGGGTCAGACCGGCTTTAAATCCGATTAAGTGAAAGCCCCCCTCGACGGTATTTATGTTATTGGCAAAAGAAAATAGTTTTTCAATATAAGTGTCGTTATACTGGATGGCCACCTCTATCTGAACATTATTTTTGACCCCTTCGATGAAGATGGGTTCATGCAGGGCAGTGCGTCTTCTGTTGATATATTCCACAAATTCTTTGATGCCGCCTTCAAAGTGAAATTTATCTTTGGCATCTGACCGTTCATCTTCAATCGTGATTTTGATCCCCTTATTCAAAAAGGCCAACTCCCGCAGTCGGCGCGCGAGGGTCTCATAATTAAACTCAGTGGTTGTAAATATCTCCGCATCCGGAATAAAATGAACTTTGGTTCCCCTGATGCCGGTTTTACCGGTTTCAATCAGTTCGTTGTTTTTTTTACCTCTTTTATAAGTCTGATAATAAATTTTGCCGTCTGAATAAATTTCAACCTCTAATAAGCTGGACAGCGCATTGACCACCGAAACGCCAACGCCATGCAGTCCGCCTGAAACCTTATAGGAATGATCATCAAATTTTCCACCGGCATGCAGTTTGGTCATAACCACTTCCACCGCCGGTACTTTTTCTTTTTTATGGATACCGACCGGAATCCCCCGACCGTTGTCCAGCACACTGATGCTGTTATCCGTGTGAACGGTCACATCAATCTGGTTGCAAAAGCCGGCCATGGCTTCATCGATGCTGTTGTCGACAACTTCGTAAACCAGATGATGAAGTCCGGCAATATCCACATTTCCAATATACATGGACGGCCGCTTGCGAACGGCTTCCAGTCCTTCCAGTACTTTAATATTATCTTCGGTATAGTTGTTGTTATTGTTGTTGATTTCTTCTTTCATATTCTCATCGGCATGATTACACTTAAATAGGTTTTATTTTTTTCACCCTCTATTTTACAGGGTTTTTCCTCATCCACTATGTTAAGCACCACATTGTCTTCGTTCATGACACTTAGTGTGTCGATAAAAAATTTAGGATTGTACATGACGTCTATCGGATCGCCTTGATAGGTGATGACCATATCCTCTTTGGATTCCCCGATGTCAGGGTTGGTTGAGTTAATCAATAATTTGTCTTTACTGAAATGAAATATAACCCCTTTATATTCATCAGAGGATAAAATCGACATCCTTTTAAGCATCATTAAAAATAATTGCCGATCCATTTGAATGTCGTGCCCATCCGTTTTCACGACGATATCACCGTATTGCGGAAAATCTCCTTCAAGCAGCCTGATAATCAGGGTCTCTTTTTCTCTTTTGACGATAAAATTGTTATCTTTAATACCGAGTTTAACCGAACCTTCAGAGTCGAGGAATTTGGCAACCTCCACCAGTCCCTTTTTGGGAATCAACACATTAGAACCGGACGGCAAATCAAACTCTTTATCAAACAAATAATCTGCCTTGGAAAGTCGACTGCCATCAGTGGCAACCAGTCTGAATATTTTTTGGTCCTCGTGTTGGATTCTCTCAGCATAAACACCAATTATATGGGCCCTTGTATCATCGGACGCACCGCTGATAATGACTGTTTTATCGATCATTTTAGCAAAAAAAGCCGAATCTATTTCAAAAAACCCAACCGCTTCTATTTTTGGTATTTCCGGAAAATCGTCCGGATTCAGGCCGACAATATGATACTCCACATTCTGGTTTCCGATTTCGATCCAGTGATTTTCAATTTCGTTGACATAGATGTCCTCACTGGGAAAATCTCTGACGATTTCATATAACTTTCTGGCATTGATGGCGATAACCCCCTGGGTCTCAATATTCGCCGGATAAATCCCTTCGAAACCAGTTTCAAGATCTGTGGCGCTAATGGATATAGCGGACTCCCCGGTCTTAATTAAAATGTTGGTGGTGATGGCCAGGCTCGTTTTTCGTCCGGCCAATCCCTGAATCTTGGCCAATACAGGCAAAATTTCGTTTTTGTTGATTGTCGCCTTCATTTTTTATTTCCTTAATTAATTAAAAATATAACTATAATAATAATAGGTTGTTAATAACGCTAATAACTTTTTAACGCGTTCATATCATTTAAGTTTTGTTATTCATCAATGCTGACAACGCCAATAATATCTAAGATGCAATTGCGGTATTATCGTCAATGCAGAACGGATTGTTTATAAATTTGAGGTTATCAACAATATATGAATAGTTGTTGTCAAAAACAATATTTAAGACGATTGAATCCATTTTCGGAGAAGGGGGCTCTCCTTGCTGAGCCAGGTATCCGAAACTCTTAATTTAGCAAAATGGGTATAGAGTTTCTCTAAAAGCTGTAACGCTTTATCGTACAGAAAAATTTTTTCGAGCACAACGCCTTCAATATCCTCATCGGATTCGGCAGAGCCGGTGTTGGGAATACTCAACGAGCTGATGTTTAAACTCTCGCCTTTGAGCGTAAACTGCCACATCAATTCCGCAGATTTATAAACCATGTTGAGTTCGGTGACCAGGGCTCCCTTTTTTAATGCAAGCATACCCTCTTCTAAACTTGCGCCATCACCCTTAATCGTTATGCGCTCAGCAGATTCTTTTCTGCGATTTTCAAAGACCACACGATTTCCAACTTCCAGCGCGACAAAATTTGGATCAAAAATTTTAACCAGACTTTGATTTTTTTCTATAACAAACCATAACCAGGTTAAAAATTCTTCACCGAGAAATTGATAGCGACTATAAGCAACAGCAACATCCAGCATATTTTACATCTCTATTACTTAAAGAACTGAGTGGGCGAAATTTTCTGTAGTTCATCAAGCTGTGAATCTGAAAGACCCGATGTCAAATCCGCCGCAGTATAGGGGAAAAGTCGTATCAGCGACAGGTTAAAAGCTTTTGAAAAAAGGGTCTCCAGTTCTTCATTCGCAGCCTTTAAATTGGAGAAAAACCAAACCACCGCATCTTCGTAATTCCACACTAAATCATATATGTTCGGAGTCGCCGGAATACGCACACTTAACCCACTAAGGACATGCTCTTTAACCAGTTTTTTTTCGTTTTTGGATAAAAAATCCCGTCCACTGTCAGCCATTCGTTTGGCGGCTTCAATTGTATAATGTTTTTTTAAAACTTTGGCCGCGATATTTTTTTTATCAATACGCAGGGCAAAAACGAAATAGTTTCCGTATACAAATGAGGATCCACCAAAATCGGGCTGGAAGGGTTTCTCAAACGACGTCCATCCGACCGCTTTGTCAGAAATCTGGTTGTCTATTTCTGAAACCGTGTTACTTTTCAATCCGTCGGCAATATTTTCGATAATTGGCGAATTTATTTTACCATGGACCTTATATCGTGTAATCGAGACGGTACTGGACAGGATGCTCATAACAGAAAATATTATCTTTTACTAAGTGAGTTAAAATATACAAGATATGGTGTTGAAAACAATTTAAAATAAATATATAGCGTGTTTACGAGGATGTTACAAGAAGATTCTCCTATTGTTCAAATATATTAGAACGGCCAAAATTACCTTCAATATTCATTGCGAGAAATTATGGAATTCATAGCTGATTTACATGTTCATTCTAAATACTCCAGGGCGACGGCTAAAAACCTGGATCTAGAAAATTTATATATTGCCGCCCAGTTAAAAGGGGTTACCGTCGTCGGAACCGGTGATTTTACCTACCCGGCCTGGTTTTCTGAAATCTGTGAAAAACTGGAGCCGGCCGAACCTGGACTTTTCAAACTAAAAAAAGGTTATGCAAAGTATTGTGACCAGGAGATTCCACGATCCTGCCGGAATAGGGTTCGTTTTATTTTGTCCACCGAAATCAGCAATATATATAAAAAAAACAATAAAACCCGTAAAAATCATAATCTGGTTCTGATGCCGGATCTGGCTGCAGTCGAAAAGTTTAATGCCAAACTGGATAATATAGGCAACATTAAATCCGACGGAAGACCGATTCTGGGCCTGGATGCCCGTAATCTTCTGGAAATTTTATTGGAAACATCAGAACAGGGATTTCTAATACCGGCACACATCTGGACACCCTGGTTTTCGTTGCTGGGTTCAAAATCCGGCTTTGATTCGGTTGAAGAATGTTTCGAAGATTTAACAACTCACATATTTGCCGTTGAAACCGGGCTTTCTTCCGACCCACCGATGAACTGGCGAGTTTCCGGTCTGGATGGTTTGACACTGGTGTCCAACTCGGATGCCCATTCACCAATGAATGTGGGACGGGAAGCCAACCTGTTTAATGCGTCTTTATCCTTCGATGATATTAAATCGGCCCTTAAATCAGGAGATCCAGACAAGTTTCCGGCTACCTTTGAATTTTATCCCGAAGAAGGCAAGTATCATTTGGATGGACATCGCAATTGCGAGGTTCGCCTCTGGCCGCAAAAAACCAAGCGCTATGGCGGCAAATGCCCGGTCTGCGGCAAAGGATTGACCCTCGGTGTGTTGTATCGGGTGCAAGAGTTGGCGGACCGCCGGGAAAATGAAAAACCGCCAAAGCGTCCGGCCTACCATAGTATCATTCAACTGGCTGATATTCTTTCCGAAATTTTAATGGTGGGGTCCAATTCAAAAAAAGTCCAAAAAAATTACCAGGCCGTACTTAATCAACTGGGGTCCGAATTTGATATATTGCATCGGCTGACAATGGATGACATTGAAAAAGCCGGTATTCCGCTTTTGGCAGAAGCAATTAGAAGAATGCGCCACAAGGAAATTGATGTTCTTCCCGGATTTGATGGGGAATATGGCCAGGTAAAAATATTTAAAAATCAGGAACGCGAACAACTGCAGGGTCAAAAAACACTTTTTTCAATACCTCAAGCCGAATCATCTTCACAACCGGCGAAATCGGAAAGTCCGAATACCCCACAACAGGACGCAGCGATTATAAATTCATCCGACCCCGTCAATGCACCGGCTGCAATTGACACCGGCAATCCTGATACACCCGTCCCTGCGGTTCAATTAAACCACGATCAGCGCCGGGCAGTTGAATATTCAGGCGGTCCCTTGTTGATTGTCGCCGGACCCGGCACCGGCAAAACCCGTACCCTGACCCATCGAATTGCCTACCTGATCAACGAAAAGAAAGTGTTACCGCAACATATTCTGGCGGTAGCGTTTACCAATAAAGCGGCCCAAGAGATGGGCGAAAGACTCAGCGCATTGATCGGTGGTTCCCGCAAGTTACCGCTGGTGGCCACATTTCATGCGCTTTGCTTTAAAATATTAAATGAACAAAAGGTCAAACCCAGCGGCATTATAGATGAGGATCATCGCCGTGCATTGATTGCCGAAGCCGTTAGGTATGTGAAGGCGGCCGGACACCAGTTTGCTTTGAAACCGAATAAAATTTTAAACCGCATTATGGACGCCAAACAACAGGTCCTCGATCCGGCAGAGTTTGCAACTTTGAACCGCAACGATCCCCAGGACCGGATTATTTCTAACATCTACAAGGTATATCAACGTCTGCTGGCCATTCAGGGTTATTGTGATTTTGAAGATCTTATTTTTAATGTCGTCAAACTGCTGGAAGCCAAAGCCGGTCAGCGCCGTAAATATCGGGATCAATTTCAACATATTTTTGTTGATGAATACCAGGACTTGAACCCGGCTCAGTATCGTATCATTCGAGCACTGGTACCGGAGGCCGATGCTGTGCGGGATCTGTGTGTGATTGGCGATCCGGATCAGTCCATCTACGGGTTTAGAGGTTCGGATGTGACTCTCTTTAACCGATTTAAAAATGATTATTCGAACAGCGCAGAAATTAAACTGACCCGCAATTATCGATCAACTGAAACGATATTGAGTGCTTCCTTTCAGGTTATCAAGGGTCATCGTATTCAATCATCTGATATTCGGACATATTCTGAATTAGGAGGTGTAAAAACCATCAGCATTCTCGAGTTGGTCAACGAGAAAGCCGAGGCCGAATGCATTGCCCGGGTCATCGAGCAACAGATCGGAGGAACCGGTTTTCATTCGATTGACACCGGTACGGTCAAAGATGCCAATCTTGCTAAACCATACAGCTATTCCGATTTTGCTGTTTTATACCGCACCCACGATCAGCACCGCGCAATAGCCGAAATATTTGAAAAAAGAGGCATCCCGTTTCAAATAGCCAGCCGGGAAACTGTATTAGACCCGGCGGGACTGCCTGAACTTATATCCTATTTGAAAATAATTGAGGGTAACGGTGGTTTTTTTGATTATGACAAGATCCTTAAAATTGCCCGACCCGGACTCGGCAAAAAAGCGTTAGATCAGTTTAAGAATTGGTGCTTTCAAAACCGATTTTCTCTCCAGGAGGGGTTGATTAAAGTCAACCGGTTTCCCATCCCCGGTATGGCTTCCGCCAAACAACAGAAATTAAATGATTTTTCCAATCATATTGAACACTACAAAACCGAGTTGACCGGCTTATCGGTGGTGGACAAGCTGCAATTTCTTCAAAAAAAAACAAAGTTGTCCGGAATGTTGAGCAATGATGTCAACACCCAAGAAGCATTTGTCCGATTACTGGATTATGCCGATCGGTTTAACGGCAATACGACGGATTTTTTTGCAGCCACCGCGCTGCATACAGATACGGACACCTATGCACCGGCGGTTGAAAAGGTTTCTTTAATGACCATGCACGCTTCTAAGGGGTTGGAGTTTCCAGTGGTATTTATTGCCGGCTGCGAGGAAACGCTAATCCCCTATCGCAGGCCTGATCGCGAGGAAAATGATATCCGGCAAGAAAGACGACTGTTTTATGTTGCCATGACGAGAGCGATGGAAAGACTCTATTTAACCCATGCCAAAAAGCGCAGGATACACGGCAGGCATTTCGATCGCAATCTGTCTCAATTTGTTGAGGACATTGAAAAGCAACTTAAAATTGATGAATCACCCGTTCTGAAAAAGAAAAAAAATGACAAACAGCAGCCGGTTCAGATGAAACTGTTTTAAATTAAAAGGTGTCGTATAAAATACACCATGATGTGCCGCCATCTAACCAACTAAAAATACAGTGAAAAAAACAAATTTATTGAATTTTAACAGCAGATGGTGTATAAAATTTAATATAAGGTTGAATATAAAAATTTTGGACAACGCAGACAGAAATGAAGGCCGTATGACTGGTTCAATAAATAAAATTGTAATAATACTAACAAGTTATGCTATAATTATTACATTCCTGGCACCCGCTGCATTTGCGGATATCTATCGTTACATTGATGAAAATGGCGTGATGCATTTTACCAATGCTCCAACTTCATCAAGCAATGAATTCAAACTGTTTTTGCGCGAAAGGGGTAAGTCTGCGCCTTCTTGGTATTATAGTGAAAAATATGATGATTTGATCACCGAAGCATCTGATCGATTCGGGCTTTCATTTCCACTGCTCAAAGCCATTATCAAAGCGGAATCGGATTTCGATGCACAGGCCGTTTCGAAAAAGGGGGCCATGGGATTGATGCAAATCATGCCGCAAAATTTCAAACTCCTGGGACTCAAAGACCCTTTTGACCCGACCCAAAACATCAATGCCGGTGCGCGCTATTTCAGACAATTATATGATCGATTCGACGGCAAACTGGCATTATCCCTTGCTGCTTATAACGCCGGCCCCACAGCAGTGGATCGTTATAAAACAATCCCGCCTTACGAAGAGACCGAAGAGTATGTTAGACGGGTTTTAAAATATTATTATAATTATAAAAATTTATAGAACCGACCCCATACTATATTTTTTAAAGAACGATTCCTGTGCAAACCATTCTTTCGATTCATATCCGAATGCTTCTGTTTTCAAAGAACAATTTGCTAAGCTGAATCTGCTGTTTTCCAGGGCGGATTCGCTAGCTCAAAAACCAGGGCCGTCCGTGAGGGAAGATAGAGGCTGAGAAAATCGGTTTTGCGGTCCGCGACATTACCGTGCTGCGTTAAATGTTCCTGATCTGCCATCAGTCGGTTGTGGCCGCCGTATTGTGGCGCATCGGAGTCAATGATCATTTTGTACGTTCCCGCCGGCGCTTCAAAACGATAATCCGAGTATGAGCGATCCGGGTGGAAATTGAAGGCAAACAAAAGGCCGGCTCTTTGGAATAATAGCAGCTTGTCGTCTGAATGCTCGTATAATAGGTTTAAGGAGGGGTGTTGCAGGAGTTTGAATTTTTTTGCCGTTAGAATCATATCCCGATCAAACTCAGCGAGATACCGATATTTCAAACTGCGGTCATCCACCAGATTCCACTGGCGTCTGGCATGCCGGTAGGACCAATTGTTGCCCTCGCGTGGAAAATCGATCCACTCCGGGTGCCCGAATTCATTGCCCATAAAATTTAAATAGCCGGATCCGGCGGTGGACAGGGTAATCAGACGGATCATTTTATGCAGCGCCAGGCCGCGGTCGGCTGTGATATTTCCATCGCCGATACTCATGTGGTCGTACATGGCCGCACCCATCAGCCGAAAGATTATGGATTTATCTCCCACCAGGGCCTGGTCGTGGGATTCGGCATAGCTGATGGTTTTTTCATCAGCACGTCGGTTGGTCAGTTCATGCCACAGATGTCCTATGGGCCAGCGTTCATCTGAAAATTCTTTAATCAGTTTGATCCAGTAATCCGGGATTCCCATGGCAAATCGGTAGTCAAAACCATAGCCGCCTGTTTCTTGTGATGATGCCAGACCCGGCATGCCGCTGACATCTTCGGCGATGGTGACTGCATCCGGTCGCAAATCGTGAATGAGGCGGTTGGCTAGTGCCAGATAGCACAGGGCATCTTCATCCATGTCTGATCCGAAATAGTCGCCGTAAGCGGTAAACGCTTTGTTCATGCCGTGATGCAGATAAAGCATGGAGGTAATCCCGTCGAAGCGAAATCCGTCAAAGCGGTATTCATCCAGCCAGAAACGGCAGTTGGAAAGCAGAAAATGCAGAACCTGGTACCTGCCGTAGTCAAAACAACGGGAATCCCAGAGTTTGTGCTGTCCACGGTCACCGTCATGAAAGTATTGATGCAGGGTGCCGTCAAAGCGGCTGAGGCCTTCGGCTTCATTTGAAACAGCGTGGGAATGGACAATGTCCATGAGCACGGCCAAACCGGCTGCGTGGGCTTTGTCAATCATGGCTTTGAGTTCATCCGGGGTACCGAAACGGGAGGATACGGCAAAAAAATTGGACACCTGGTATCCGAATGAACCGTAATAAGGATGTTCCTGGATTGCCATTAGCTGGATTGTATTGTAGCCGGATTTTACAATCCGGGGCAGAACATTCTCGCTGAATTCCTCAAAAGATCCGATGGCCTCTTTTTCCTGGGCCATGCCGATATGGGCTTCGTATATTAGCGGAGCCTCATCTGTACGGCGAAAATCACGACAGAGCCATTGGTAGGGGGCGTCGGGAAACCAGACCTGGGCATTGAAAATTAAGGTGTGTGGATCCTGGACCACGCGGCGGGCATAAGCGGGG
Organism: Olavius sp. associated proteobacterium Delta 1; assembly: GCA_902749685.1. GTDB lineage: Bacteria > Desulfobacterota > Desulfobacteria > Desulfobacterales > JAFDCJ01 > JAFDCJ01. The sequence goes on along the minus strand of CACVKW010000228.1, from coordinate 112,754 downwards.
ATGCGGTCTCCCTCACCGCCGGGCCAATGGACACGCAGTCGATACAAATCCAGGTGTTTTAGCTTTTCGGCTGGCAGGCGGATCTCCCAAACGTTTTCATCATCAAGACACTGAAGCGCAAACGCCTCATTTTCCTGCCAGCCGGTTATATCTCCGATTAGAAAAATTTGATTGGCGTTTGGCGCCCATTCTCGTAAAATCCATTGATTGTCCCGAAAATGGAGACCAAAGTATTCATGGCCCGAGGCAAAATCGGTCAGTTTAATCTTTTTGCCCGTAAGACGCGTCTCAATGGTTTCGATTTTTAACAGCCGCCGGGCAAGGATACTTTCGTAGGGTTTCAAATACGGATCTATATTAAAAAGGCGTTCTAAAGCGTGTTTGACTTTATCAGGTGTTATAAAAGGCGATGGATGATTTGATGAACTCATTTGCGATCAAAGTTATCGCGGCAGGTGTCCGGGACTGTATCGGCAATTAGCGGACGCTGCAGCATCTTTTCATACAGCTCAATATATTTTCGTGCCGTATTGGCATGGGTGTACGTAGCGGCACTCTTTTTCATGATGCGCTTAATTTGAGCGGATTTAGTTTTTGGGGGCAAATTGTAAAACACCATGGCTTGCTCCAGGGCCCAAAACAAACCGTTGGCGTCGAAATTTTTAAACAAAAAGCCGTTTCCGGTATTGTTCGCCACATCCAGGTGGATGATGGTGTCATGGATGCCGCCGGTGTCATGGGCCACCGGTAGTGCCCCGTAGATCGGTGCAATCATTTGCGGCAGCCCGCAGGGTTCAAAGCTGGAGGGCATCAGGATAAAATCAGCTGCACCGTAAGCCAAATGTTCCATTTCATTGCTAAATTCACAAATTGCAACGCGTTCTTGAAATTTGTGATAATTAACGATGTCCTGAAAGGCCCTTTGATAATCACCATTGGCTACGAAAACGATTTGCAGATTCTGATTCCAGTAGCTGGAAATTACCCGGTAGAATATTTCTGCCAATAGCTGACATCCTTTTTGAACCGGGTCCAGCCGCGAAGGCCAGAAAAATACCGGGGCCCGAGCATCCTGAATCAAGCCCAGCGTCTTTTGTAAATAGCGTTTGTTTTCTTTTTTCCCGGCGGTGTGATCTGCCGGACCGAATTTTTGTGCCAGATCTACATCAGTTGCCGGATCAAAGGATGGATCGGGTGCATTAAGTATCCCGGCCGCACAATCGGATTGTACTTTGTTGGTTAGCTCTCGACGAATCGGGGCTTCAACAAAGGGGTGTTTGCCAGCGATAATTTCCTGCAAAAAAGTCGGGCTGACAACATTAACGAAGTGGGCCGCAAAAATTCCGCTTGACAGCAGATCCACCGGATTGGTGTCGCGGGTCTGCTCATAGCTGGTGGCCATGTCATCAAAATACAGATTTTGCCAGAAGTAGGCGCCATCAATTCCCCTGTCTTCAATTGCTGCCAGGGAAGTCTTTACGGTGTGCACGTTGTGAACCGTAAAAAGGCAGGGAATACCCTGTTCCCGGGCCATGGCCGGGATCAAACCCGTCATCCAGTCATTGCAGTGGATCAGGTCCGGTTGAACCCGGGGAACAATGTTGTTAATGACTTCCCGTTGAAATGCCAGGGAGAGTTTAACATTTTCGGCGCCGTACAGAGAGTAGACCCGGTTGATATAGTAAAATGCCCGATCCTCGGCCAGATGGATGCGGTCGTCAGGCATTTTTCGCTGAATCCGGTTGAATTCCTTATTTAAAACCGGGGCTAATTTATCGCTGAAAAGGGCACGGTAATCCGGTATGGCCACATGGACATCAGCTCCCTGTTCAAACAGGGCGCTGATCAGCGAGGCCGACACATCAGCCAGGCCGCCGGCTTTAGCCGTATAAAAAGAAGCCAACCCCCCCATGCGGTGGGGCAGATAGGTAACTTCCGGAGTTACGACCAGGACCCGTGGGTTGCAGGGAGTTTCGGACATAACTTGGGCCTTTCAGTGTCTTTTATTTCAGTTTCAGATGGATTCATCCTAACTGTTTGGCACCAATTAAAAAATTTAGCAAAGCCTTTTTTGAGATTATAATAAAACCGCGCCAGAGAATGTATTTCGAGGTAGCGGATTGGGGTATTTTACCGGGAACTGTTAACGTTGAACCGCTTAACCCCGCTATTGCTGTCAGGCCCACGCCAGCAGCCGTGGTGTAGATTTAATACGTTTGTCTCCGCGGGGCGAAACTCTTACCGTAAATCCGAATCGACCCGACATGTTGCATCTTAAGGTACAGCCGTAAATGTAATTCCCGCTACCAGTATCCTCGGCGACCGCCATCGGTTCGACATGGCTGGTGGCTAATTCATCCAAAGTTTTCAAATTGCCGTAGTAAAGCTCCACATCAACTTCATCCGGGCTCAGTTCCGCCAGATTGACTTCGGCCGTCACCTGAAAGGAATCGCCAACACGAAAAGGTTCCTGTGTTTGTCTAACCGGCGGTTTGATCTGGATCTTTTTCCAGTGGGCGCGAAGCCGCTTGAGCTGAGCGGTCAATTTTTTGGCTTCTTCGGCGCTGTTTGCCAGCAGTAAATCCCAGCGCTCCGCCGCCGGATTATAATAGCGCTTTTCATAATCCGACACCATCCGCAAACTGCAAAATGATTCCATGGCCATTTTCATGGAATTTTTCATTTTTTTCACCCAGCAGCCGGGCAGATCACCGTTTTTACGATCATAGAAACACGGGATGACTTCATTTTCCAACACATTGTAAAGGGCCTGGCTCTCTATGGCGTCCTGATAGCTATGATCCTGGTATTCCTCACCGTTGCCGATGCGCCAGCCGCTTTCTTCCGAGTATCCTTCACACCACCACCCATCCAGGATACTGACATTCAGCAAGCCGTTCATGGCGGCTTTCATCCCGGAGGTTCCGCAGGCCTCATACGGTCGCCGGGGGGTGTTAAGCCAGACATCCGCCCCCTGCAGCAGGTGTCGCGCCAGATGCATGTCGTAGTTTTCCAGAAAAATGATTTTGTCGCGAACCGCCGGTTTGCTGGCAAACTGAAACAGGCGTTTGATCAGCTCCTTGCCTTCGTTGTCCTTGGGATGTGCTTTGCCGGCAAAAATAAACTGAACCGGAAATTTCTTATTGTTGATGATCGATTCCAGGCGCTTTTCATCCTGCAAAAGCAAATTCGCCCGCTTGTAGGTTGCAAACCGTCGGGCAAAAGCAATTGTTAACGTATCCTGGTCAAGTGCTGTTTCAACGGCTTCCAGTACATTGCGCGGAGCGTTGCGCCTTTCATATTGATCGACGAGTTGCTTGCGGCAGGTACGCACCAGTCGGGAGCGGTTCATTTCGTGGCCGCGCCACAGCTCTTCATCGTAGATTTCATCGATACGACCGATGTTTTCAGATTTACGGGAACTTAAATACCACTCAGGCCCCAAATAGCGGTCAAAGAGATAGGCGAGCTCCTGGGAAATAAATGTCGGAACATGGATTCCGTTGGTGACATGGGAAATCGGCACTTCTTCCTCGGGCCTCTGGGGCCAGACGTGTGACCACATCCGTCTTGCCACCGCGCCGTGCAGTTTACTGACCCCGTTGCAATAGGCCGACATATGCAATGCCAATATGAACATGGAAAGCGGTGCATCGGCATTTGATCCCACGGGTTGTCCCCAGGATAATATTTCGTCCACTGAAACGTTTAGCTGATCTTCGAGCGGTTTTAAATAGGGTTTGACCAGATCCACTGCAAATTCATCATGCCCGGCCGCCACCGGGGTATGGGTGGTAAAGACCGTGGTTCGCGGAATGATCTCAAGCGCAGTTTTGAGATCAACCTGGTAGTCAGCCATGATTTGAGCCAGCCGCTGCAAACTTGCAAAGGCAGAATGGCCCTCATTCATATGCAAAACCTTGGCCTTTATTTCCATGGCCGCCAGCGCCTGCATGCCCCCGATTCCCAGAAGCATCTCCTGGGCCAGACGAACCTTGTTTTCTCCGGCGTACAATCGTGAAGTGATTTCACGCGAAGCGGCGGGGTTTTCGGCTATATTGGTATCCAACAGGTAAAGGGGGATGCGACCCACTGTTATTTTCCAGAGAATGGCATGAATCGGTCCATCGGGCCCCTGAATCGTAATGGTCAAATCGTTACCCGCTTGATCCTGCACCCGCTCCACCGGCAGGTTATAAATATCGGTTTGCGGGTATTGTTCCTGCTGCCATCCTTCCTGATTCAAATATTGGCGGAAATATCCCTCGTGATACATCAGGCCGATACCGATTAAAGGCAGCGCCAGGTTGGATGCCGCTTTCAGGTGATCACCGGCCAGAATGCCAAGACCACCGGCGAACAGCGGAAGACTCTCGTGGAGACCGAACTCCATGGAAAAATAGGCGGTGATTTCACCGGGTTGAAACGGCAACATCGTTTCACTGACCGGATCCAGAACCAGGCTTTGATACGCTTCTCTAACCCGATCCAGGTGGGCCAGGTAACCGTCATCTTCTGCCAGTTGCTCAAAGCGGTTCTGGGGAATTTTTGCCAGAAATGCGATCGGATTCCGCCCGGATTCCACCCACCGCGGCGGGTCAATCCGTCGAAAAAGTTCAATGGCGTCTTTTTTCCAGCACCACCACATGTTGCGGGACAGCATTTCAAGAAAGGCAAGGTTTTCCGGTATATTCGGATGAACCTGATATGTTTGAAAATTTTTCATGTATTATAATACCTCAATTTCAATTTATAATTAAAACAGTCTGCAACGATCAGTCCGCAAGCTGGTAATTTTGAATGATTAATTAAAGTTCAAAGATAGGGTTCAAATGCAAAAAAAGCAATATGTTCGCCTGGGTTTAAAAGACAATAAAATCCCAAATCGCAAGCACCAAATGTATAAAAGCGAACCGCAGAACTGCAGAATATCGAATTTCGACATTCGCTTTTAATTTTTTCCCTATTTCCCCTGCAATTTAATCCATACCCTTAGCAGTTCACTTGCTCCCCAGGCCTGTGCTTCGCACCCGCGGGGGGTATGGGGAAAATCGCCATCCAGAATTTCCGGGATGTGGCCCACACAGCCGCGGTCCAGTAATTTCACTCCGCTGGAGAGCCAGGCCAGAGCCGTTTCCCGGCTTTCAGCCCCATAGGTCGTCGACCATGCCTCACAAAACGATGGAAACTGCCAGGTCCAGGCGGTACCGTTGTGGTATGCGGGTTTACGTCGGCTATCTTCATCACCACGGTATTCACCCTGGTAAGGATGATGGGGGTCATTTAGCGTGGATCCCTGATGAATGATCTCGATTGGATACGCCACGGGCCTGTCCGCCAGGCTGCGGATGGCGCCCGGTACTAAAAGTGTTTGGCAGGAGGCAAGAATGCGACGGCATAGATCTTTGTCACCGACGGCCCCCAGGGTGATGGCCAGCAACTGATTCGGCCGCAGGGCATCATCAGGGGTTGCCGCCAAGGCAGACTGTCCGGCAGCAGCATGCCGGCAGTCTGAGAGGTACCCAGGGTCATTTTGCCAGAACAGATGAATAATTGAAGATTGAACCTTGCGGGCTAACCGGAGCCATTGATTCTGAATTTCTTCCTGGTCTACCCGGCCCAATAATCGGAGGGCGGCATACCACAATGCCTGAATTTCAATCGGATACCCCTGTCGCGGAGTGCCGGCCGGATGATCGGTGTCCATCCAGGTATAATGTACCGGGCTGAATATCAGCCCGGTTGCGGGGTCCATTTTGATGCCGTTGGGGGTGCCGGTCCTAAATCCATTGCCAATGGACAAAATAATATCGCCCACGGAGCGGCCGCGGCAGTCGGCCTCCAAGAAGCGATCGTTGTTTTCGGCTCGTAATAAATCCTCACAGGCCAGGATAAACCAGAGGGGAGCATCTGAAGTATCGCGGTTGGCGGCCTGGGTGCCCTGGATCATATTCGGCAGCGTTCCCTGCTGTTCAAATTGACCGAATTGTTTCAATATGGCCCGGGCTGCGGCCAATTTCCGGGCTGCGATCAACCCACGCACAAATATCAGTGCATCTCGTCCCCAGTCGAGGAACCAGGGATACCCGGCAATGACGGATTGCTGCTCACCGCGCTGCACCACAAAATCCTCCATGGCCCGGATTAATATATGCTGCAGGCAGTTACGGGTATTTTTTCTGGTTTCAAAGGGTTTGGTATAATGTTCGGCGGCCGGGGGCTTTTGCAAGGCAGCATCCTCCATGGCGTGGGGCATACCAGCTGTAAGGCGGGCCTGTTGATTCCCTTCCAGAGCCACTGAAAAATACCCGGGACTGAATAAGTCTGAATCAGGATCCTGGCCGCGTTGGGCATCAAAAGTCCGATGAACCATATATTGCCATTCCGGTTCCGGAACAAAATCGCCGCAGGATATCTGCATCCTCAGATGATGCTGGGAGTCCGGCCTAAAATCAAATCCCTGCTGATAAGGTCTGACGCGTTGAGGCCAGAGGCCTTCCGGTCCCGTATAAGCTTTAGTGGTGTCATGAAAATTACGGTTTTCAATGTCCGGTCGCAAAATGAGCTGAACCGGCTTGTTATCATCCAGGTGGTCTTCTCTGCCATCTGATGGATGGCGATAAAATGTCATTTGCAGGCCGTTGGCACCGGCCACCATGTTTAAGCCAATGGTTAGCCATATGTTTTCTCCCTGTCCGGTTGGGATATGATAGCGCCAAAAACCGCCGCCAAGGTCACTGACAGCGAAAGCCTCAAGGCAGTCGGTATTTAATGCCTGGGAGTACCCCTGGAATACAAGCCAGGCGCGGCAACGGGTAAACATAATCCAGCGGTCTTCAGGGTATTCCCGACTCATGTTGGCCGCCAGCAGGCTGTCGTAGCGACTGCCCAGCTCAGCCCAGGCTATCGGTAGTTTAAGCATGGCACCGCGTCCGTTGGTTGCCAGAAAAGAAAGACTATTGCGATGAAGATCTGCTTGCTGAAAGATCCGTTTAACCCGAACCTGCTCGGCTCGCGGCAGGAGCAACAGGGGCGCTTGCGCGTGCCGCCCGCCGTCGGGAGTAAATACGGAAAGCCTCAGGCTGTAAGATTGGGCGGATGCGGGTGGATCCAGCGGTGCAAATAAAACAAAAAAAGTTCCATCCGCGCCTTCGATGCTTGCTTCACTGGCCCAGGTCCGTTGATTGCCAATCAGTCGGGCGCGAAATGCATGATCTGCGCGGACATATAGAAAATGGCCCGGTGGTACCATGACTTCACGCCGCAGATCTTGCGGCCACTGCCAGGTGATGACACGGGGTTCCAGGCTGCTGGGATAAAGGTTACGGCACAAATTAAACGGATTTATTTTTAACTGCCTTGCGGCCTGTTCGATATCAAAAGCTGCCAGATCTCCGGTTCCGTGGTAAAAGCTAAATGCCTGCAGCACCTTGGCGTGCAATCGTTGCACTTCAATTTGCCGGGGCAGCCCGCAAGGTTGAGCCGGTAATATTTGGTCAAAATTCAAATCGTCTTCATCCTGGGTAAGGCACAACACCTGTCCAGGTTCCAAAAGACAGCTGTGCAAACCTTCCGATGTCGATACCGCCACCGCGGCTTCAGAAAGAAGATCGATAAATTGCGAACCATTCATTTCTGCCGCCACGGAATCCCAGCGGGCCGTCGTCTGGTTTTCGTCATCCAGGTTGACCACGATCAGCAGCTTTTTATCCGTTGGTATGTGGCGGCGCAGCAGGCAAATATGGTTGCTTTGACCCTGCTGGATCATTTGTAATGCCGTATCACCATGAAAAGCCGGGTGTGTCTTCAACAAATCATTCAAGCGCCGGATGAAATCGACCTGATTGATCTCGGCACCCCAGTTCAGTGAAGGAGAATTGTGGACATTAATTTTTTCTGTAGCATACCATTCCACGCCGTTGGCAAAACCAAATGCGCCCTGCGGTGAACACAGGGCGCATAGTGCGGTGCGCAGGCGGGCGTAAATTTTTGAACGGGCCGCCAGCCTTAAATTGTCGTGAGTTTCGGCGAAATGGACGGTAATACCATCGCTGGCCGATATGTCGAAGGCCTCGGGCAGGTAGTTTTCAACCTGCCCGCGGTCATAGTTCTGAAACAACTCGGAGTAGGCCCAATTCAAGTTGGCGGTGTTCAATAGATCCCGGGTCACCGAGATTTTGCCGCCCAGGCCTTCCAGTACGAAAACGGTATCCGGGTATTGCTCACGGACCCGAGCAACAATATATTTCCAGGCAGCTGCCGGAATCATGTAGCCGGCATCACAGCGAAATCCGTCGACCCCGCGGTTACACCAGGTTAGAAATACATCGGCCATATACTGCCAGAGGTCTTTGTGGTTATAATCCAGTTTGGTGAGATCTTCCCAGTCGACGCCCCAGGCACCGGGGACTTCAATTTTACCTTCCGGACCCCGCACCAGCCACCGGGGATGGGACTCGTGCAGACCGGCGGCCCAGCCGGTGTGATTAATGGCGATATCGATAATAATCCGGGCATTGCGCTGGTGAACCGCGTCCACCAGTTCAATGAACTGTTCCAGGGGAGTGGCGTGGTGATCAAATACCGCGAGGGCCGGATCGACGGCGGTAAAACTCAAGGCCGCATAAGGGCTGCCGAATCTTCCCATGCGACCGTAAGTCGTGGGGGTCGGGTGAATCGGCAGCAACATCAAAATCCGGCAGCCCAGATCACCCAGAATAAAATCAAGTTCGGTAATCAGATCCCGAAACGTTCCCGATGGTGGAATAACGGTATAGGCTCTTTGGTCGAGATGGGCGATGAGCTCATTTTGGGAAGATGACAACGTTTCGGCGCCCGATTTGTTGGGACCAAATTGCCGTACGAAGGCATTGTAAATAATGTTGCCGCAGCAAGCGTCGGCGGAATCTACATTGATAATGGTGTTGGAGCCCCGGGGCCAGACTGGCGTTTCTTCGCTTTGCGGCACGAAGAAACACTTTGCCTCAAAATGACCGCTTTCGCACAAAGGTAGTTTTACCGTAAAAGTCTGCTCGCCGAGCCGTCGCATCGGAATGTCAAACCAGGCTCTGCCCAGAGGGGATTGCCCCGCATCAACCTGGCCGATAATTTCTTTTCTGATTATTGTTGATTGTCCAATATTGGTGCGGACCCAGGCCGAGCCGTTTTGGGCGTACGGTAAATTCAACGTGAAATCCACCGTATCGCCGCAAAATTTCACCAGGCGGATTCCCGGGGCCGGGTTCTGTTTCAATTGATTATCGTTATCCATTCTGTTTATCGTGGAGAAACATAGCCTTAATTTTCAAATTCAGAGTTAGATCTATATTATATTGATAAGTCTGTAACTAATCAACCAATCAACCAAATAACGGAAAATTATTTTGTAATATTTTTTCTAATTTTCCTTGTAAAAAGTCGATATTATAAGTATAAGATATATATGATAAATTTAAAGGATGACAGAAATTTAGCGGCATTGTAATTCCTCTTAAATTCTCAATACTACCATATCCCAGGCGCGCTCCGAGGAGTAGGCCCTACCCTCCGGCCTGTAAGCCCTAGGGGCAGGAAACCAACACTCCAACTTTATTGAATTAATAGGCAGGCGGTCGGCCATGATCTTTCGAACCTTTTTGTTATTGATTTTTTCAATCTTCCTTTTTGTGTTTCCACCGTTATCTGTTCAATCTCAACCAGATACAAGCGACACAGCCGTCGGCAAGCTCGTGTTGGTTCAAGCGGAGATGTGTGAGGATATACAGGGTCAAACTCCCCAAAATTCGACCACCGTTTTTTCTATCGAACGCCGCAAAGCCATTTGCTTTACATCGTTTGATCCGGTGCCGAGCAAAACCGTTATATATCACCATTGGTTTCACCGCGACCGGCCCAGCGCCAGGATAAAGCTCACCCTGAAGCCGCCACGATGGTCGACTTACAGCAGCTTCCAGCTTCGCGCAGAGGATTTCGGACCCTGGCGGGTAGAAATTACCGATTCGCAGGGTCATATTCTCCAAGTACTGAGGTTCAGCATCACGGAATAAGTGGCATGGAAAAGATCATATTTCTGATATCAAGCCTTCGCTGGCAGGATATCGTCGACATCGGCCTGGTCAGCTATATTCTTTTCAGGTTTTATATCCTGTTTAGAGGGACCAATGCGTTCCGGGTATTGATCGGTATGACCATTCTCTGGTTTTTCCAGCAGGTGGCGGTTTCAATGGGGTTAATCGTAACCAGCTGGGTGGTCCAGGGAATTGTTGCCCTGGGGGCATTTATTATCATTGTTATTTTTCGCAATGAAATCCGCAGCGTATTACAGGCCACCCATCTGAAGGCCATCCTGTGGGATGTTTCTTCAAAAGCAGTTATCAGCACGATCGAAATTATTGTCCAGAGCGTCTATGAGATGGGACTGCGCAAATGCGGCGCCTTAATAGTATTTCCGGGTAAAGATGATGTGGAGGAGGTGATCCAGAGCGGAATTCCCTGGAAAGGGGAAATTTCAAAAGAGATGATTCTGAGCGTATTCTGGCCCGACAATCCGGTGCATGACGGCGCCGCTGTCATTCAAGGCGATCAAATTATCCAGGTCGGTGCCATTTTGCCCCTGTCCCGCCGAGATGATCTACCCACCTATTTCGGCACCCGTCACCGGGCAGCCCTGGGATTGGCGGAAGCCACCGATGCCCTCATTATAGCGGTTTCCGAGGAAAGAGGAGATGTGGTGGTCGTGCGGGGCGGCACCTTGAAAGTTGTCAAACAAAAGCGCAAACTTGAACAAATTTTGCGGCAGCATAAAGGGGTTGCCTCCAAAAAAGGGCGTGAGCTGATTAAAGAAAAGCTGATGATCGTTGCCGCCGCACTTTTTTCCGTTATTTTCATTACCGGCGTGTGGTTTAGCGTTTCCAGGGGGGGGGATACGCTGCTGACGTTTGAAAGTCCGGTCGTTTACCTGAATCGAGATCCTTCCATGGAAATTGTCCAGACTTCTGTGAATACGGTCAGCCTCGAATTGGAAGGATCCGGTGCATTGATAAAATCCATCAAACCGGATCAGGTGCAGGTCAAGTTGGACCTGAACAAATCCAAGGTCGGTCCCAACAGCTTTACGATTACGCGGGAGAGCATCTCCCTGCCACCCGGAATTGTTTTAAAGGGTGTGGCCCCCACGGTGGTGGAGGTAGATCTGGATGTCCTCATTAAAAAAGAGATGCCGGTGCAAATCGATTGGGTCGGCAGACTGCCGGACCATTTTATCCTGACCGAGACCGATGTCCAGCCCGAAACCGTCGCCGTCATCGGCGGGAAGCGAATACTCGAAAATATAGCTACAATTTATACCGAAAAAGTTCCGCTCAACAATCTGGAAGTCAAAGGAACGATTTCAGTCAATCTGGCCCTTACACCGGCTTCCTTAAAAATTGCGCCCGGTTCGAAAGAAAAGGTAACCATCACATATTTGACAAAATTGCGGAATCAATGATGGGATTATGTGGCGGTGAGCCCAGGATCAGAATTATTTCGTATTAGGATTATTTAGCCACGAATTGACACGAATGAGCACGAATTATTGCTAAAATCAAAAGAAAATATATTGAATAAATTTTTTCGTGAAAATCCGTGTTAATTCGTGGCCTATTTAAAGGCATTAAATCGTTGCTGTTATTCCAATCTAGCAGACTAGGTCTTTGTCAATGACGGTCCCTTCTTTGATAACCTGCTGGATCTCACGGGTATTTCTGATTGTGACCGAACCCCTAATTTTGACATTCTTTTCGAATAAAACATCGCCTTCGATACTCAACGAGTAGCAATCCACAAGAGACGGAACCCCATCGGCAAACCGTTTGTCAAAATCGTCAATTTTTCCATAATATTTGGGGTCGAGTTTTATTTTTATTGTTTCCTGTTTTTGATTTATCTTTCTATCCGGATTCATCCGTAAATTTTTCTTTTCAGTAAACACGAAACAATCAGAACGCATAATCAGCAGGTCGTTGCAGGTTTTTACCGGGAAAAAGCGCGATCGCGGCACCTTGACCGCAGCGGCGTTATCAAAAAGTGAGATGGCGGCACCCATTGCGGTTTCAAACTGATAGACCGGCGGGCTATTTTCATCTCTAGGGTCGAGGGTCTTGGAGTTAAGAATCAGCGGCAGCAGTACTTTGTTATTTTTTTTAAATATCTGATTTAGTGAATTTAAATTGATCCAGATACTGTTGGTGTTGAAATATCTGTAGTGGCCGATTTTTTGAAACGCCACGACCTCTTCTTTGGGACACTGGGCGGCTTCGCGTAAAACAAAACGGCCGTTATTTCTGAGTGTGGCCAGATGTCCGCCTTTAACATCGGATGGCGTTTTTTCAGCCACTTCCATCATAAATGGAATTTCTTTTTTGGCAAAATAACCCAAAAGGGACGCATCCATGCGGGCACCCAGGTTGTCTGAATTAGAAATAAAGGCATATTGAATATTTTCAGCCAAAAGCTGTTGCAGCATCCCGGAGGTGTAAAGGGCCGTATACACATCGCCGTGGCCGGGGGGATTCCATTCCAGTTTCGGATTTGGCGGCCAGGAGGCCGGCGCAAAGTTCTCCTGTAACACTTTAGGATATTTGTTTTGGCGAAAGCTCTTTGGCTTTAGCGGCGAATTAATTTTATCCAGCTCTGCCAGGGTATCATCATGGGTGCTGAAACTGTTCATAAAAAGCAGGTTCACATGACTATTTTCCGCCTGATTCATAATTAGGCTTAGAAAAGATTGGCCATCTTTAACGTTTAGTAAAGATTTTGGTCCTGTCAGCCCCATGCTTGTGCCCAGACCGCCATTTAAAACAATTCTGACTGCATTTTTGTCGGCGCGTTCTCCTTGCTCTTGATAAATGTCCAGATTGCCCAGTTCCTGAATTTCATCCAGCTCAACCGGTTTGATATCGTTGTCATGTATCAGGCCGGTTTCTCCGGTCAGCGCCTGATTGTGGTAATGGCAAAATGTGTCGATAACGATGTCAGCGAGATTTTCTTTCTTCATTTTTGAAACAAAATCAGGTAGATAATCTTTTTCAACGATATCATTCATCATCTTGGCCTCTATGTTTTGGTTCTTGGTTGCTGGGCGATGACCACCTGATACTCGATGAGAAACTGCTCCAGGCGCAAGGTACATGGTATCGGGTGCAGGGTGTAAGGTAGATGATACTATACTTGATATCCATCGTCCCGGCTTTTAATCGTTTTAGACCTCATACCAGAACCCATACACTTTAGACGGACTGTTTAAATCCGACTTCCGCATTCCCACTTCCGAATTCAGGAGATCGGTACAATCCACCCCATTGGATCATCGGCCCTGCCATACTGCATGTCGGTGATGGCCTGGTAGTATTTTTTTGCCACCGGACCGGTCTGGTTGTCGTTAATGGTGATAACCTGGTCGATGAATTTAATCTGTCCGACCGGGGAAATGACGGCCGCAGTTCCGGCCCCGAAAACTTCTTTAAGGCTTCCGGCAGCATGGGCTTGCATCAATTCGTCAATGCTGATTTTTCTTTCCGACACGTTTTCGTTCCAGTGTTTGGCGAGTTCGATAACCGATTTGCGGGTAACACCCGGCAGGATACTGCCGTTTAACGCAGGCGTGATAATTTCATCATCGATCACGAAAAAGATGTTCATGGATCCGACTTCTTCGAGATATTTTTGTTCAACGCCATCCAGCCAGAGTACCTGGGTATAGCCGGCATCATGAGCCAGCTCGCCGGCCAGCAGGCTGGCGGCATAATTACCTGGGGTTTTGGCTTCCCCAACCCCGCCGCGCACAGCCCTTACGTAGTCTGAGGTCACCAAAATTTTTACCGGATTGAATCCTTCCGGATAATAGGCTCCCACCGGCGAGAGAATTATAAAGTAGCGATAGGTATGGGAGGCCCGCACGCCTAAGAATGGATCCATGGCAATGATCGTGGGGCGGATATACAGCGATGTTTCCGGCGCTCCGGGAACCCAGTCTTTTTCCAGCTCGATGAGCTGTTTCATGGCATCGAGGGCGAAATCTTCATCGATCTCGGGAATGCACAGGCGCCGGCAGGACCGGTTTAAGCGGCTGATGTTTTCCTGGGGCCGGTACAACTGGATCCGGCCTGATCCGGTGCGGTAGGCCTTGAGGCCTTCAAATATCCCCTGACCATAGTGCAGAAACATGGTGGCCGGGTCCATCACAATCGACCCATAGGGTTCGATGCGGGGGTTGTGCCACCCTTTTTGTAAGTCGTAATCCATGTTAAACATGTAATCGGTAAAAAGGGTTCCGAAGCCGAGGCTGTCATCATCCGGCTTTGATTTTAGTTTCTCATTGCGTGTTATCGTAATTTCCATCGCGTCCTCCTTGGTTGGAATATAAATTTTTATTTCCTTGCTTGAATTTAAAAATTATTCATCAGTAGTGGGAAATAATTCGCTTTTGTTAGTCCGATATAGTATATTCTGGCGATAAATCAAGAATAATTACCTGAATTTTGAATGTAAATGTTCCCAGTGAAGGTTGGGATCAAGTTACCGCAATGGATTTGGCGCGGTGATTGGAGCTTAAAAATTCAGGTATCTATGGCAGATAAATTACGTGTTGACTCAGGTTGGTAGCTGGGCTATGAAGCGCTCTTTTATTTTGCTGTATCAATATGGACCGCGGTGTCCAATGGTTGTAACCCTTGAACGTTGAACCCAGAACCCGGAACGATCAGTATATAAAATAGAGAGGACAATATAAATGGATAAACTAGAAGGTCTGGCCAATGTAGAGCCCGTCAGGCTCGGGCCTAAAAGTAAATTTAAATTTGATTGCCATCCAGGTGTCAAATGCTTCACCCGGTGCTGTAAAGATATAAATATTATCCTGACCCCCTATGATATTATCCGGCTTAAAAACCGCCTGAGCCTATCGTCGGAGGAATTTTTAGCACTTTATACGGAACCGCAAATTTTAGAAAAAACCGATCTGCCGGTTGTGATGCTGAAACTGCTGGAAGTTGAAGATCCGGATTCTGAGGGCAAGGCTTGCCCTTTTGTCAGGGAAAACGGCTGCCTGGTTTATGAAGATCGCCCGACCACCTGCCGCTATTATCCACTGGGTGTCGCGACGATGAGCCATAAAGAAGATTCCGATGGCGAAGAGTTTTATTTCTTTGTCAATGAACCCCATTGCCTGGGCTTTGAAGAGGACAAGGAGTGGACGGTTTCACAGTGGCGCGAAAATCAGGGGGTGGATGTTCATGACAAAATCAACGCCGAGTGGACGGATCTGGTTGTCCGGAAGCGCTCATTTCCGCCGAACATGAAATTCACGGAGCAGACCAAAAAGATGTTTTTCCTGGTCAGCTACAACATTGATAAATTTCGCGAGTTCGTCTTTGAAAGTTCATTTTTGCAGCGCTATGAAGTAGATGGCGCATCGCTCGAAGCGATGAAGAATGATGAAATCGCTTTGCTGGAGTTCGGCCTGAGGTGGCTCAAATGGCTGCTGTTTAAAGAAGGAGACTTCAAAATGAAGGAGGATGCTATAGGATAGGGCGAGGACTTTTAATTTGATAAATATCCTGAAATGTTGAGAAAAAGGTTTCAGGTGTCAGGAAAACGGAAGGAATTGGCTGACACCTGACACCTCGTATGAAACTTCATTGTTTAAGACGGGATAACAGGATTAACAGGATTTTCTTGCTTAGTATGGCTATATCCTGTCCATCCGGTTGATCCTGTCAGAAAAATGCATACTTAATAACTCTCGTAATACAGCCCTTCCCGGTAAGCCGGATTTTCCAGTCGGTCTGCTATATCAATATTGAAAAAGTCGGCCAGCGGCTGCAAGATTTGCGGCGCGTTCGCATGAACTTTACGAGTTGCTTCAATAACCGCGTCGATGCCATTGCGGGTCATTTTTCCCAGCGGTTGTCGGCAGTTGCCTGAAGGCATGCCCAGTATCGACATTAATGTTTTAAGGCCGAGCGGGTTTCTGGCGCGACATTCCACCTCCCCGTAAGGGGTTTGTTCGGTGGTTTTAACCGTCACCAGGCCAAATAGCGGCTCCAGTTTCAGCATCAGGGATTCGGCTTCCGACTGATTTCCCTGGTTAAGCAGCTGAACCATTTCGGACAAGGCCCGCGGGGCCACATTGGAAACGACGGAAATCACGCCGGCTGCCTTAATCTGGGGATCCGTCATCATTTGGTAGGTCATCCCGTCATCGCCGGAAAAAATCATATAATCCGGTCCGCAACATTCACGGGTTCGTCTCATATTGGCCAGATTGGCCGTCGCCTCTTTGACGGAGCTGACATTCGGGTGGGACTTATACAGCAAGGCAAGATCTTCGGGCAACAGCTGTGCGCCGGTTCGGCCGGGAATGACATAAGGTATTATGTCTAGATCCGGAAAAGCGGCTGCAATGGGCGCGACATATTCCCGGCGGATTTCAATTGAACTTGGACCATTGTAATACGGGTCTACCAGCAAAACGCCATTCGCACCGGCTTTGGCCGCATGTTGGGTCCCTTCCATCGACTCTGCCGTATTATTGCTGCCGGTGCCGGCAATGCAAAGGCACTTGCCTTTAGTTTTACTTGCGACAACTTCGGTAACCTTGTTATGTTCATCCCAATTCAAGACCGGACTTTCACCGGTTGTACCAACTGCGATAATTCCGCTGATTCCGTTCTGGATTTGAAAATCCACCAGTTTTGCCAGATTCTCATAATCAACATTGCCAGCCTGGTACGGAGTTGCGATTGCGGTATAGCATCCCGAGTTCATAAACACCCCCATGGTGATAAAAAAGATTGTTTTTTATTGAATATCAGTTTATATAAGCCGTTTTCTCTACGATTGTTGAAACCGTAGTTAAAAGGATATATGATGTCAAGCAAAAAGATGAAATTTGACATAACATAAAGATATAATTTATTTGAACTTCAGGCGGTTGTAGCCTGACTAGATCTACCAAGAAGGAACTCAACTAATGACACAAGCCAAAAACGCGGATGAATTCATTGCTCATCAAAAAGCAGCCATTGCCTCAAACCCGGAGTGCGGCAATTCCCATTACAACCTTGCCGTTGGGCTCATGGGCCAACAAAAATACGATGAAGCTGAAAAAGCGCTGAACGAAGCCCTCGATTGCAGCCCCGGCATGGCCGAGGCCTACGTTTTGCTCGGCGGGATCTCCCTGCAGCGCAATGATTTGGAAGGATGCCTGAAGTATAATAAAATGGCGGTAAAAGCGAAGCCCGGCTTTTCGGAAGGTTTTGGCAACATCGGCTTTATCGAGCTCCAAAGGGGCAATCTTGATGAAGCCATTAAGAATCTGGAAAAGGCCACCCGGTTTAATTTCAGATACATCCAGGCCTTTACCAACCTTGGCAACGCCTATCTGTTAAAAGGCCGCGCAGATGACAGCATCGAAGCGAATTTGAAGGCAATCAAACTTCATGCTGATTTTGCCCCGGCCCATAATAACCTGGCTATCGCCTACTTGGAAAAAGGGGAATATGAGTTGGCTGTGCAACACGCTGATAAAGCCGTGGAGCTGGGATATGAAGTGGCCCCTGAAATTCTAAAAGAAATTGATGAACACAGGAAATAGCGGAATTCGGAAGTGGGAAGCCGGAGTTCGGAAGTGGGAATGCGGAAGTCGGAAGACAGAAGCCGCATGACGGAGAACAGAGCAAGGACGTCAGCTGCCAAAGAGAAGTACAGTGTTAGAAACACCGAAAATTCTTATCTTTAATTCCGACTTCCGCATTCCCACTTCCGAATTCTAGCATCTGACTCCTGTCGTCTGATTTTTATTTTCCGCATTCCGACTTCCGAAGTCAAAGGCCTCTGACATACCATGCCGAGATACGCCTACTATATTTCCCCCTGGGTAACGCCTTTATCTCCCGCAAATGCCGTTTGGCAGGAATCACTGCCGCTGGCACGGCCAACTTCCGGCAAATCAGCTGAAATCGCTGTCTCTCACGGGGAATATTTCAATGCCGTCCGTTCTTTTTGTGAGCAAGATGGCTGTGAAATGTTTTGCGGGGTCGTGGCGCAGCGTCTGCAGCAAACCGTCTCACCTGGCGACATCCAGGAAATTCGAGTACACCTTGAAAAGCACGGCGAATTCTATCACCCGGCCCGTATCGTAACCGATCTGCCCGGGTATAAGATCTCTTTTGTGCTCAACGTCGCCTTATCCGAGCCGGGTAAAAAGCATATAAACGGAGAGTTTCACCATATAAAAAGACTCAATACTGAGTTTGCCGAGTCTTTTTTGCCCGAGGTATATTGCATGGGCGAAGTCACCACCGGCGGCGGGATAAAGTTTTATATGTTTCTGGGAGAATGGTTCCAAGATTACCATGAATTCCATATCTCCCGGCAAACTTCCGGTAATCAGGATCAAGTTTGTGTCTGGGATGACAGAAAGGGACGGTATTACCTTTCCCGCGAGCAGCAATCGCGGCTCTACAGGCAGGCAGCCAGGATCATGACCGGTTATTACAATGTTACGACCTTTGAGCACATATCCCCGTGGCATCATGCGGCCGGTGATTTTATTATCAGGCTGAATCAAAACATTATTGATTTGAAATTAATTACCGTTCGCGGGTATGCCCCCCTTTTGCAAGATATAGACGATCAGACGCCCGGTGCCCGCAATGCCGAGCAGATATTGCAGGCCCTGTTGATTTTCTTCTTAAAGCTTTCCATTTGGATGCGGCTGGACCGGGTAGATGGCGTCGGTGAACTTACGTGGTCGGATCCAGGTGTCGTTCAGAGCACGGTGGAAGGCATCTTTGAAGGGCTTGCTCAAAAACCCGCAAATCCAATATTACCTGATGCGGTTGATAGGTGCTTTCAATATTATCTGTCCATTTGCACCCCGGGGGACCTGTTTGATCTGTCGGAATCAATCCTGCAAACCATTCATCCCGCGGCACCCGAAATTCCCCTCATTAAACAAAACCTTGCCGACCATGTCCTGATGCTGATTCAATCGATCAAAAAAATATAGCCCAGGTAAACAGTAACTTCCAATCCCGCTGGCGCGGGATTGGAATACCACATAGAGCGGTTCATCTTTTGTAGTCCGCAAGATAAGGTGGTTTTTGCTATTTTGAATTTTTTTAACCGGTTAAGGTCAACAAACAGTGCTTTTTTATTGACAAGGACAACGATTAATTCTATATCACCCCCTTGATTGTAAAAATGGAACTTTGCGCAAAAATATAGAACGCTAAAACATAGAATCCAAAAATCGAGAGGAGGTGACACCGGTAATTCCCTTTAATTTGGGAGGTTTTCGTAGATCTTAGATTTTTAAACTAATTCAAATGGAGGTAAATAATGGCAAAACACGAAACCCCTTTGCTGGACCAGCTTGAAAGCGGGCCATGGCCGAGCTTTGTGTCGGACCTCAAGCAGCAGGCCGAAGTGAGGGCCAAAAACGAAGAGAATGTGGAATTCCAGATTCCGGTAGATGTCGTAGAGGATCTGCTGGGGATACTGGAACTTTCCTACAAGCACGGCCGGACCCACTGGAAGCATGGTGGAATCGTCGGTGTATTCGGCTATGGCGGCGGTGTCATCGGTCGCTATTGTGACCAGCCGCAGGAGTTCCCGGGCGTGGCGCATTTCCACACCATGCGCGTCAACCAGCCTAGTGGAAAATTTTACAGCACCGAATTTTTGCGAAAGCTCTGTGATCTGTGGGATTTTCGCGGCAGCGGTGTCACCAACATGCACGGATCCACCGGGGATATCATTTTTCTGGGTACCACCACCCCTCAGCTGGAAGAAATCTTTTATGAAATGACCCATAACTTCAACCAGGATCTGGGCGGCTCCGGTTCCAATCTGCGGACACCTTCCGATTGTATCGGTGCAGCCCGCTGCGAATATGCCTGTTATGACACCCACGCACTTTGCTACCATCTAACGCAAGAGTACCAGGACGAGCTTCACCGGCCGGCCTTTCCCTACAAGTTTAAATTTAAGTTCGACGGTTGTCCGAACTGCTGCGTGGCATCCATTGCCCGGGCCGACATGTCTTACATCGGGACCTGGCGAGACGATATTCCCATTGATCAGGAAGCGGTTCAAGCCTATATCGGCGGTGAAATTCAACCCAATGGCGGCGCCCATTCCGGTCGCGACTGGGGACCTTTTGATATCCAAAAAGAGGTCATCGATCTTTGCCCCACCGACTGCATGTGGATGAAAGACAACAAACTGATGATCGACAACAAAGAATGCAATCGCTGCATGCACTGCATCAATGTTATGCCCAGGGCTCTTAGGATTGGAAACGACAGAGGCCTTTCGATTCTGGTGGGTGCCAAGGCCCCGATCCTTGACGGCGCCCAGATGGGCTCCATGCTGGTTCCTTTTATCAAAGCCGAAGAACCCTATGATGAAATCAAAGAAGTGATCGAGAACATCTGGGACTGGTGGATGGAAGAAGGCAAGAACCGTGAGCGCCTCGGTGAACTCATGAAACGTCAGGGTTTCCAGAAGTTACTCGAAGCGACCGGACTCGATCCCGATCCGCGCATGGTACAGGAACCCAGATCCAACCCCTACATTTTCTGGAACGAAGATGAAGTCGAGGGCGGTTGGACGCGTGACATCAATGAATTCAGAAAACATCATCAGAGATAAGGGGGAATACCATGGCATTTGTATCATCAGGTTATAATCCTGACAAACCGATGGAAAACCGCATCAGCGACATCGGTCCAAAAAAATATGATGAATTTTATCCGCCGGTGATTGCCAAAAATAAAGGCACCTGGCTGTATCATGAATATATCCAACCCGGTGTCTATTACCATGTCGCCGAATCCGGCGATAAGGTTTTCACCGTCAGGGTCGGTGGTGCACGTCTCATGAGCACCACCCACATCCGTGAAATCTGCGAGATTGGCGAAAAACATTGCGACGGGTATGTGCGGTTTACCACCCGCAACAACATCGAATTTATGGTCGACAGTGAAGACAAAATCCGACCGCTGATTGAAGATCTTGAAAGCCGCAAGTTTGCCGGCGGCAGCTTCAAATTCCCGGTCGGTGGTACCGGTGCCGGTATCACCAACATTGTGCACACCCAGGGCTGGATTCACTGCCACACCCCGGCCACGGATGCATCCGGTCCGGTCAAGGCCACCATGGATGTGCTCTTTGATGATTTCAAAGACCATCGACTGCCGGCCCATTTGCGGGTGTCTCTGGCTTGCTGCCTGAACATGTGCGGCGCGGTACACTGCTCGGATATCGCCATTCTGGGATATCACCGCAAGCCGCCCCTGCTGGACCATGAATACCTGGACAAAATGTGCGAAATTCCACTGGCGATTGCAGCCTGCCCGACGGCGGCCATCAAGCCGTCCAAGGTGGAATTCGACGGCCAGAAGGTCAACTCTGTGGCCGTGAAGGAATCGCGCTGCATGTTCTGCGGCAACTGCTACACCATGTGCCCGTCCATGCCGCTGGCAGACACGGAAGGTGACGGCATCGTCATCATGGCCGGTGGCAAAGTGTCCAACCGGATCAGTGCACCGAAATTTTCCAAGGTCGTGGTTGCATTTATACCCAATGAAGCACCACGCTGGCCGAAAACCACCGAAACCATCAAGAAAATGGTCGAGGTCTATGCCAATGATGCCAACAAATACGAGCGTCTTGGTGAATGGGCCGAGCGAATCGGATGGGAGCGCTTTTTTGAGAAATGTGAGCTGCCGTTCACCCATCATCTGATTGATGATTTCCGTGATCCGGCTTACTTTACATGGCGCCAGACCACTCAATTCAAGTTCTAAGCGCCTCAAACAGAACCGGGAGCCCCTTGATTTGCAGTGGGCTCCCTTTATTTAGTTTTAAAGAGGTTAAATATGGAATACGAGGAAGCAAAAGAGAAAATTGTCGCAGGATTGGAAAAGAAGTCAAAATCCAAGTCCAAATTTTATTTTAACGACCTGGCCAAAATCCTGGAAATGAAGCCCCGACAAGCCAAGAAACTGATTAACCAGCTGGTAGTAGAAGAAGTCCTCGAATACTGGTCCAGCGGCAGTACGTCGCTGTACGGCCTGAAGGGTGCCGGTAAACAGACGGCCGCCGAACATGAAGACTAGTCGGTTTTTATCTGCTTTTTGAACGTTAACCCATGCAGTTAGATGCAACGGAATTTCCCAGACTCATCATTGCCGCCCTGCGAGGCGGCTCGGGAAAGACCATATTATCGATCGGTGTCATCGCTGCGTTGAACAAGCTCGGCAAATCCGTCGCCGCTTTTAAAAAAGGTCCGGATTACATTGATGCGGGCTGGTTGGCCCTGGCAGCCGGCCGGCCCTGCTATAATCTGGACTCTTTCCTATTGAGCCAGTCCGATAATCTGCAGTCATTTCTATCCCATTCAGCTGATAATGATATCTCCATCATCGAGGGCAACCGGGGTCTGTATGACGGTATTGATCTTGAGGGCAGCACCAGCACGGCCGAGCTCGCCAAGCTGATAAAGTGTCCGGTCGTGCTGTGCGTTGATTGCACCAAGATCACGCGGACCATGGCAGCCGTTGTGGCGGGGTGTTGCCAGTTTGATCCGGCTGTCATGATAAGCGCTGTGATTTTAAACCGGGTGGCCAACACCAGACACGAAAAGAAACTGCGTGACAGCATTGAACACTACTGTGGGATGCCGGTCATCGGTGCCATACCAAAACTCGGCGAGCAGCATTTTCCCGAGCGGCATTTAGGACTGGTGCCAACACCCGAGCACGACTGGGCCAACAATTCCATCGAAGCGATTTCCAGAATTGCAGAGCAACATATTGACCTCGATGCGTTGGTTACCATCGCCCAAAAAGCGCCTGGTCTAGATACAGAAGGCAGAAAACAGAATGCGGAAGTCGGAATGCGGAAGTCGGAAATTGAGGTTCAGGAACCAGTCACCAGCGACCAGAAACCAGCCTCCAGCATCGAGCCTCCAGTATCGAGCAGCCAGTATCCAGCACCCAGCCTCCAGCATCCAGCAACCAGTATCGAGCAGCCTGTCGTCAGAATTGGTATTATAAAGGATTCCGCGTTTCAGTTTTATTATCCGGAAAATATCGATGCGCTTGCCGAAAGCGGTGCTGATATCGTATACGTCAGCCCGCTGAAAGACAATGAACTGCCCGAGCTGGATGCTCTTTATATCGGCGGTGGTTTCCCCGAAACCCATGCCGCACAGCTGTCAGCCAGTACGAAGTTTAATTTTCAACTTAAGGCACGGGCCGAGGACGGTTTCCCCATCTATGCCGAGTGCGGCGGGTTGATGTATCTGGGAGAGCAGCTGGTTCTGGAGAACAAATCCTATCCCATGGTCGGTATCCTTCCGGTGACATTCGATTTTTTCAATCAGCCCCAGGGACATGGATACACCATCGTCAAGGTTGAAGGCCAAAACCCTTATTATGAGGTCGGCTCCGAGATCAGGGGTCATGAATTTCACTACTCGCGGGTGTCAAAACGGGATAGTCAGAAAAGCGATCTGGTTTTTCGCATGCAACGCGGGGCGGGAATTGAAAATGATCGCGATGGAATCCTATATAAAAATGTTCTGGCCACCTATACCCATGTGCATGCTCTCGGCACGCCCGGGTGGGCCCCGGCCCTTATCCGCAATGCAATCAAATTCAAAAACAGATGACTTTGTAAAAGTATAGCTACAGCTTTAAGAACATCATTTGCCATTTCGGCGGATTCCTCGTATCCATCATTCTTGAAGATTTTCACGATTTGTAGCTAAACTTTTAATTAACTTCCTTGTAATAAAAATTGATTCTTATAATCGTATCATAACAAATATGCAATTCGATTCGAAGAAATGTACGGTTGATGCTGATTCTGTGCGTGAGAAGGCTCTCGGCATTGTGGCGACCTCATCCGCCAAGATAACGCCGGTTAATCTGGCAAAAAGGTTATTTGAAAAATTTGAGTTAAATAAAAAGCAAATCAAATCTGTCATCAGGAATCTGGTTGCTGCTGGTGAGCTTACCTATACCTATGAATACGGCAGCACGTTTCTTGAACGATCCTTTGCCAGACCGGTACGCATTTCAAAGCATATTGTTCTGCAACCTCCGGGGCATCACCACCGTGCCAAACCGAATGATGTGGTGGTTAAAATTAAGTCCGGAGCATCTTTCGGCGCCGGGAATCATCCGACCACCCGCCTGGCGATTAAAGGAATTGAATTTGCCCTTTTGGGCAGTCAAATAGTTGATAAGAGAAACGATACCAGCGTCCTGGATATTGGAACGGGATCAGGTGTATTGCTCATCACCGCGATTCTTTGCGGAATAAAAAGCGGTTTGGGTGTTGATATCGATGCCTGTGCCCGGATCGAGGCTGCTGAAAATGTGCGGGTAAATGGACTTGAAGAACGGATCGTTGTATCAGGGCAATCTCTTGGAGGCATTCGTCAGCGGTTTTCTGTTATTTTAGCCAATTTGCGTTTTCCAAGTTTGAATAAGATGCTTTTTCAAATTAATGCGAGGGCAGACACAAACTGCCTTCTAATCTTATCCGGTATCCGGGACCATGAACTGGATGACCTGTTGAAAGTCTACCAAAAACTACAGTTTGGGAAGATGTGGACCGAAAATGAACTGGGTTGGTCCGGGGTTGTTTTGAAGCGGTTTTAAAAAAATCTCATAATGAAACAAAATCCTAATTTATAAATATTGTTAGACTCGAATTGACACGAATGACTGCGAATTATTCCCACCCCCAACGCATACAAAATAAAAGAAAAAAACATTCGTGTTAATTCGTGGCTATTTTTAAATATCTACCAATAAATAAGGGGTAAGCTCGATCAGGATGCTTACCCCTTTTTCAATTTGACCGGATGTGGCTTATATTTCTATTTTTTCTTTTTTGGGTGGCACTTGGCGCAGGTGGTCGGGGCCTTTTTGGGTTTGTATTTTTTGTTAAATTTTTTGTGGCAACCTCTGCAATTTTCGTGAAAGGCTTCAGCGTGATACTCCATCTTCTTTTTCTTTTTTTCATCTTTGGAAATTTTCTTCTTTCTCCATTCCTTCTTTAATTTTTTGGGAACTTCACTAGGAATCTTGTGGCATTCGATGCACTTTTCAACGTCGTCTCCTTCTTTGAGCCCTGTCAGAGGCTTATTGTCTTTATCATGGTGACATTCACCGCAATTGTTTTTATAAAACTCGGGGTATTCTTTGGCGTATTCGGATTGATGTTTTCCATGAGTAAACTTGACAATACCTTTTTTGTGCTTTGCATAGGCCGGATCATTCAGCTCGATAATATCCGGCACTATTTTCGCATAAATGCCTGCAGCGATAAATAAGATAGCTACTCCAATAATCACAGTTGTCAATAAACGCTTTTTAATCATAATCCTCCTGCCCCTCCTTTATGCATTTATATTTTAGCTCCCCTGATTAATGATTAAGAAAATAAGATTATCAGCTTAATGCAATTCTGTCAATGCCAAACTCCATATTATGAAAACACCTAACCGACCGATATAATTTTATTTTTCATCTATTAAAGCGACGTCCCAGCCAATGCGTTTGACCCGTCATCTGAGTAGACGATTCCGAGTTTAAAAAAGTTTACAATAAGTATCTCCAGCACTGAAAACCTGGTCCTTGGGGTCAGTATTCTATATTTATCTGATATTATTTAACCGGCCTCTTGTTCAGCCTCTTTTGGCTCTGCTTTTTTCTTGCCGAATATTTTGGCGCCGATGATGCTGATTTCATAGAGGACCATTAACGGCAGCGCCATCATAACCTGGGTGATGACATCCGGTGGCGTCAGGATGGCGGCACCGGCAAAAAATAATAGCAAGGCGTATTTGCGGTTTTTTTTCAGAAATTCTACCGAAACAATCCCCAACTTGGCCATGAAGGTTAAAACCAGCGGAAGCTCAAATACCAGACCAAAGGCCAGCAGAAGTTTGGCCGAGAAACCAAAATATTCTTTCATGGAAGGAAGCGGTCTGATGGTATCGGTGGCAAAACCCAGAAAAAATTTAAATCCCCAGGGAAACACGACAAAATAGCCAAACAGTGCACCGCCGATAAAAAAGAATGATGAAAGGATAACAATGGGTACCATCATGCGACGTTCATTTTTATACAATCCCGGGGCCACAAACATCCAGAATTGATACAATATTATCGGGCTGGCCACCATCAGGCCGGTGAGGAACGCCACTTTTAGGTAGGTGAAAAAAGCTTCCGGAAGCCCGGTGTATATCAGCGTTTCCCCTTCTTCCATGACTTTTGTGAGGGGTTGGACCAGGATATTAAACAATCGCTCTTTAAAACCAAAAGCAATCACAAATCCTACCCCGACAGCGATAAAAGCGGTGATCAGTCGCTTGCGCAATTCTTCCAGGTGCGAGGTAAAGGGGAGTTTCTCATCCTCATGCATCGTCAACAGGTCCTTTTGGCTTATCTTTTGGGTCTTGCTCGGCGGGAGATTTATCGTCCGGCGTGGTTTCATCGTTGGCAGACGATTTCGAATTCGGATCCAGATTATCAAAGGCGTGTTTTAGATTTTTTAAATTATCGATATCATCTGATTCGGATGTCTCATTTTTCGCGTCACTCTTTTCATCGTCAGCAGGGTCGGTCCGGGGCGGATCGTCTATTTTCTTTTCAGGCTCGATTTCCAGATCAACCGCCTCTTTGACATCATCACTGATGTCATTAAAGGCATTTTTTACCCCCGCCAGTTCACTGTCGATATGCATGGTTTCCTTAAACTCATTGGTCGCCTTTTTAAACTCCCGCATTGCGCGGCCTAACGATTTAGCCAGATCCGGCAATTTTTTAGGGCCGATGACGATTAATGCGATGGCCAGGATCAAAAGCATTTCAGGCATGCCGATGCCAAACATATGTCACTCCTAATTATTCCGCTAAATAATCCACCCTGAAAAATAGCCCATCCAGGGTTGCAGATTGTTTTGATGAACTGAAAAAACTTATTAGACCAAAGCGCCAGCGGCTTAATTACCGTATGCTGCGCATATTTTTTGGGTCTTATCTCTATATTTCATATCAGCTGCTTTAACATAGAGAAAAATGAAAGATCTGTTTAAGTACTTGTTTCGGGGCTCTGTGTCAAGGCTAACGAACACGGTTCGTTGGTAGTACCGCATAATATTTTTTCATTCGATCGATTGCCATCGATTTTAAATCCAGTGACGCAGTGACAGGTATCCGGCGACCAGCAACCAGTCGCCAGTGACCGGAATCAAGACCCCGGTTTTAAAACTAAAAAATATAATTTCCCGGTATGTTTAAGATGCCCGGCGGCAATCTCAGCGTAGGGCCCGCTTCCCCAGAAAATATCCGCTCTTCCCGGTCCTCGAATGGCCCCGCCGGTATCCTGATTCAGCGCGAAACGGGTAAAGCGCTGCCAACTCTGAATTTGTCCGGCACTGTCGACAACCGGCATTTCAGTTTCGATAAAACAGAGGGCGGCTTTAGGGAAAATGCGGCGATCCAGCGCAATCGAACGGCCCGGCGTTAATTTGACATTGATATTGCCCAGGGGGCCATCCGGTTCAATTTTAAAAAATACGTAACTGGGATTGTAATTGAACACCTCCTCGATTTCATCCGGATGATGGGTTAGATATTGCCGGATTTTTTGCATAGACATTTCCTCCACAGTTATTTTTTCTTTATCAATCAGCAGCTTACCGATACTGCGATACGGTCTGCCGTTTGAGGTGTGATAATGGACATTTAATACATCTCCGTTATCAAGGTATACCTTGCCGGAACCCTGGATCTGCAGGAAAAATACGTCAACCGGGTCCTCAACCCAGGCCAGAACTTCCGTGTTGCCTTCCAGGGCACCGTCGGAATCAATTTCGCTGCGATCATAATAGGGCAACACTTTTTGATCCGTATAGCGGGCGATAATTTTCTCCCCGGCATATTTTTCCCTAAAGAGTGAAAGATCGATGCTGATTAAATCGCGCGGCCGGGCATATATCGGAAAACGATAGTCCGCGCCGCGGGACAGGCTGCCCCTTAAATGAGGTTCATAGTATCCGGTATATAAAACTTCACCTTTGCCGTTTCTGCCGACGGAACGATACACCAGATAATTGGACCGGATAAATTTATCCAGCTCGTCGGCAGGAGGGCGGGATTGGACAAAGTCCAGAAAATACTGCAAAGATCGGATCATGTGCTCGGTCGTATAGCGATCTTTCCCGAAGGCGAACGGCCGGTCGATGGGAATTTTTTGGAGATATGACAGACTTTTTTGCAGGCTGTGTGCGAGACCGTCATAGGTCATGTCGTCTGTAAACTCCGGGGATGACCGGTTCGAAATCGGTTCCATCACAGCTTCTTCATCTGGTGCCTGGGCGGGCTGAGTGCAACCGGATACACATATTACCAATAATGCGGTGCAAACCACGATAGCTAAGATAAACGATATGTATTTTAATTTCATACGTGAATGTTTCTTCCTAAATAATTGATTTTTCCTATATGGTTTCCTTTAAAGAAAATTTTAGCCACGAATTCACACGAATAACCACGAATTCTTGGAATATGGAAATACATTTAATTTTTAATCGAAAATATATTTCGTGAAAATTCGTGTTCATTCGTGGCTTATTTAAAGCATATAGACTGCTAGGATTCCGTCTATTAATCTGGCTGTCTTTTATAAGTACCGCTTTTGCCGCCCGATTTTTCGAGCAGCCGGATATCTGAAATCGTCATCCCACGGTCATATGATTTGCACATGTCATAAATCGTCAAAGCCGCCACCGACACGGCCGTCAGGGCTTCCATTTCAACACCGGTTTGATCGATCGTGCGTACCGACGCTTCGATTTCGATACACTGGTTGGTCTCATCCGGCTCAAAATCGACTTGCACATGGGTGAGACTCAGGGGATGGCACATGGGAATGAGCTCGGATGTTTTTTTGGCAGCCATGATTCCGGCAATTCTTGCGGTTTCCAGGACATTGCCCTTTTTGACTTTTTGATGGCCGATTAATTTTAAGGTCTCGGGTTTCATAATTACGGCACCACCGGCAACCGCCACCCGCACGGTGGGTTGCTTAGCGGTAACATCCACCATTCTGACACGCCCTTTATCATCGATATGCGTAAATTTGGACATGGAGCCCCCCAAGAATTGAATAATGTATATTGAATATTGAATATTTGTGGAAGTCGCTTCGCTTCATCGATCTTATCTCTTGGAATTTAAAATTGTAAGAATTTCTTAAACAGTGCCTGAAAAAATCGATATCTGGCAGGTTGGGTTGAACCCGATTCCCAATGTTGGGTTTCGTTACTCAACCCAACCGACACAAACTGGTTGGAGGAGCAACCCTGAACCGCTCAACCTGTATTATACGTAATATTCTGTTTTTGTCGTTACCGTTGACTTGATGAGATTGAGGGTTTCGGTTAATACGGCAATAACATTTTCCCGAATATCGCCCGCCACCAGCAGCAGCATGACGTCGTCTCCAACGGCAAGATCCCGGTCTTCGGCAATTTCAACCCGGATGTCCAGAATGCCGGGTGTTTGTTTCTGCTCCGCTAAGATCTGCCTCAGTTTTTCATGATCGGCGGCAACTCGCAGCCCGCTGACTTTACGGCCATCGCGAGAAGTCGCCCGCACCACCCCGTTATGACAAAGAACCATGCCGACCCTGTCGAAGTCCGGGTGACTTTTTATATCTTGCATCATTTTATTGGTATCCATATTCGAGTGACCTTTCTTTTCAGAGGTCAAGAAAACCCGCCTTCGCTATCCGGGCTACGTCGCGGCACGCAGAGGAGCTCGAGACCAGTATCCAGATGCCAGCACCGAGATTCCAGTACCCGGCGACAAAATACCGGGAGCCGCGCGCCTTGAGCCTTACGCCTGTCTTTTAAATCCAGTACCCCCCTGCGCTATGCTCAATGCCCTCTGCCCCCAGCCGCTATCTTCTCCGCCGTTGCCAGATCTTCCGGTGTGTTGATGTTAAAAAATGATGTCAGCGCCGGATCTTTTGAGCGCAGTACTGTTTCCGAAATCTTTTTCAGTCGATGATTACGCAGTGCCCGCTGAATTTTGAATTTGTTTTGCTTGATATGATTTTCAGCTGTATTCAGACAGCGTTTTGAGTAGATTGCACAGAGTGGCTCCATTCCGGCCGAGGTTTCGGGCATGATGATGTCTATATTTCTGTCAATATTTTCGAGCAGAACTTCAACCATACCTTTTTCTAAAAAGGGGGTGTCGCAGGCCGAGAAAAATGCGAACTGATTCTTCATGTAAAAAAGACCGGCATGGATTCCTGTCAGTGAGCTTCGAACCGGGAAAATATCCGTGACAATCGTTAAATCCCATTCAACGAACTGCATGGGGTCGTTGGTCACCAAAATGATTTCATCAAACAGATCTGAAAAAATTGAATATAGACGATCCAGTATGCGCTTTCCGCCAACACTGATAAAGGCTTTGTTCTGGCCGTTAAAGCGGGTGCTCAAACCGCCGGATAATATCACACCGGTACAGGGATGGGTCATCATTAATACTCATTCATTTATGAAACGCATAATTTAAGTTCTTTAAATTAGAGGACTATTTTCTGCTGATCTTTAGAGCACCAACATAGAAAAAATGATCGGCAAAATCAAGATAAACTAGGGGAGAATCAGCGTAACGACAAAGCAAAATTTAAATCAGTTGAAATTTGGGTTTTGGTGCTTGAAATTTTTATGGTATGGATCTTGATGCTAGGATAAGACATGATATAAACAACAAAAGACAGATGACAAAGGACAATTATGGGAACTCATGAACATAAAAAACACGCCCCCCGCAAGGTTTCTATCGGGATCATTACCGTTTCGACGACCCGGGCCCTGGTGGATGATGGCAGCGGCAACTGGATCAATGAACAGGCCCAAAAAGAAGGGCATGACATAATTTATCATCAAGTCGTTACAGACGATGCCGAATTAATAGCCTCAACGGTACGAGATGTCATCCGAGACGAGCGACCCCAAGTGATTCTGATGAACGGCGGCACCGGCATAACCAAAAAGGATGTGACGATCGAGGCGCTGAATCCGATGTTTGCCAAAACGCTGACCGGTTTCGGCCCCCTGTTTGCCAAGCTGAGCTTTGACGAGATTGGATCGGCCGCATTTTTATCGCGCGCCACGGCCGGGGTGGTCGAAGATACCGTTGTGTTTTGCATGCCGGGCAGCCTGAATGCCTGCAAGCTTGCCTGCCGGGAACTGATTTTTCCCGAGCTGGGACATCTGGTGAAACATGTAATGGATTAGTCGTGGGAATATTAAATTATTCGACTCAAAGGGATTTAATGACGACCATGGTCTCATCGTCTTTTCTTTCTGCAGATCCGCGAAAACGTTCCAGCGCATCATCCACGGCAATCGCAATATCAGCGAGGTTCTAAGACAGCGCATCCTGCAATAAAATCCGATCGTCTCAGGAGAGGATTAATAAATTCTTTCCTCAAAGGAGTTTATGTGTGAAATTAGGATTGGTTTTGCACGGATTCCGGCATCATCGGATCTAAGGAGTTTGTGTCTACAAATTACCAATTTTAAGAATCTGTTTTATTCAAAGCACGAAAAGAAGCCTGTCCCGATATTCCCTTAAATTTCGGATTTCAAGCTTGAATCATATTACCCAATGCTTATGGAATTCCCTTCATAAATCTATATATTTGCATTCCCAATTTCACAGACCTCTTTTTTATCCCGCGTATTGTGACTATCTAAAATAATTTAAGAATTTTCAATTCAACACCTGTGGCATGTAAATTGCCTCTTGTAATAGATCAAAGGGGCGGATATAAGGCCTAAATCTTAATGAATTTATCCTTAAGATACAATGCGGTGCCTTCGCGATATCCCTGATCATCAGGCGTCGGGATGCAGACTTTTTAATATAGCGGGGGAGGAATATGCGGCACAAATATTCTTTAAAAAGAGCCGCATTTTGTTGGCCCGGGTTTTTCAATACAACAATTGGGGGAGCAGAGATATCATGGGATGCCTAAAAATTCGACAAGTGGGGTTAAGTTTTATTCTCTTATGCGCGTTTGGCCCTTTTTCCGGGCAAGCCATTGCCCAGGTTGCCCAAGCCGTTCCGACCTTTCACGCCATCGGTATTTACTATAGTTCGTCGGATGGCGATGAATCCAATGCCTGCGGCGTCGAATACAAAATTGCCGAGGAAGAGACCTGGCAGGCGGGCCTGGACCTGTGGTATGACGTTCGCAATAATGAGTACCGCGGCAGCCTGGTCAATCTGGTTCCCGGTCTCACCTACCAGATTAAGATCTCCTGTGACAATCCGGCCCAGCAAGAAATTTTAACGGCTACCACCTGGCAGGAGCAGTTTGCGGTGGGCAGTACGGTATATCTGCCGGCCGGTACGACAAATTCGACCGTATTGGTCAATGACTCCGGTACGGCGGACGCCTATGTCCTGTACACGCATCCCGCCGGCGCCGAAACGGTGATCGATGTCGACGATGCCCAGGATCATTGCCTGGAAATCAGCGCCTCATACGTCATCATACGCGGTCTGACGCTGAAAAACGCCGGAATTCACGGGATCAAGCTTTTGCCCGGGGTCCACGATGTGATCATCGAAAATTGCGACATCAGCGGGTGGGGACGCCTGGATACCCTTAAAAATGGCGATCCTGACCCCTACGGTTTCGGCGTTAACGAAGACGCCGGAATCTATTCCAATTCCGCTGACATTCAAAAAATCATCATCCAGCGCAATAAAATTCATCACCCGCGCTACGATTCCAACAGCTGGAAAGAATATCGTGA
Source organism: Olavius sp. associated proteobacterium Delta 1 (assembly GCA_902749685.1). Lineage (GTDB taxonomy): Bacteria > Desulfobacterota > Desulfobacteria > Desulfobacterales > JAFDCJ01 > JAFDCJ01. The sequence continues at coordinate 79,837 of CACVKW010000228.1, read as the reverse complement.
AAAATATGAAGGTACCAAACAAGATCCCTGGCACCCTTCCGGACCCAAGGCGATCACCCTGAAAGCCAGCGGCGGCAACCACGTCATCCGGTATAACGAAATCTTCTCCGATGATGAACATTACTTCAACGATTGTATCGGGGAGGCCAAAAACTTCGGTATCGGGTTTCCCCATGCCGACACGGACATCTACGGCAATTACCTTGAACGCAGCTGGGACGATGCCATTGAAAGCGAAGGCTATAATCGCAATGTCAGAATCTGGGGCAACTACATCGACCGCTCATACGTCGGCATCGCCACCGTACCGGTTCACGATGGCCCGCTCTATATTTGGAAGAACGTGATTTACAGCAGCCGCAAAGGTCCGGCCCCCGAACACAATTACGGCGGCCCCCTGTTTAAAGTGGGCGGCAATACGGTCGGAGAATATTACGGGGACGGCAAGCTTTACATTTTTCACAACACGTCCCTGATGCCCCCGCCGGATTCAGGACTGGCCGGACACAGCACCCAAATCAACGCCGACACGCGCACTTTGAGAAACTGTGTCAGCCGAAACAATATCCTGCAAAGTGCCAGCGACGGGCATTATGCCATTTACAACGTGGCGATGAATCCGGAAAACGACTTTGATTTTGACCTTTACAACGGGCTGATTTACTGGGGGGCGGGTGTCTTCGAACAACACGGCCAAAACGATAAACCGGTTTACGTGAACGACTGGGGTTTTGACCGTGATGCGGGGACCGGCATTTTTTTTTCTCAGAAAGACTGGAGCCCCGGATATGATGCCGGGCAAGTGATTGCCAACTTCAATGACGACTACTCCGGTCCGGCTCCGGACATGGGGGCCCACGAAGCCGGAACCCCAATGATGGAATTCGGCGTGCAGGCCAGTTACCTCAACCCCCGGGGCCTGATCGGCTACTGGCCCTTTGATGAAAGCGTCGGTTCTACGGTAGCCTTGGACAAATCGGGGCTGGGCAACCGGGGCAACCTCTACGGAGAGGTAACCCGGGTGGACGGTAAAACCGGCCATGCTTTGCAGTTTAATGGAAACAATGGCTATGTCGAAATCGTCGATTCCGATCACAGCCCGCTGGACGTACCCCGAGACCTGAGCATCTCTTTGTGGATCAAACGAACCGCAAGCACGCCCGGTGACGAATATTTCGTCGCCAAAAACGGATCATTTTTGTGGAAGATTTCCAACGACATCCCTTATTTTATTATCTATACGACCGAGGCGCATGTCATCGCCCCGGCACCGCTTGCCGTCGACCAATGGCAGCACTTGAGTGCTGTTTATGATTACACCCAGCAAGAGGTCAGAATTTACCTTGACGGTCAATTAAGCGTGACCCAGGCGGTCAGCGGGACGATTGAGATGACCAATGGCAGCCTTTTTCTGGGCCATCCTTCCAATGCCTGCCTCAATGGTCTGCTGGATGATGTCCGGATCTACAACCGGATTTTGACTGAAGACGAGATCAGGCTGCAGGCCGGGATAATCACTGAAAACGTACTGGCCGGCCACTGGAGCCTGGATGACGGCAGCGGCGTTGTTTTCAGCGATTCATCGGGTAGTGACAATCATGGCGCTTTGTATGGTGATACGTCCTGGTCTATTGGCCGGACGGGACCGGCCTTGAAATTTGACGGTGACGCCGATTACGGACTGATCCCGGACGGCTCCGGATCGCTGGCGCTGGACCAGGATTTCAGCATTTCATTGTGGCTGTACGTCAACCACAACACCGGCGGCGATGAATGGTTCCTGTGGAAAGGGGCTTCCATCGGCTGGAAGCTGTCCAACCTGACACCCTTCCTTTTTACCTGGAACAGCGATCTTGATCTGCAGCTTGTCGATGCCCCACAGCTCACACTGCAGCAGTGGCACCATCTGGTCGCGACATACGACAGCGCATCTAAAGCCATTATTATCTATATAGACGGCCAGGCCGGCGTCCCGCTTACTATTTCCGGCGATCTGAATGTCACGCCCGATGACTTGATGCTGGGCCATTCCAGTGCGGCCTGCCTGGACGGCAAGATCGATGAAATAACGATCTATAATTCCGTTTTGGGTCCGCAGGAAGTAAATGATCTGCTCATCCCGCCAGACCTGCCGGGTGATTTGAATGCCGACGGGGTCGTCGATCGCGCGGATGTGAGAATTATCATCGATTACCGCAACCAGAGTGCCGATGCCTGTCTGGCCTGTGATTTAGATGAAGACGGGACCATAACGGTCAGTGATGCCAGAAAAGGGGTGCTGTTGTGCACCTGTCCAAGATGCACGTGTCCATAAAAATCCTTAAAATAAGCCGCCCGCTTTCGCTAAAAACGGCGTTGGTTCAATATTTCATGCTTTCTGTCAGGAGGCCCGAATCGTGCTGAAAAATTCAATGATTAAATTCGTGGTAGTATTTATTCTAACTTTTCTCGTCGTCTCCGCTGCAAATTCCGGCCCAGTCACCATTGGATTTTCGCCAGCCGTTACCAGCGGCAGCGTGGGTTCATCTGTGGATATTGATGTGCTTGTCAGCGGTCTTGGTTCGGGAAGCGCCCCATCGCTCGGCGGGTTTGATTTCGATGTAACTTTCGATTCTGCAATCTTAGCATATAACTCGGCATCATATGGTGACCCGGTACTGGGGGATCAATTGGATATCGGGGGATTTGGCAGTTATACAGAGACAACTGTGGCAACGGATTCTGTAAATCTGTTTGGACTTTCCTATGATTTCCCTGCGGATCTTGACAACTTTCAGGCTGACAGTTTCATACTGGCGACCTTAACCTTTGACCTGTTGGCTGCCGGAACCAGCCCATTGGGCTTAAACCTAAATTCCTTAACCGATTCTGATGGTCAAGCGCTCTTTGCCGATTTAATCAGCGGCTCTATTCATTCAGTGCCAGTGCCCTCAACCCTATTGCTGTTCGGAACCGGACTTGCCGGACTAGGCTATATGAGGATAATGCGCAAGACCGCAGTGCCATCCCAACGACCAAGTATTTGAGCGCGTTATTTATTACAGATTTGATTCACGCACCTCCAGTTTCGGCCATCAGTCAAATAGAAAATTCCCTTTTCAAAGGGCTTTGATGACGACCATGGTCTCATCGTCTTTTCTTTTAGCAGATCCGCGAAAGCGTTCCAGCGCATCATAAACTTCATTCAATATATCTTTAGCGGATTTTTGGTGATTGTATTTTATGATCATCTGTAAACGTTCATTGCCGAAATGCTCATTTAGTGGATTGCAGGCTTCCTTGATTCCGTCGGTTCCGATCAGAATTATTTGTCCCGGCTGAATTGGAATCTTCGCTTCTTCGAAAAGCCAATCTTTCATGACACCCAATGGTAATCCTTCACCGCCAAGTGTGTCAAAAGTATCTGTGGCGGGATCATAGGAAAGTGCCGACTCATGGCCGGCATGCACCCAGCGGAAGCATTTGTTTTTCAGATCGATCTCACTATAAAACATGGTAATGAACAGGTTGAGTTCTTCAATGTCCTGGACGATACGTTTGTTGACATCGGATACAATCGAAACGCCGTCGCCCGGACTGAGGATGCGCTCCCGAAACGAGGCGCGGACCGATGTCATTAACAATGCCGCCGAAATACCGTGCCCGATCACATCGGCAACCACGATCCCGATTTTTTCCTGACCCCATTCATTCGGGTTGAAAAAATCATAATAATCGCCGCCGGTTTCATCACAGGAGATGCTCTTGCCGGCGATGTCATATCCATCGACTTGCGGATCGGATTTGGGCAGCAGCTTTTGCTGGATCATACTGGCATTCGCCAACGACAGTTGAACCTTATCCAGCGACGTTTGGACTTTTTTCAACTGCGTTTGGTCGGTCGTAACTTTTTGATACTCATCAATTCCACTTTGAATTGCGGATCCCAGGGTTTCGGCCGGACATGGTTTGGGATGAAATTTATAAATACTGCCTTCATTTACCGCTTTAATGGCAGTGGTCATATCGGCCGATCCGGTTAACATCATCCGTATCGTATCCGGGTCTGTCTGCTTAACCTGAGTGAGGAATTCAATTCCATTCATACCCGGCATCATGTAATCGGAAACCACCACGGCATAGGGGCCGTTTTCTTGGACCATCTTGACCGCGACTTCACCGCTGATGGCGGTCTCCACCCGGAATTTATTTCTCAACTGACGTTTAAGGCCTGCCAGCAGCATTTCATCGTCATCCACTAATAGGATCTTAGTCCTCATTATGCATTCCTTTCGGTATACTCTTTACAAACTCGGCGCCATTCGGTGATTCGATCCGATACTCCCAGCCGGTCCAGATATTCAGCGTCATACGGTAAATCCGATTCCTGATCCAGCGGGAAATCCTCTTCGTGATCCAATGCATTCGCAACATGCACGGCGGTCAGCAGCCCCAACTGGGGCGACACGCTTTTTGACGGACAGTGATGAAAGGCAATGGCTTCAATTATAGGATTTTCCAAATTCCACAACCCCATCAAATACGCGCCGATCTCCGCATGACTGGTACCGAATGTTGCATGTTCCAATTCCCACAATTTGTGGTCTGAATTGCGCGATTCGGATAGCACTTGCTGGTAAGTGTCTTTAAAGTTCGTGGCCAGAATGAGTTTTCCCAAATCGTGTAATAATCCGGCCATCAGAGAATAATTAATCAAATCCTGATGCATCTTCTCACTGTTGACAATTGCTTTGGCATACGTGCTGACCGAGATACTATGATTAAAAAGGGCATCGATATTAAACCAGGAATATTCATTCTGACTGAATTCGGAAAAAATTTTTACTGAAAGCACCAGGGATTTAATGGATTCCAGTCCAAGCAGCATGACGGCCTGCCGGGGGGTGTCGATTCTTTGCGGAAGTCCGAAAAAAACAGAATTGACCACCTGTAATATTTTAGCGGTCATGCTGAGATCTCTTTCAATGATCGCCCCCACATTTTCGATCGAAGGATCATCGGATCGCATTTCGGCCATAATCTCGGTGTAGATGGAGGGGAGGCTGGGAAGGGATTCGATTTGCGAGACGATTTTTTTTATGGAATCATCGGACAGGATATCGCGCAGGGAAAACAGTTTGGCCAGGGTTTGTTTTAATAATTCAACATCGCACGGTTTGGAAAGACATTGATGGGCAAACTGGATGGATTGGATGGTGGTTTCCTGCTCAACATGCCCGGAAAGAATGAGACGGACAATATGCGGATGACGCTGCTTGACTTCGGCCAGCAATTGCGAACCATCCATTTCCGGCATTTTCATGTCTGAAATGATGACATCCATGGGATTATGGTCAAGAATTGCCAATGCCTCTGCCGCGCTGGATGCGAAGGTAATATCCCACACATCACGCATTTTACGGAGTGTCCGCTGTAAGCCGTTTAATACCAATGGCTCGTCATCAACAAACAGAATCCGTTTTTTGGTGGAGTCATTCATTTTCGTCCGGTTCAGCTCCTAGTGGTAGACCGATAATAAAAGTGGTTCCCTTGCCTTCCTGGCTTTCTAAGTCCAGTGTTCCCTTGTGTTTTTCAACAATAACGCTATGCGAAATAGCCAACCCCTGACCCGAGCCCTTGCCGGGTCCTTTGGTGGTAAAAAACAGGTCAAATATTTTATGGCGGATTTCTTGCGGGATACCGGCACCGGTATCGCTGATACGAATTTTAGCCCAATTATCTTTGTGATAAGTGCGGATGCGAATGATACCTTGTTCTGAGGAGGCGTTTTCGTTAGCCTCGGCAATGGCATGGGCGGCATTGACAATCAAATTTAAGATCACCTGATTTAATTCGGCCCTGAAACAGGGGACAGCCGGTAAGTTCGAGTCGAAATCCGTTTCCATCTGGGCGACATATTTCCATTCATTGCGGGAGATGGTAATTGTTTTTTCAATTTCCTGATTAATATCAGTAGGTTCTTTGGTAATCATTCCCGGGTGGGAAAAGATTTTCATGGCCTGTACTATTTTAGTAATGCGGTCCACCCCCTTGAGCGTGTGCTGCAGGGCGACCGGAATTTCCTGCTCCAGGTATTCCAGATCCATATCCTGGATGCGCTTTTCAGCCCCGACTATCAGATCCCCGGTCAGCGAGTCCGATTTTGCTTTGCCAATCAAATTTTCATATTCTCTGATAATTTTTCTCAAATCCTCAAAAGCATCTTGGAAAAAGCGGGTATTGTCTCCCACAAATTGAGTTGGCGTATTAATCTCATGGGCGATTCCGGCAGCCAGCTGTCCGATGGCTTCCATTTTTTGCGACTGCTGCAGCTGAGTTTCCAGCTTTCTGCGATCGGTAATATCCGCGCCGATGATGGTCGACCCCAAAATACAATCATCCTCGCCATCCAGATAATTAATGGTCATACCCAGATATCGTTCTTTACCGTCCGGCCGTTGGAATCGTATGTTATCCACCCGGGTTGGCTGACTGGCGGTACGGCTTTTCGAAATCCCGCCGTCAATTTTATCCCAGTCCCAATCAATGCTGCATTGCTGAATGGGAAATCCCATCACCTCTGATTGTTTTTTACCGATTACGCGTTCCGCTTCTGAATTCCAGAGGACAATTTTACTGTCCCTGGACAGGCCGATTAATATGGTGGGCAGCAATGAGATCAATTGATGGATCTCATTTTGACCATTTCCAAGGGGCATCTTGGCGTTTTGGCAATTGCAGGTTTTGTGATTCAATCTTTCATCGGACATTTCTGGTTTAGAAGCTTGTTCTTGCATAAGAATTTCCCTGTCCCCTTATGTTATAAAAACAAATCTCAGGTTTGATATCCACCATGACATCAAACACCATCAATTGTTCGCAATTGTGAAATGGAGTGCAACGTGTCATGAATATGTGAGGCAACTCAGCGGGTATGCCTTAAATGCGCCGCGAAACAAAAAGCCTAATAATTTATGTACTTCATCTTTATATAGATGCAGACACAAATAAGCTATCGGCATATCAGATAGATTCTTTAGCATCTTTTTAGGAGTTTGCTTTGTTCCCTATCGGTTGAATTATAATTTAAATTAAATAGTTAAATAGATTTGGCTAAATAGCAAAAAGATGTCCAAACAGGATAATTGTTCTGGATTGAACGGTTTAAAGCCGGAGGCGCATGATCCTTTTCTTGACTTATGGCGACAATTTTTCTAATGAATCAATGATCCTCGGGGAGCAGGAGGCTTGACTTTTCGGCGCTGGGCCGAAAATGTCTGAAGCCTTTCGCGATTTACAAATAACAGGGAGCTTTCAATTGACCATTCCCGATCAATTGAGGCGGGTGAAAGGGGGAGGAGATGAAAAAATTAATTTTAGTGCTGGTGGCGTTGTCGATTGTATTTGGCGGAACTGTTTTTGCAGCAGGAGATGAGCTAAAGATTTTCATCTGGTCGGAGTACATGGATGAAGAAAACATGCCCAAAGACTTTGAACAGGCGACAGGTATCAAAGTTCGGCTGGACCTTTATGAATCGAATGAGGAGATGATGGCCAAATTGCAGGCCGGCGGGGTGTCGCAGTATGACATCATTGTGCCTTCCGATTATATCATGCCCAGCCTGATCAGCCTGAGACTGATCCAGCCTTTGGATCATGCCAAGCTTCCCAACCTGAAGAACCTGGGCCCTAAATTCAAGCAAACCACTTTCGACCCCGGCAATAAGTACTCGGCCGGCTGGCAGTGGGGTACCGTGGGTCTAATTTATCGTAAAGACCGCATCAAGGACGCCGACGCACAAAGCTGGTCTATTATTTTTGATCCCCAAAAGGACCCGGGTCCTTTTGCCCTCATCGACTCGGTGCGTGAGATGATGGGCATCGCCCTGCTCTATCTCGGATACGATTTTAACAGCATTAATCCCAAGGAGCTCAAGGCGGCAGCGGATTTGCTGATTCAAACCAAAAAACGTCAAAGTTGTTTGGGTTTTAAAGGCGGTGTCGGCGGTAAGAACGATGTTGTTGCCAATGCGTCGGCTGCGGCCATCGTTTACAACGGTGACGCCATCCAGGCCATTGCCGAAGATCCGAAAAATTTAGGGTTTGTGGTACCCAGGGAAGGCAGTGAAATATGGCTTGATTCCATGTGCATACCGGCCAAAGCCCCCAACCCGGATGCGGCCCACAAATGGATCAACTGGATTCTGGATCCCAAGGTCAATGCCTCGCTGACTAATTACAACCACTTTGCAACCCCCAATGAGGCCGCTCGGCCTTACCTGAACAAAGAAGATCTGGAAAATCCCGGTGTCTGGCCGCCGCCGGAAATTTTGAAAACGCTGTATTTCACCAAGGATCTGGGCAAGGACAACCGTATTATGGATGAAGCCTGGACCCGGACGAAGTCGCACTAGCGGTCTGAACTTGCCCCGTTAGAAGTGATTTTTTGTAGATTGACCACCGGCACTGGGTCTGTCAAAAAGCGGATACGCTTTACTGGGATCGACGCCTGGAATCCGCTGCGCGAACCGCCTGCGGCTGCAGCCTGCCTTCCGATACGGCTCCGGCGTCACCGGCAACTTCGGGTAAAACCAGAGAACATATTGTTAGTCCGGAGCAATGACACCGAATTCGGGAAGGAAACTTTAAGAGTGCGAACAGATTTTTCAGACAAAGTGGTGATGGTAACCGGAGCATCCCGCGGTATCGGCCGTGAGATTGCCCGGCAGTTTGCCGAACGCCGGGCCCGTATTGTGGTGCATTTTCATAAAAACCGGGAAGCTGCCGAACACACCCTGGCAGGTCTTGCCGGCGCTTCTCATCTGATCGTTCAGGCGGATTTATCCGATGCAACGGCTGTCGGCAAAATGGCGCAAAAAACGGTCAGCGAAACGGGCAGAATCGATGTGCTGGTCAATAATGCCGGGGTTTATGAATTTCATCCTGTCGCCACAACGACATTTGAAGATTGGCAGCGCAGCTGGGAAAAAACCATATTAACGAATCTGATGGGGCCGGCCCATCTGTCTTTTCATGTGGCCCGCCACATGATGAAAAGCGGCGGCGGTAAAATCATCAACATCACCTCGCGCGGCGCCTTTCGAGGCGAACCGGATGCCCCGGCCTACGGTGCCAGCAAGGCCGGACTCAATGCCTTCAGCCAATCAATGGCCCAGGCCCTGGCCCCCCACAACATTTTCATGTATGCGGTTGCCCCCGGTTTTGTGGAAACCGATATGGCCGCTTCCGTGCTGGCCGGTCCCGCAGGAGATGCCATTCGGACTCAGAGCCCTTTGAATCGTGTGGCGCGTCCCGAGGAAATTGCCCGGGTGGTGTTGTTCCTGGCGGCCGAAGGCACCGATTATCTCACCGGCTGCATCATCGACGTCAACGGCGCCTCCTACCTGCGGACATAAGCGGCCTTGCCATCTTTTTATTGATCCGTTCCTGAAATCATAAAGGAATATCCCGGCGTGCAAAATAAAGCGCGGCAAGGAATGAAAAAGATATAAAAATACACAGGAGTACGACCCAATCAGACAAAAGGTAGGTTTGGCGCAGGAGAATGTCGGCCGTGCGGTAATAGTGATATGGACTTAAGAAAGCCAAATTATTCAAGACCGGCACCAGCTTGGTGATAGCTTCTTTAAAGAGAAACAGAAAGCCAAAAAATCCCCATGTTATGATCAGGCAGGGCGTCTGATAGGGAATGTAAACGGAGATAAGAAGCGTGGTGGCGGCAACGACAAGAAAAAGGAAAAGACCCGCAAGGCATGCGGCCCCAATGGCATCAATCTGAAGGGGTTGGCCAAGAATCAAGATACCCAGGAGACATCCCAGAAAAAAGGGGATGATGGATAAAGTCAAGATCATTGCAAGGCCGATCAGTCTGCTGACAATTACCTCGGATCGCGTGATGGAGCACGAAAGCAGGGTATCGATGGTTTTTCCCTCCACCTCCGTTGCGACAATGTATGACGCCAGCAGTGATGCGAAAACACCAAAGATGGCCCAAAAAGTGATATGGAAAACCTGCAGGTTGAGCCACCCGTATATGTCGGTGAAGGCATGGATTGGATCACCAAAGAGATCTTTCATGATCTGCGGCCACCCCATGGATATTTTTGCAGCATCTTCAAGATGCGTATCAGGGAATAATAGGGTCAGGCCAAGGGCAAGAATCCCGGAACCGATCGATACGACCAGGGAGAGAATAAGATGTCGGCGTATAAACATCCGCACAAGCTCTTTGTTAATCATTATCTTAATCCTCATAGAGCCTGATGAAAACGTCTTCAAGACTTGGCGTCTCACAGGTGAAGTCCGATAGGTCAAGGGCGGCGACGCGCTCAATGAGTTTTTGCATACTCCCTTTGTAGAAAAACTCCACTTGGGCGCCTCTCCTATTCACATTTTCTACGCCGCTCAGCTCATTGAGCGTCTCTGACAGCCCTGTGGTTTGCCCTTTAGTTACCAAGCTGATTTTTTTACCCACCAGTGTTCGGTATTTTTCAATTTCCTCGACCAAGAAGAGCCGACCTTCTTTAATCACGCCCACCCGGTCACAAATTTTCTCCACTTCCCCCAGATTGTGGGAAGATAAGAAAATGGTTCGACCTCTGCGTTTCTCCTCACGCAGAAGATCATGGAACTGCTCCTGCATGAGCGGGTCAAGGCCCCTTGTAGGCTCATCAAGAATCAGCAAAAGGGGATCATGCATGAAGGCCTGGATGATTGCCACCATTTGTTTCATCCCGCTGGAGTAACCTTTGATTTTTCTGTGTAAGTCTATTTTGAACCTTTCGATGAGACGGTCCATTTTCTGCGCTGAAATCCCCTTTGGGTTGCCGCCCTTGAGCTTCATCAGATGGTGCAAATACTCCATCCCTGTAAAATCATGATAAAGGCCAATTTCTCCCGCCAGATAGCCTATCATTTGCAACAGCGCTTTATCGCCCTTTTTGCACGGCCTTTCCAGCAGAAATATGTTACCTTTTGTAGGTGTTATCAAATTGAGAAAAAGACGGATGGTTGTGGTTTTCCCGGAACCGTTGGGGCCTAGGAATCCAAAAATTTCCCCCTGCTGGATAGACAGGTTGAGATCTATAACGCCTCTTGATGCGCCATAGAATTTGGTTAAATCCATGGCTTCGATCGCAGCTTTAAAGGAGTCCACGGTCCTTTTAATTTCCCCCCATTTTTGCGGATGCCGGCCGATTTATGGAGTAAATTTTCTCTAGTTGGAAGGGTGATTGATGGTGTGGGCGATGAAGTAATTAAAGAACATGATCTGAGCCGGCCCTCTAGGGCAGAGCCGATTCGGACAAAATTAATGGGATTATTTAGCTTTTTTTCTCCAAGAAAAAACCGCTGCAAACGGCTATCTCCGGCTCGCGGTCTTTGGCCCTTTGATATTGCTTCGCCTCGTCAGTTACATGTATAAAACGAGTCAAGTTATTGAAATTTAAGGGACATGGTTTTGATTTCAGAAAACCAACCGATTACTACTTAATATAATGGATTTATGATGTCAAACGCATTTCTACTGCCTGCAAATGATTGACGAATTTCATTGTCGATTCATCTTTACTGCAGTCCGGTAAAATGCTAAAGGAGCGCAGTCAAGAAATCCGAATGTGAGAAAGCCCGTGACCGACACCAGCCAAATCAACAAAAAAGCGATTTTTGCTCTATTCCTGATTCATTTTATCGGCGATTTCTTCCAGTCTTTTATCCGGCCGCTGCTGCCGGTGCTGGCGAACAAATTCAACTTGAGCCTGGCCCAGGTGGGTCTGATAACCGGCATCGCCACATTTATGGCATTTCTGATTCAACCCGTTTTCGGTTATCTGGCCGATCGTTATAAAACGCGGGTCGTCCTTTTGGTCGGCTCGTTTGTGGGGGCGATCTGTATCCCCATGGTTGGTGTTGCCCCCTATTTCTGGATGGTTCTCCTGCTGATCGGCCTGGGTTCGATCAGCTCGGCTATTTATCATCCCACTGCGGCCGGGATGGTGTCGGTTTACGCCGGCCGGCGTACCGGAATGGCCATGTCACTGTTCGGCCTGGGGGGCACGCTGGGATTTACCCTAGGACCCCTCGTTTGTTCGGCCTATGTGACCCTGATGGGACTGCATCGTTTGCCGATTCTAACCCTTTTTGGGGTGCTGGTTTTTGCGGTTCTTTTCATTATGATTCCGGCTTCTAATGGCTCCGGTCACGCGCAAACGGATTTTTTCGGCTCCCTTAAAGTAAGCATCGGCAAGGTATGGAAGCCGATTGTCTTGATCTGGTCCATCGCCTGTTCAAGAGCTTTTGTGGAACAGGCCCTCCTGACTTTCATACCGGTCCTGACGGCCGCCGAAGGACACTCGCTGGTGTCGGTCGGCAGCATCCTCTCCCTGTTTACCGTCGGCGGATCTGTCAGTGCCCTCGTGTGCGGTCACCTCGTGGATCGGATCGGCTTTAAGCCCATCTATTATTTTTCTTTTGGCCTTTCATCTCCCAGCCTTTTGCTGTTCATTCAAGCTACCGGCTGGCAGTTGTATCCGTTTGCGTTCATGTCCGGATTCCTGCTTTTGGCCACCCTGTTTCCGGCAGTGGCGCTGGCCCAGAAGGTTGCCCCCGAAGGTCGGTCACTGGTGTCCAGCATCGTTATGGGGTTAGCCCTCGGAATCGCCGGGCTTTTGATGCCCCTTACCGGCAGGGTGGCCGACGCTTTTGACATCCGCACTGTCTTAAATTTCGTCGCTTTTATTCCTCTGGCAGCAGTTCTCTTGATCCGTTATTTGCCGGAACCCGGCAAATAAGCATAATACATTTTGATATATTATCTATTCCGGCGAGAAAATTTATGAGGAGCGGCCGGATTTTAAACCATATGTGTGGTTTCACCAGAAATAAAAAATTGAATAGACAAATTTCCGTTTTAGAAAGGAGTGATTATGGATTCAACCGTTATCTATCAATCGAAAAACGGCCTATGTTACCTGACACTTAACCGTCCGGATGTGTTTAATGCACTGAATCGTCAGCTCGTCCTGGATTTAACGGCTGCCTTAAAACAGGCCGAGTCTGAGACTGAGGTGCGGGTCATCATTTTGAAGGGTGCCGGTAAAGCCTGGTGTGCCGGTGGTGATCTGGAAGAATTGCTGCAGTTGACCCGGGCCGCGGCTTCCGAGCGGCGAGCTTATCTGGCAGATTTTAAAGCCATGATTGATGCGGTCAGAAGAATCTCCAAACCGGTAATTGCAGCCGTACACGGGGTTTGTGTGGGCGGGGGCAATGAAATCAATATTGCCTGTGACATGACCATCGCTTCTGAAAACGCCAGATTCGCCCAGGCCGGTCCCCGCGTAGGCTCGGTGCCGATGTACGGTGTGCCCCAGAATCTGCCTTTTCTTGTGGGAGAAAAGCGCTCCCGGGAAATCACCTATCTTTGCCGGATGTATTCGGCCCGGGAAGCCGAATCCATGGGCTGGATCAACAAAGTGGTTTCTCCCGATGAACTGGAGCAGGAAGCCGATAGCTGGGCTCTGGAAATCTTGAGCAAAAGTCCCACCGCCATTGCCCTGGCCAAAAAGATGCACAATGTTTATTACGATATGTTAACACCGAGTGTGGAAGCCGGGGTGGAGTTGTTGACATTTTTCTGGGGAACCGACGAGGCCAGAGAGGGTATGTTGGCTTTTAAAGAGAAGCGTCAGCCTGAGTTTAAAATTTAGGTATACCCAGCTTCATAAGGAATTGCGTATCTGTATATAAATCTAATTTTTGAGTTTAGCACGAAATCCTTATTCGGCCTCGCCTAAATCTGGCTCGATCTTCAGGGCATCGTTGATCCGGTTGACCATATTGGCCAGGGCAATCACCATCGTCAGCTCAACAATTTCATCCTCGGAATAAAATTTTCCGATATATTCCAATACATTGGAGTCGACGGCGGTGGCGCCACGGGTAACAATATCCGCAAAACGGATGGTGGTTTTTTCTTTTTCGTCAAAAGCCTCACTGCGCTGGTAAAACCTCAGCGCCGCTATCTGTTTTTCAGTCACGCCGACCTGCTTCGCCGAAGCAGTGTGGTAGCTGGTTCAATAGCGGCAGTCGTTAATGCTGGATGTTTTCAGGTAGGCCAACTCTTTGTATCTGGCTTCTATTTTTCCTTTGCTCATGACCGCGTCATGAAACTGAATAAGTGCTTTGATTACAATTGGTAAACGGGCCGTTTTCCCTTCTGCTCGTAATAAGGCATCATTTCGGGGACATATTCGGCGAGTTTTTTCTCGCGATTTGCCGGAGACGGGTGGGTGCTGAGAAATTCGGGAGGACCTTTGCCGCCGACCTGGGCCATCTTCTGCCACAGGGTGATCGCAGCCCGCGGGTCATAACCGGCCTTGGCCGCCAGCTCAATACCGATTTGATCCGCTTCAGACTCCGCCGCCCGGCTGTTTGGTCTTTGGACGGCCAGGGCCGCGGCCAGCGCCGCCCCTGTCAAAGCCAATCCTTTGCGATCCGCGGCGACACCCACAGCAACCACACCAATGGAACTGGCCATCGCCACCGACATTTTCTCGGCCGAGTGCTTGGCCAAAGCATGGGCAATTTCGTGGCCGAGGACCTGGGCCAGCTCATCATCGGTTGGTTTAATCTTGTTCACAAGACCCGTATACAGGGCCATCTTACCGCCGGCCATGGCCCAGGCGTTGACCGTTTCCGGTTCATCGACGATCTTGATGCTCCATTCCCAGCTTTTCGTCTCCGGCCGCCACTTGATGGCCTGGGCAATCAAACGCCCGGTAATCCTGTAGACACGCTTTTTTAATGCCGGATCGTTGTCGACCTTGCCCTGCTGCTCATAGGGCTTTAGCATCTCGACATATGCCTGCCTGGAGGCGGAAATGGCACTAGCCTCGGATACGATCATGAGCTGGCGTCTTCCGGTTGGACTGGTGGCGCAGGCAAGGATCAGTGTTAGGCAAAGGAGAAGCGTGAGTTGTATTTTCTTCATTTAAGGGGTCCTTTTATCCGGGAACTTTCCGCTGTTACGCGCCTTCGGAGTGAAGCCAGGTGGTAATTTCCACTCAATTCTGCCGGCCTTTGTGCTTGAGGTTCAGGATCCAATCAAAAATTCTGTGAAATAATATAAACCTTGCCAGATCAAAATCAAGACTTGTCCGATGCTCAGGCGGATGAGACGGTTTGCATTTTACGGGCTAGGCCAGATCATAAATATCGGGTTTAATATTGCCAACATGCCATATGCTGTCTTAACTTGCTATTATCGCATTCTATATTGTCAGGGGTTTGGTTTGAGCTCACGCCTCCGGCCCCAGTTTTTTCCATAGCAGCGGTCTGCTGTCGGCGCGATAAAGTATCTGATATTAAATTTTTTTATTTAACAAAGGTGTTAAAACTGATGACACGGGGGGGACATAATGCTCAAAATACCCGGATATCATGTCAATGAAAAAATCTATGAAAGCAGTCGGTCAGTCGTTTATCGGGCAAAGCAGCTGGCCGGTGAGCGGTCGGTAATTTTAAAAACATTGAAAGCGGATTATCCCCTCCCGGAAGAAGTTCTGCGCTACCGGCGAGAATATGAAACCATTCACCCCTTAAATATCGAGGGCATACCGCGGCCCGCGGGGCTTGAACGGATCAGCAATCGATTGGTGCTGATCACCGAAGACATCGGCGGCCAGGATTTAAAAGCACTGCTGAAAATCCGGACATTCACCCTTCAGCAGCTTTTGACAATGGCCATTGAATTGGTCCGTATTCTTGGAGAAATTCACAGCGCGAGTCTTGTTCACGGCGACATCAAGACATCCAATATTATTTACAACCCGGAAGCCGACCGTCTGCAAATTATTGACTTTGGATCATCCCGAGCCTTATCCGGCGCCGGGTCCATCGGTGAAATCCAGGGACTGGCCGGTACGCTGTCCTATATGTCACCCGAGCAGACCGGTCGAATGAACCGGCCGGTTGACTGGCGCACGGATTTTTATTCTCTGGGAGTGGTGCTGTATGAAATGTTTAGCGGCAGGCTTCCGTTTGAAACCACCGATGCCCTGGAACTGGTTCACGCTCACATTGCCAGAAAACCGGCTAGACCGAGTAAATTGAACAGCGAAGTTCCTGAGGGGCTGTCTGATGTCATCATCAAACTGCTCGCCAAAAACCCCGAGGACCGATACCAGACTGCCGCCGGTCTTGAAGTGGATTTGGCAGAGTGCCTTCAGCGCCTGGAGCGCACCGGGCGGATAAAATCATTTCCGTTAGGCCGCCAGGATGTATCCGATAATTTTCAGATATCCCGTAAGCTGGTTGGCCGGCACAAGGAACTCGAAACCCTGATGGCGGCATATGATCGTGTCAGCCGGGGTGGCAAGGAAATGATGCTCATTGCCGGCCAGGCCGGGATCGGGAAAACCGCTCTCGTTATTGAAGCCGGCAAAGGCGTTGCCCACCGTGAGGGAATTTTTTTGCAGGGACAGTTTGACGCACCGGATCGCAGTGTGCCTTATGCCACCTTTGTAACTGCTTTTCATGACCTGGTTCGTCAACTTTTGACCGAAAGCCAGCAGCGTCTCATTCTGTGGCGCGATCGGATCCTGGCGGCCCTGGGAAGCAACGGGCAGATCCTGCTGGACCTGATACCGGATGCGGTTGCCATTATCGGCAACCAGCCGCCGGTGATGGAACTGGAGCCGGCGGCTGCCCAAAGACGCATCAAGGCGGTTATGTTGAATTTTATTCGCATATTTTGCAGACCGGAGCATCCGCTGGTTTTGTTCCTGGACTTTTTAAACCAGGCCGATAGCGATTCGCTGGACTTGATAAAGTCCTTAATGGCAGATGAGGGGATTGATTTTCTTTTTCTGATCGGTGCCTATCGGGATGATGACGTTGGCGCAGATCACCCGCTTCTTCAGTTTAGAGAAGCTCTTCAGCAGCAGGGTGGTATTGTTGAACAATTGGATCTGGCCGGCCTTAGCGGTGAACACGTTGCACTGATAACCGCCGAGACGTTGAAGCATGAACCCCGGACCGTGGATCCCTTGGCCCGGATTCTGATGGAAAAAACCCGGGGCAATCCCTTTTTCTTAATCGAGTTTTTGAATCTGCTGTACGCTGAAAATCTGTTGAATTTTGATGTCAATCATCGCAGCTGGCAATGGGACATCAGCGGCATCCGCAACCGCATGATTACCGACAATGTGGTTGACCTGCTGTCTGATAAATTACAGCGGCTGGATGATGAGTCCCAGGCGGTGGTTGCCTGGGCGGCAGCCATTGGCACCCTATTCGATTTGCAGACCCTTGCGGTGGCATGCGAAAAGTCACGCCAGCAAACCGCGGCGGCTTTGCGGCCGGTCCTGGCCGAGGGATTGATTATGCCGATCGGGGATGCCTCGATCGATCAATTCTGGGATGCCGGCATTCAGAGCCTGCTGGATGCACCCTCTGACCTCTTGTTAAACAGTGAATTTAAATTTGCCCACGATAGAATTCATCAGGCTGCTTATGCGTTGATAGCGGTTGATGAGCGGCCGATGGTGCACCTCCAGATCGGTAAACGGCTGCAGCAAAGTTCTTCGCCGGATAATAAGCCGGACCGGATTTTTGTGGTGATCGATCAACTCAACGCCGGACGATATCTGTTAACCGGCGATGCGGAACGCATCACGCTGGCTGAACTAAACCTGTCTGCCGGTAAAAGAGCCAAAACGGCTGCCATCTTCTCGGCGGCCTTGCGATCTTTTAAAACGGGCCTGGAATTGCTGGGTGAAAATTGTTGGGATGCCTACTACGATTTGGCCCTGGCCCTGCACATCGAGGCGGCCGAAATGTCTTATCTGTGTTCCGATGATGATGACATGGAAAATCTGGTTCAGGTTGTGCTGCGACATGCTCGCAGCCCGCTGGATAAAGCGGCGGCCCATGAAATTAAAATTCATGCGCTGACCGCCCAGAACCGATGGGCGGAGGCTGCAAAGGAGGCCCTGGAAATCCTGCAAAAACTGGGACTGGATTTGCCGACTGCACCCGGCAAGCTTCAGGTTGAGATGAGCCTGCTCAAGACCAAATTTATGTTGACCGGTAAATCATTTGACCACCTGGCCCAGCTTCCTCCCATGACAGATCCCTATAAAACGGCGATAATGCGAATTGCCATGAAGGCCAATGCCGCACTGATGACAATCTATCCGGATTTATATCCGATCCTGGCCAACGAGATGATCCGGTTGACCGTACAGCACGGCAGCGGACCGGTTTCGGCTACCGCCTATTTAAATTACGGCATGCTCTTAGGGTCCAGGGGCGACATGGAATCCGGCTATCAATTTGGACTGCTTGCGATGCGGCTGTTGGAACAGCCCCAGGGCGAGCTGTCCCGCATTCCGTCGCGGTTTGCATTTAACTGGGTCATGCGCCAGTGGAAAGAGCCTCTGCGGGCGACCCTGGCGCCAATTCTGGAAATCAATCAATCCGCGCGGGAGATCGGCGATCCGTTTTATATCGCTTACACCAGTGCTTATTACATCGTGCATATGTTTTATTGCGGCCTGGAACTGCCGGCCATTGAGCAAGCCGTGTCCGAGCACGATCAAATTGTCAAGGCCACCGGCGTGGATGCAGCCTACAATTTCATGCAACTGTACCGGCAGGTGGTGTCGAATCTGATAAATTCAGCGGCCGACCCCTGCCGTTTGACCGGTGAATTCTATGATGAAGAATCAATGCTGGCGATTGACACCGAAGCTGACAACAAAGGGCGGGATTTCGGTCTGTACAACTGCAAATTGCTGCTGTGTCTGTTGCACCGGCAATATAAGCGGGCCGTTAAAAATGCCGACCGGGTGCAGCAAGTGCTGGAAGGCGGCACCTCTTTAGGATCAAGCGTGCCGGCCTTCTACTGCTGGAATTCGCTGGCGCGTCTGGGCGATTATCCTGAAGCTGCAGCGGATGAGAAGAAAATGATATTAAAACAGGTGGAAACATCCCAGGAAAAGCTGAGACAGTTGGCTCAGCAGTCCCCCGTCAATTACCGGCACAAGTATGATCTGGTTAATGCCGAACGCCATCGGGTTCTCGGACGGGATTCGGAAGCGATGGCCCTCTTTGATCGGGTCATTCAGAGGGCCCGGGAGAGCGAATATTTATATGACGTCGCCCTGGCCAATGAAATGACGGCCCGGTTTTACCTGGAAAAAAACCGGACCGCCATTGCCCGTTCGTACATGACCGAAGCACGTTACGCCTATTTGCGCTGGGGCGCCGCGGCCAAAGTGCGGGATCTGGAGGAAACTTATCCTGAATTATTGTCGGGTATCATGGCCTCAAACCAACCGGGATTTCTGGCTGGCCTAACCGAGATGACGACGACCTCGAGTGATGTCACCGAAGCCCTCGACCTGGCGTCGGTGCTAAAATCCACCCAGGCCATGTCCAGTGAAATCGTTTTGGCCAACTTGTTGGAAAAGCTTTTAAATCTCACCATGGAAAATGCCGGTGCCCAGAAGGGTTTTTTGGTGCTGGAGTCAGGTGGGAAGCTTTTAGTGGAAGCCGAAATGTTGCTGGACAGTCAGGAAACAACGGTTCGTCAGTCCACTCCTTTGGACAGCAGCACGGCCCTTTCAAAGTCCATTGTCAATTATGTGGCCCGCACCCGTGAGCCTGTCGTGCTGGACGATGCCGTCAATCAAGGCAAGTTCACCCATACGCCCTATGTTCTGAAAGTGCGGCCAAAATCAATTCTGTGTATGCCCTTAACGACTCAAGACCAACTGGTCGGCGTTTTGTATCTGGAAAACAATCTGGCCGCGGGGGTATTTACCGCGGGACATTTGGAGGTGCTGAAAATGCTCAGTTCCCAGGCCGCCATTTCCCTTGAAAATGCCCGATTATACGATAAGTTGGCGGACTATTCCCACTCGCTGGAAGAGATCATTGCCGCATTAAACCTGGCCCAGGAAGTGCAACAGAACCTGCTGCCCCAGCGTCCGCCGCGCCTGGCAACCCTCGACGTGGCCGGCCGCAGTCTTTACTGTGATGAAACGGGCGGAGATTATTTTGATTTTATTGAGCTATCCGAAGACCGTCTCGGTGTTGTTATCGGGGATGTCAGCGGACATGGTGTTTCGGCGGCCCTTCTGATGGCCAGCGTCCGGGGATTTCTGCGGGCCCGGGCAACCCTGTCCGGGTCAACGGCCAGTATTATTACCGGCGTCAATCGTCTGATATCAGCGGATACCGCTGAAACCGGGCAATTCATGACCCTGTTTTACTTGGTGGTTGAGCATCAAAACCGCAGAATCACCTGGGTCCGAGCCGGTCATGATCCGGGTTTGCTTTACTGCCCCGAAACCGATCAGTTTGAGGAACTCTCCGGCGCCGGGCTGGCCCTTGGGGTAGACGAAGACTGGGAATTCAAGGACTTTAACCGCACCGTTAAGCCGGGCCAGATTGTGTTGTTGACCACCGACGGCATTTTTGAAGCCCATAATCCAGCCGGGGAAATGTTCGGCAAAGCGCGGTTCAAAGAGGTTGTGCGCCAAAACGCCCGTCTGGAAGCCGAAGGACTACGCAAGGTCGTCTATGAAGCGGTCACTGAGTTTCGGGGAGCCGAGCCTCAGGAGGATGATATTACATTGGTTATTTTAAAATTCCAATAATAACGATGGATTTTTGCGGGTACTTTTTGTACTCGTCGTCGTGCTCGTCCTCGTGAATCAGAATTTTATCGAGGACGAAGGACTAGTACGACGACGAATTCTGTACTTTGAAACAGCGTGAGGCAGTTCACGAAAATGCCATTGGATTCATGAAATTTCACACGAGGTTTCGGAAGAAGCTCAGTTCCCTAGTGCCCTGCAATACCGTGCGGATCCGATTTATCCGGGCTGGGTGGTTTCGCAAAATAAATCACCAGGATGGCAACCGCACTCATGGCTGCAAATATGGTGAATGCGGTCTGGTAACTGCGCGTGGCATCGAAGATCAAGCCAGCGATGGTGGGTCCAAAAGCAGCCCCCGACATGGTGAATATGCCTGCCAAACCAGATATTGTCGCAAATGAAACCAGTCCGAAGCACTCACCGGTAATCAGCGACATCATCATGATAATGTTGCCCATGGTCAGGCCAAAAGCGAGGGTGGCCAGATACAATATGACGACGTGCTGGTAATGGGCCAGCGTGAACACGGCGATGCCTTGAATCAGAAAGCACACCATGATGACATGTCTTTTATCGCAGCGGTCCACAAAGGTGCCCAGCCACAGACGGCCGATAACACTGGCCCCGGCGGTTATACTTACCGCGGTTGCCGCGCCGGAAATCCCCAGATATTGGCTGAGAAATGATATCTGGTGCACCAGAAAAGCGATTTGACCTGCCAGGGCCAACAAAAATCCAATGACGATCGACCAGAACGCGACGGTGCAGATGGCCTGGCGTCGGGTCCACACCCGCATTTGAGATGAATAGTTGATCACTGAAGCAGGGCTGTCCGAAGACACCGTTTCCGGTGGAATTCCATCGGGAAATTGATGGACATCGGATGGACGCTGTTTGATGAAATAGGTGCTGATAATAACAACGACACCGTAGACTACACCAAGAACCGGCAGCGCAATCTCCAATCCCCAGCGGGTGATTAAGTAGCTGGACAATGGCACCAGAATGATTCCGCCGGCGCTCAGGCCGGTGTTGGTTAAGCTCATGGCAAAACCGCGTTTGCGAATAAACCAGTTGGTAATCAGGGTGTTGACCGGCACCAGGGAGGTGCAGCTGAAGCCCAAAGCCATGATAAAATAAATGACGTAAAGCTGCCAAACCGTCTTGATATAAACCAATAATACAAAAGCCACCGCAATGATCAGCGAGCCGACGATCAGGACCCCCTTCGGTCCATACCGGTCGATTTCTCGGCCAATAACCATCCCCATGATGCCGGATGTAAAAAAGTAGAGCGTAACAGCCGAAGACAGGGTGGCTTTCGACCATCCATGCAGGGCCCGCAATGGATCCAGGATCACCCCGTGACCGTAAAATCCGATTCCGGAAGATACAAATAAAATGACGGTGCCGGCCAGGACGATCCGCCAGCCGTAATATGTGCTGGCGGTTGTTATAAGCGCGGCGTCTTTTTGAGAATCAAGACGCGGAGATGCCTTGAAATCGGACATTAATTCTCTTTTCCATTACCTGAAATTTGTACCCGAATAGCCACCGACATATTTCGAGATCAATTTACGGCAGTTGACCTGGCGCGATGACTGCTGCATAAAAATTCAGGCATCAATTTTTTTTAAATTATTTAACCACGTATGGACCCGAATAACCACGAATTATTGCACAAAAATAAATTTCAGCAAAAATTGAGCTCAATTTACCGCAAAGGAACCTCCCCGCGGCAAGCTGCGGGGAATTAAACCCGAACAGAGATTAACTTGGCGCGATGACTGCTACTTAAAAGTTCAGGTATTTACAATCCTCATCGACACTGATATAGCCTCTGCTTGGGACTCACGAAAAAATGGTTTCACATTTTATTTACTGAGGCATCCCCCTGAAAGGTAAACCAGCTCATCCACGCTAGATTATGGATCGCCCGCAATCAAAACAAATACTGATAATTGCAGATGCCAATCCGGAAAACATTAACGTCCTGAAGTCGATGCTGGCCCCTGATTACGACATCAAAGTCGCCGCTGATGGGAAGGAAACAATCAGGCTTGCCTTATCTGCGGATACCCCCGGATTAATCCTGTTAAGCGCCATGATGCCGACTGCAGATCTAGACGAGGTTTTCAGAAAGCTAAAAGGCGATAAAACCACCAAGAATATCCCGATTATCCTCCTTTCAGAGCCGACCACCGAAGATACGGCAGCCACGGGATTTGAACTAGGCGCCGCAGATTATATAACGAAGCCTTTTAAGAGATCCGTGGTCAGTGCCAGGATTCGGACGCACTTGGAGCTGAAGCGTTATCGGGACCACCTTGAAAATAGAGTCATAAAACGGGTGAGCGAGCTGCATGAGGAAATTCAGGAACGCCGGGATGTTGAAGATATATATCGTGCGCTTGTCGAGCACGCGCGGGACGGAATTGCCATCATCTATGATTTTAAAGTCAGGTATGCCAATCCCGCGTTTTGCAAGATGATCGGCTTTTCCGAGAAAGAACTTATCGGCGCACACCTTAAGAAATTCATTTCCGAAGAAGAATTTATTAGAAATACCAAACGCTATTCCAACCGGCTCGCAGGCATCAATTTACCCCGTATCTACAAGTCCCAGGTTATTCACGCAGACGGATCGACAATTGATGTCGAGCTTAATGTTTGCGTGGTACCCTATGGCAGATCACTGGCTGCTTTTGTATTTGTGCGTGATATACGCGAAGAGGAAGCCTGGAAATATTGCATATGACATTGAAACCGAAATCAAAAACAGTTGAGCTCAGCAGTGTCGGAACGATATTGCTGGAACGCAGCCGCAAGGCCAAACGTATCAGTGTATCCATCAGACCGTTTAAGGGAGTTCGAGTGGCCGTTCCATTGGGGATCTCCTTTGCCAAAGCACAAATGTTTGCCCAGTCCAAAGCCAGCTGGATTAACAAACACCTTGGCAAAATGGAACAGCTGGAGCTGAAGGCCAGGGCGCTTTCAAACGCCTGTCCAATCGATCGATCGGATGCCCGCAAAGTTTTAATCGACAGGCTCAATCTATTGGCGAAAAAGTATGGATTTGCCTATAATCGGGTTTTTATTAGAAATCAGAAAACCAGGTGGGGCAGTTGCTCGACTAAAAACAATATTAATTTAAACGTCAACCTGGTTCGATTGCCGGATGAGTTAATCGACTACACCATATTGCATGAGCTGGTTCATACCCGTGTCAAAAATCACAGCCAACGGTTCTGGGATCAGCTGGATCTGCTGCTGGGCGATGCCAAAAAAATAGATAAAAAACTCAGTGCATATGAATTTCTATTGATCTGATTCAAATCAATAAATCCGAAGTCCGAAATCGAAAGATTCCGATCCAACTCAATCAACCCAACGACACTGATAATAAAAGTTTTTTCGACGCCAGTGGATCTCTAGCTATGCCACATTATCTTGAGTAACTGGACTTCGGTGATCCGGTTACTGTTCGGGCCAGCGAGATACCCGTATTCTGGGCCTGTGGGGTGATATCCCAGCTGGCAGCAACGTCAGTGCCTCTGCTCCGGGCCTTATGTTTGTTTCGGATTTGCGGGATGAAGACCTGACAATACTTTAATACCCTCAAATCGATCTATTTATCTGCATTTTTCCTTTTTGTTACCAAACATTTTCCACCTATCAGCAGGCTCCAGTTTTTTATTGTGATGATAAGTCAGAGCCAATGCAATACAGCTTTTTAATTCTTTCACAGGAATCTCATCATCGATATTGAATATAATACTCCTATTTCCACCATATTCAAATTCAGTCGGGTATCTTTCTTTGAACGCCGCAACTAAATTCGCTGTACATTTAAAATACATTGCATATTGTTCTTTTTGGGACTCTTTCCAACCTATCCTTATTGTGCTTCCACTTTTTGTTTCTGGTGTTAAATAGCTTGGTTCACCCCACTTTAGGGTCTCCTCTATTTTACTAACTCTTTGTGCTGAAGCTGCAGTATCCAAAATCAATTTACGAAGATACATTAGTTTCATTCTAATTTTTTTAGGATAAGACTTAAATACAGTAGCGACTTCTGGATTTTTAATCAAGGGTGAACGGATTTTTCTCATTGATTCTCCTTTTAAAATATTTTCGATGGTTTGGCGTGCATTAAACACCGTTCGCTGGGCACGAAAGGGGATGAAGTAACGCAACAAAAGAACAGGAGACTCACTGGATACCGTATAATATTTCCTCATCATATTAACAATTGTGAGGAGAGTTATCCCGGATACCAGACAATGCGAGGATCATCGGGAGTACGAACATAATCAAACGCCTGATCGATCAGGCGTTTGTAATCGTATTGGGGACGCCATCCTAGCAGGAATCTGGCCTTGGTGTTGTCCAGCCAGGTGCTTTGATATTCTGTCGAGATGGTTACACTGGGATACTCCCGTGTGTCTTTGAGGTAATCTGCCACCTTTTGATAGTCCACTGGCTCATCCGTACAGATATTGAACAATTGCTGGTGGGCTTTTGGGTGATTCAAGGCTGTTAAAATGGCATCAACGAGATCCTCCAATTGGACAAAATTCCGCAATACGGGATTTCCTTTTGGATCAAGCATCAAGGGGATGGTGTTTGTCTGCTGATAACGAGCAGCCTCTTCAGCAGTAACATAATCCTTCCAGGCA
The DNA here is from genome assembly GCA_902749685.1 of Olavius sp. associated proteobacterium Delta 1. Lineage (GTDB taxonomy): Bacteria > Desulfobacterota > Desulfobacteria > Desulfobacterales > JAFDCJ01 > JAFDCJ01. Next base: position 54,495 of record CACVKW010000228.1, on the reverse strand, counting down.
GGACCACCAAACACATCTTCCCCGAAAGAAAGTGTGTAACGGAAATCATCTTTTTCCATAATCCAAGGAGCCCGTAGACAGCATCCTGCTAAATCATATTGAATGTAGTATTGTTCCAGCATCACCTCTTCCAATACCTTGGATAAGGCGTAACAGCCTGGATAGGCCGAATGCTTTTGCTCTTCAGTGACAGGGATGGGGTGGGGATAAAAAAAATGTCCCATACCTGCATCGCCGCCAATTAAGATAAACTGTTCAAAATCTTTACTGACCCGGCATTCTTCCAATAACCAGAACAATCCTTTAATGGTCACATCCATAATGTTTTCCGGGGTTTCTTTGCAAGTGGCCAAATGCACCACATGAGTCACCCCTGCCATGGCCTGTTTCACATCATCCTGTTCGGAGATATTTCCTTTGAAGACTTCAACTTGCTCTGAAGTTTCAACGGAGCGATTGTGGCAAAAAGCGCGAATCGTTCCCCCTTGGTATTTCGGATCAGCGATAAATTGTTTGATGAACTGCTGCCCTACCTTTCCGGCAGCTCCTGTGACTAATATTTTCATAATTTTTTCCCGTGAATCAGTGAATATTGTATTTTTAAGAAACCATTTCTTGACCATGACACCCTCGCTGGTGTGCGATGGGTGTTATCGCCGGGGCTCGTGCAATACCACCTATGCCCGATTGACAGAAATCTGACGAATCGCAGCCTCAATCCTCCGATCGCATGGCTCGCACGCGGTCGAAGAGCACTGCGACGATGATAAAGGTTCCAACGAAGGTTCCCTGCCAGAAGGTGCTGATGCCGAGAAGAATGAGACTGTTGCGGATGATCTCGATCAGCGCGGCACCGACCACTGCGCCTAATGCGGTACCGATACCACCCATCAAATTGGCCCCACCGATCACCGTCGCCGCGATGACGTTCAGTTCCATTCCCTGACCGAGACTGGTGGTAATAGTACCAAGCCAGCCAACCTCAAGAATACCCGCAATTCCAGCACAGAAGCTGGCGAACATGTATACGCTCACCTTCACCCGTTGGACCGGCACGCCGGTCAGGATCGCCGCCTCCTCGTTACCGCCGATGGCAAATATGTGCCGTCCCCATTTCGTCCAGTGGAAGGCAAACCCGGTGATCAGCGCCATCACGATCAAGAACAGCACCGGATTAGGTATCCGGATCACCTCGAGGAACGGCAGATCGAGGTTGACGAAACCACCGCCGACCGTTAACAACTTGTCCTGGTCGGGGCCGAATTCGTAGACCATCCGGTTGTTGGACAGAACCATTGCTAGGCTGCGGGCAATCGAGAGCATTCCCAGGGTCACCACAAAGGGCGGCATACGCACGTAGGCGATCATCACCCCGTTGAATGCGCCGACAAGGAGCGCGGTGCCGAGCGCCAGTGGGGCCGCGATCCAGAAGGACATGCCGACATTCATTGTCATACCGATGACCATGCCGGACAACACTAGCACCGCACCGACCGAAAGGTCAATGCCGCCAGTGATGATAACAGCCGTCATACCGAGCGCGATGATGCCAACAAAGGCGAAGTTACGCGTCACATTGAAAAGGTTCTGCCGCGTGGCGAATGCTTCGCTGGAAAATGACAGGATGACGAAGGCAATCAAAGCGGCCATGGACACCCAAAATGTCTGGCGGCTAAGGAGCCAGCTCAATGGATCATTATACACCTGTTTATCGAACGATTCATCGAGAGTCTTAGCCATGTTATCTTTCCTTAGTTTGTTTTTTTAACCTGCGACCCTTTCACGCGGATTCAATCGCGCCAGTGATCAGACCTGTCACCTCTTCGGGTGAGCTGTTTGAGATGGGTTTGTCCGCCACCATCGTCCCTCGCCTCATTACTGCGATCCGATCAGCTACTGCAAACACGTCGGGCATGCGATGACTGATGAGAATCACGGCAATACCATGGTCGCGTAGCCGTCGAATGAGACTGAGAACTTCTGCTACCTGGCGGACGCTAATGGCGGCGGTCGGCTCGTCCATGAGTACGATCTTGGGGTCCGATAACCGCGTCCGTGCAATCGCTACGGCCTGGCGCTGGCCGCCAGACATTTTGCGGACCAGGTCTCGCGGCCGCGTTTCCGATTTCAGCTCCGAGAACAGTTTGCTCGCCCGCTCGTACATGCCCCGGTAGTTCAGAATGCGGATCGGCCCAAAGGTCATCATCAACTCGCGACCGAGATAGACATTGCCCGCGGCGGTGAGATTGTCACAAAGCGCCAAATCCTGATAGACGATTTCGATGCCTTGGGCGCGTGCATCGGACGGTTTGTGAAAGTTAACCTTGTGCCCTTCGATGTTGATTGACCCGTCGCTCGGCGGATAGTTGCCGGCAACAATCTTGACGAGCGTGGACTTGCCCGCTCCATTGTCGCCCATCAGGCCGACGACCTCGCCCGGCTCCATGGAAAACGAGACGTTTGTTAATGCCTGGATTGCGCCGAAATGCTTCGAGATCCCTGTGAGCTCTAAAATAGCCATCGGTAAGATTGATTCTTCGTTTAGTACTGGCTAGGACATCCAGTGGGTTATGTGGAAACCTACAAGTATACGCAAAAAAAAGGGCGCTTTCAAGCGCCCTGAAAAAAAACTTACGCATGCGCGATATGACTAGGGGCAACTGTTCTTGTTTTGCTCGGTACACTCGTCGAGACCAGTGAAGAGCGGATCGGCGACCGACTTGCCCTGAATTAAGTCAATCAATACTGAGGGTGCCCGGTAGCCCATCTCAAATGGGCGTTGGCCGATTTGTGCGTGACTTCGACCCGCCTTCAAGGCATCCATCTGCGGTGGCAGCGTGTCGCCAGCTATAATGATCAACTTCTTCGACTTCAGCTTACCCATAACCTGATCGGTGACTTGGGCATAGGCTGCTGGACCGAACTGAGCCCAACCGCCTACGAGGATGAAGGCGTCGAGATTCGGGTTGGAGATAAAGGTATCTGACATCTGCTGGTTAGCAAGATCGATCTGATCATTGGTAAAGAGCGGGCAGCCATCTATTTCGGTCCACCCCCCCTCGCCCTTGAGGCGTTCGATGCCTTTCATTCCCGAGATGGTGTCGCGAAAGCCCTGGGCACGGGCGTTGATGTTGTCGGCCGCCGCGTTTCCGAGCTGCATGCACACCGAACCGCCTTTGGAATTCATACTCTTCAGATGTTTGGCCATCAGGACGCCCATATTGTAATTGTTTGTCCCGAGATAGGTCTGGCGCAATGCCCTGTCAGCCTCGGACAAGTCGGCATCGATCGTCATAATCGGCATCGATGGCTTCGTCCTCTTGAGCATGTTGCCCATCGCAGGTGCATTCGATGGTGAAATCGCGATTCCAGCGACGCCAGAGTTGATCAGATCCTCAACGATTTGTATCTCGCCAGCCTCATCGGCACTCGATGCCGGACCGGTGTACAAGCATTCGTACTCGGATTTTGGATTCTCCTTGTTCCACAGGGCGCAGCCATTGCCGAGAACTGTGAAAAACGGATTGTCCAGTCCCTTAACTACGACGGCTAGAACCTTCTTCTGGGCCATGACCGGGCCAACGAGTGCGAACATGACAGCCGCCATGGCGACGAGTAGAATTATTTTTTTTCTCATATCGTTTTCTCCATTTCTAGTACCATAATTATTATGTCTCCCCCTTCAAATCATCAGATGCCGGGGTTGACGCAAAACCTCGATCGACCCATGGCCGCTCCAGGCGATTTCAACAAAAACATCTCCACATAGGAAAATCAAAAATGCAGGAGACGATTGCATTTTTTAAATAGGCGTGGAAAGTTTTCTTTCTGGACACCGCGGTACTGTTCGGTGCCCTTTTATTTAATTCACTCAGTAAATTAAATAATACCAACAAAATTAGGAAATCTGGTTATACAGTTCGTTCCAGTGAATTTCGCCAAGTGTGACCGCATCTGTCACATCGCGATGGTAAACTGGCCGGCACCGTGGAGGCTGATGAGTTTTATCTTGGCGGCCCAAAAAGCGGCAAACGAGGTCCCGGAGCTGAACACAAATGTGCAGTGACTATCGGTGTGGCGCGAAAGAATCCCAAACTGGGTCGTCTTCGCCTGCAGGTCATTGAAGATTGCTCGGCGGACGAATTGGTCCCTTTTGTTCAGATCAACGTGGACCCCGGTAGCGGTATCACTACCGACGGCTGGTTGGGGTACAATCCTTTACCGGCTGGTGACTATAAACATCAAAAAGTGTTTAAAAATAAGGCAAAAGGTAGAGAAAGTGTTTTGCCCGGAGTTCATTTGGTGATTTCCTTAGAAAAGCGCTTGATTCTTGGCACATTTCAAGGACGATTCGAGAAAAAATATTTGCAGCGCTACTTGGATGAATACGTATTCCGTTTCAACCGTCGAACGACAAAATCTGTCGGGAAAAGGTTATACCGAATTGTCCAACAATCAATGGCAACGCCAGTAATGACTCGCAAACAAGTCTTTGCTGGCTGTATTGCCCAGTTTTAGTAAATTATTTCACTGGAATGAACTGCAAAACCAGATTAGGAAAATTAAAAATTTCCTGAGGAATAGGTAGCATCTGTAAATAGGAGTGTCAAGGAAAATTTACGGCGGATTTTCTTGATTTTTTGGCAGGTTTCTTGAGGGGATGGGCGGCCTATTGAATAAAGATAAGAAGTTGTTTTTTTTACAGTAAACGGATCTCGAACTTTGTAGATGGCTACTTAGTTAAAAAATTCAGGTATTAAGTCACCTTTTCAAGAACGGTGAAAAGCCGGTTAATATCCTCCTCGGTGCAGAATAAATGCGGTGATATACGCACGGATTCTCCCCGAACACTGACGAATATATTATCCTGTGCCAAAAGGAGCGGCAGATCCTTTTGGAAACCACCCGCCTTGGATACTCCGATCATGTGGGGCGCCCGCAGATGGGCGGGTGCAACCAAAAGCCCCATCTGTTGAGCTCGCTCGGCAATTGCATCGGTTTTGCTTTGCAGCGTTTCTGAAATATTCTCGACGCCCCATTGCAATATTTGTCTGATCCCGGCAGCGGCGATAGGGGCCAGAATAAAATTGCTTGCTTCGCCCTGGTCATACCGTCTTGCGCCGGGCTGGTATGACTCGCGATAGTCAACCAGTCGAGCAAAGTCTTCCGAGCCGGCGCGGTTAAACCAGTTTTCCTCCAGAGGGGTTCCGGCCTGCCATTTTGGTGCAACATAACAAAACCCGAAGCTGTAAGCGCCCAGCAGCCATTTGTGCGATGCGGCGACCAGAAAATCCGGTTGAACCCGGTCAATTGAAAACGGCATTGCCCCGATGGATTGGATGCCGTCTATCACCAGGGCGGCTTGCACGGCCCGGCATTTTTCGCCGATTCTTACCAGGTCAAGCAGGGTGCCGTCGGTCCAATGGCAGTTTTGGACTGCCACGATGGCCGTCTTGGAACCAATGGCTTCAAGTACCGCCGGCGTCCAATCACTATCCGCCGGCCGTTGCACGGTTTTGATCACGGCATTTTTTTCATGGGCCACCCGCGTCCAGGCGTAAACATTTGACGGAAACTGATCCTGCAAAATGACGATAGCCTGGTCCCGGGCAACCGGCAAATTACGGGCAGCCAGGGCAATACCGTAGGATACCGCGGGCACCAGGGCCACGTCATCTGGATTACAGGCAACCAGCTGGCCAAACAACCCGCGTGCGGTTTCGGCGCTGCTAAAAAAATCACCGGACGTAATGGTCCAGGGACTTGCTTTGGCCTGTATCGCCGCCCGGCCGGCCGCCCGGGCGGCTTTGAGCAGCGGTGATGTATAGGCACAATTCAGGTAAGTGATATTTTCAGGCAGATCAAACTTATCACGCTGGCAAGGGATCATGGGTACCTCCTTAAATTTTCCGCCATTAATTTAACTTGTTTCTGTTTGGTCCGGTTGATTGAATTTAATTTGTTAAAGAAATTTATATGTTATTTCAGTTGGATAATCAAGTGGTTTGGACGTGATTTAAATCTGGGATATCGTTATTTAGCCGATTAATGATTTCTGGCAATTTCCCTACCCCCCCTCAATGAATGACCGTTTTGGCGCGCAATGTGGTGGCTACCTCCCAGCCGCTAGTCGCAAGCAAAGGAGAATCCTTTTATCGCAGGGATCTGGCGGAACAAATCGTTCATTGCCCATAAATAAATGACGGTGCCCTGACGCTTGAAGACCTGGCAAATAACCGCTGTGAATGGGTGCAGCATACATTCCATGGTTCACTAAAACCTTGTCTAAACCATTTATCTAGTATACGTAAAAAATCGTAATAATAACGTTTTTCTCTTTTTTTTTATTAACCACAACCAGTAAAGGGGGGGCGATGATGGATACTAAGTGGTTTGACTTATTGAAAAAAAATCAAAAAAAACGTGTTAACGAAGAGCTGGAAAATGCCTATGACTTCGACCCGCCAGATCCACTCTTCGGATTGAACAAATCAGAATTCAGCGGGCCCGGCATGAGCCGCAGGGCGGTGCTTCGTCTGATGGCCGCTGCCGGGATGTTGTCAGCCTGGCATCTTATACCCGGCACCGGCATCAGCAACGCCAGGGCGGCAGGCGGCGGAACCCTCACTGCGGGCTGGTCAGGAGTCGGGGAAATCCGTACGCTGGATCCCGCCCAGATCAACCAGGTCCTTCAGTTCCAGATCGCATCCAATGTGTTAAGCGGACTGACCCATATCAACGGAGATTTGGTGGCCGAAGGCGATCTTGCCGAAAGCTGGCAGATTTCAGATGACGGAAAGGATTACACCTTCAAACTTCGTGAGGGCGTGACATTTCACAATGGGGATAAATTTACGGCCGACGATGTTATGTTTACCTACAACCGATCCAAAGATCCGGACAAATCCGTCCATTCACGGGTGATCGCCAACGTCAAAGCCTTGGAAAAGATCGACGATTACACGGTGCGGTTCCGTCTGGGTGCGCCCCAGGCATCGTTTCTGGTCAAATCGCTCGAGCGTGCCAGCGGTCGCGCCATGACTATCGTGAGCCGCGGTGCCCTCGAAAAAATGGGCGCGGCGAAGTACGGCCTGAAGCCGGTGGGCACCGGTCCCTTTCGGGTAACTTTCCACCAGCTGGGCCAAGGTGTCGTACTGGAAAAGTTTGACAATTACTACGATCCATCCCGTCCGAAACTGGATAAAGTCGTCATCAAACCGATTATCGCCGCCGAACCCCTGGCGGCGGCAATGGAAGCGGGCGATATTCAACTGACCGGTGGAAATCCGATTCCGGCTGAACTTGTGGACCGCTTTCAAGCCAATTCGGATTTAGTTGTCGACATCGTCCCGGGACCCGGATTCCAGAGCGTCTGGATAAACCCGTGGCATGAGCACATGAAGGTCAAGGATTTCAACAAACCGCTCAATGAGTTGATGAAGGAGAAAGGTTTCAAGGTCCGTCTCGCCATCGCCAAAGCACTCGATCGAAAACGGTATTTGAAGCAGGCTCAATTCGGTCGCGGTGTGGAAGCCTACGGTACAATAAATTCGGCCATGGGCTTCTACTTCGATACGGCGATCAACAATACCAGCAATCAGACTTATGATCCTGAGGCAGCCAGGCGGCTGCTGGCTGAGGCCGGATATCCGAACGGCAAGGGCTTTCCCAAGCTCAAGCTTCTGACCACCCCTGCCAACCGGCGGGAGTCCCAGGTCGTTGCCAACATTCTGACCAAAACCCTCAACATTAAGGTCGAAATTTCGACCAAGGATTTTCCGATCCTGATCGACGATTTCCAAGCCATGCGCTGGGATCTCGTCAGAATCGGCAGCGGTGGCGATTACGATCCGGATGATGGTCTGGTTGACTGGATGCAAACCGCTTCGAAGTTCAACGGACCGAAGCGGGACAAGACCAAACTGGCATTCGGCTACTTCTCGGAGCAGGAGGTGGATCGCCTCATAAAAGAGCAGCGTCTGCAGTCCGATCCCAAAAAGCGGCGCAAGCTGGTGCAGAAAGCCAACAAGATTACATCGGACAAGGTTGCGTGTGGATTCTTGTATCACCCGGTGGATGTCTTCGTGCACCACAAACGCGTCAATTTCCCGAATGTCAGCCGCATTCCGGGCCTTGTGGATCTCGACCGGACGACGTTATCCTGACAAAAAAGAAATAAAATATGGACGGCTAACTGCCGTCTATATTTTTTAGTACCTGAATTTTGCACGCATATTACCCTTAGTGAAGTTCGAGGTCAAATTACCGCAAATGTATCGCTTCCTTATCAAACGAACATTCAGTGCGCTGGTTGTCATGTGGATTGTTGCCACCCTCGTGTTTTTCATGTTGCGCGCGGTTCCGGGCGATCCCCTGGCGGCGATGCTTTTCGATGTCGGCGACCCTGCAGCCGCTGATGAGCTGCGCCAAAAATACGGGCTGGATAAGCCGGTCCACATCCAGTACCTCAAATGGCTGGGGCATATATTACAGGGGGATTTGGGAAGTTCAATTTACGGGAGCCGGATCCCGGTAAACCAGATCCTGCTAGAAGCACTGCCGCGCACCATTTCCATTGCGTCTCTGTCTTTTTTTATTGCGATCGTCATTGCCGTGCCCGCCGGAATCATAGCGGCTATCCGAAAAAATTCAGGGTTGGATCATTCCATGACCATTTTGGCTTTTTTGGGTCTCAGTATGCCCGATTTCTGGCTGGCCATTCTGCTGATCATTGTGTTCGCGGCCAATCTGCACTGGCTGCCTGCCATCGGATACGTACCCCTATCCCAGGGAGTCGGGCCTTGGTTGAAACATTTGATTTTGCCGTCCATCGCGGCCGGCACAGCGTTTTCTGCCATTATCGCGCGCATGATCCGGTCCTCCATGCTGGAGGTTATCAAGACCGATTATATTCAAGTCGCCCGCTCTAAAGGATTGCGGAAACAGACGATCACCCTGGTCCATGCCCTTCCGAATGCGTTGATTCCAGTAGTGACCGTAATGGGAATTGCCTTCGCCCTTCTGATGGCGACCACAGTGGTCATCGAAAATGTTTTCTCAATCAAGGGGATCGGCCGGGTTCTGATCCAAGGGATCTTAAACCGCGACTATCCGGTGGTACAGGGCGCCATTCTGGTGGTTTCGGTAATTTTTATATTTACAAACCTTCTGGTTGACCTCCTGTATACGGTGATCGACCCACGCATCAGGTATGAGTGATGATACGGACGCCGATGGCCCATCGAAGCGAACAAAACGCGAATCAGCCTTACGAAGAAAGCACGGATCATCGCAGCCGCTGGGCGGATTGGCGGCTCACATTAATACATGACAAAAAGGCCTTGGCCGGCCTCCTCCTGCTGACGATTTTTTTGATTATGGCAGTGCTGGCACCGCTGATTTCGTCATTTGACCCCAACGCCATGGATTACGAGATGATGGAACCACCGTCATTGACGCATCTATTGGGAACGGATGATCTGGGCCGGGATCTTTTCAGTCGAATTATTTACGGCGCAAGGGTGTCATTGTTTATCGGCATCATGCCCGTGGCGATCTCGTTATTGGTCGGCGTGATTCTGGGCGTGGTGGCCGGTTATTTCGGCGGCTGGCTCGACAACATCATCATGCGCTACATCGATCTGCAATGGGCTTTTCCGAACTTCATTATTGCGGTGTACCTGGTTGCTGTTTTCGGAACCGGTATCATTAATTTAACCATTGCCATATCACTGGCATTTGTGGACGATTTTGCCCGGGTCGCCCGTTCGATGGTGCTAACCATCAAAAAGGAGCAGTATGTGACAGCCGCAAGAGCCATGGGCGCCTCAGACTATCGGATCATGCGGCGCTACATCCTGCCCAACGCGATGGCCCCTCTCATTGTCCAGGCGACGGTCAGTGTTTCCTACGCCATTCTTGCCGAAGCAACGCTTTCGTTTCTCGGTTTAGGCGTGGAGGCCACCACCCCGACCTGGGGTCTTATCCTGGCCGAAGGGCGAAGCTTTATTTCCCGTGCCTGGTGGCTTGGTGTGTTTCCGGGCCTTGCCATCATGCTGACGGTGCTCAGCATCAACTTTCTTGGCGACGCTTTGCGCGATTTTATGGATGTGCGCGAAACTAGCAGCCTGATATAGATGTTTAGGCCCTTAATCAGATCTTGTGATTTAGCTTGGAAAAATAGCCATGACTCTTTAAATGTCCCGGGATTGCATGAAAATTGGACACGGGTCTAATTCCTGAATCCCCCAATTTGGCGCTAATAATTAAATATGGTGTCCCATTAGGAAATTCACATCGACCCATGGCGAATTTGCTTGAAGTCAAAAATCTTAGCACTTATTTTTACACCTCCACCAGCACGGTGAAGGCCGTTGACGGGGTCTCTTACACGGTTGACGAAGGTCAAACCGTGGCAATCGTGGGTGAATCCGGCTGCGGCAAATCAGTTAGCGCCCTTTCTGTTCTCGGATTGATTCCCGAGCCGTCGGGCAAAATAGTCCACGGCAGCATTCGCTTCATGGGCACTGATTTGTTAAAGCTAAGTGAAGATGAACTGCGTCGAATGCGGGGACGCCGGTTTGCCATGATCTTTCAGGAACCGATGACTTCGCTCAACCCGGTACTGACCATCGGGCGTCAGATCCGCGAAACCCTGCAAACCCATCTGGGTGTATCACGTGAACAGGCCACAAACCGGGCTGCGCATCTGCTCGGTATGGTGGGGATCGCCGATGCAAGTCGGCGCCTCACCCAATATCCCCATCATCTCAGCGGCGGCATGCGTCAGCGCGTGATGATCGCCCAGGCCTTGTCATGTGAACCAGAGCTGATCATCGCCGATGAACCGACCACGGCGCTGGATGTGACTATTCAAGCCCAAATCCTGGAACTCATGAAGGATCTGACCAATCGATTGGGTGTTGCACTGATCATCATTACCCACAACTTGGGAGTGGTGGCGCGCTATGCCGATCTGGTCAATGTGATGTACGCGGGAAAAATTGTTGAAATGGGCACAGCCCGCCAGATCTACCACAACCCAAGGCATCCTTACACCCTGGGCTTACTTCGATCGGTACCCCGTTTGGATCATCCCCGCGGTGAGCGCCTGATTCCTATCCTAGGACAACCACCGGATCTGACACGGCTCGGTCACGGGTGCGCCTACGAGCCGCGCTGCAGCTTTCGGGTCAACCGATGTGCCGAAGAAGTGCCGCCGCCGCTAAACACCGGCGAAGAACATTTTTCTGCTTGCTGGCAATATAAGGAGTTGGATCAAACAACAAGGAGCGGGTCATGAGCGCGGCGGCGGCTGAGACAGCTAATGACCAGGGGAACCCCCTGGTGGAAGTTCGGCAATTAAAAAAATATTTTCCCCTCACAAAAGGTCGGGCCTTTCGTCGGACGACGGCTCTGATCAAAGCCGTTGATGAGGTCAGTTTCTCTATTCGCAAGGGAGAAACCATGGGATTGGTGGGCGAATCCGGCTGCGGCAAAACCACCACGGGCCTTTGCATTTTAAGCCTTGAGCCCCCCACTGAAGGAGCCGTTTACTATGAAGGTGTGAACCTGTCCGTGTTGAATCAGCGTCAGCTGATCCCCTGGCGCCGGCGGATTCAGGTTATATTTCAGGATCCATACAGTTCACTAAATCCGCGCATGAAAGTGGGCGAGATTATTGCTGATCCAATGCGGATCCATCGTTTGACCGCCGATGCCCGACAGCTTCGCCGGCGGGTGGCGGAACTGCTTAATGTATGCGGGTTGTCGACGAAGATGGCTGAACGCTACCCGCATGAGCTGAGCGGCGGCCAGCGCCAACGCGTAGGGATTGCGCGGGCACTGTCCACCAATCCGGAGTTCATCATCTGCGATGAAGCGGTTTCGGCGCTGGATGTGTCCATCCAGGCCCAAATAATCAATCTGCTGGAAGATTTGCGGCAAGAATTTCATCTCACCTACCTGTTTATTTCACATGACCTGAGCGTCGTGCGCCATTTGTGCCACCAGGTTGTGGTGATGTACCTGGGCAAAATGGTGGAGATGGCAGAGACAGACGAGTTGTTCAACAATCCGTTGCACCCCTATACTCAAGTTTTGCTTGCATCGATTCCAATGCCGGATCCGGAGGTGGAAGCCCAACGCGATTATTCAGCGGTGCAGGGAGAAATTCCCAGTCCCATTAATCCGCCTGCTGGATGCGTGTTTCATCCCCGTTGCCCGATCGCGGTTAAAAGCTGTTACAGTCAAGTACCGTCATTTCGCGAGATCACACCGGGCCATCGGGCGGCGTGCAGCGAAGTGTGAACGAGCAACACATTGAATTTCTCAGCGTTCTCTGCAAACTTCCGCCGGGGCGCAGGACCTATGGGCCCGAGTCTGCGGTTAAGGATTACTTTTATTTGATATATTTACCAAGCAGGTGTTTTTGGATCTGCTTTTCTGCCCATTTCAATTCATTTTTGCGGACCCCTTCCTGATAGAGATCCATGATTAAGCCGGCGTATTTTACAGCCGTCTGGTGTCCGCTGGACACGGCTTGATCGATGATACCCCAGTCTTCTGTTTGAGTGAATTCCCGAAAAGAAGCCGGCAGCTGCGGGAAAAATTCCTTGGCCAGGCCATCCAGAAATGCAACATAAAAAGCCAGAGAGGCCGCATTGCGTTGCCTGACTATATGTTGCAGTGTGCCGCACTCATTCGTATCGGCCAGGAGGTCTTTAACGGCCCGCGCCAGGTATTCCACCGGCGAAAATGGGAAGGCGGCGATGATTTCACGCCAGAGTTTTCGATCGAAGACGGAGTCATGTATCTCGCCGATTTCATGGTATATGTAAGTTTCTTTTTGGGCTGCAAGAATACCGGCCAAACGGCTTCTCAAGGCCTTGGGCTGATGCTCTTTAATTCCGCAACTTTCCAGTGCAAAGCTCAGGGCCGGCCGGGATGTTTTTTTTATGTAAAAGATATTGTCCCATAGGTAGAGTTTAGCTGAATCCTGTCGTAAAATTACATTGTCATCCTGGGAAAGGGCCGGGATGGTCAGAAGATCTCGTGCCAGCTCGCGGTCCAGCGTGTAGACCGTGGTCCCGTCAAGCGTTGACTTTTCTTCGATGGCTGCCAGGAAAAAAGTTGGTTTCAGGCTGCGGGCGTAGCCGGCGCCATAAAAATAATTATGCGGTTCTAAAACCGTATTGATGCCGATCGTATCATAAGGATCAAATGTTTTGCCATTAATGGACATATTCGCAAATTCGTTGTCAATGCAATTGTCCCATTGGTTTTCTTTGGCTTCAATCCATTCCAGGACCTCAGAAGCGTCTCTTTCTTCCCAGGGGGGCAATCCCTGTTCCCATTTATACAGGTCGCGCAATCGTAGCGCCAGACCGCATATCGAATACAAGCCGGCGTTATTTGCATCGGAGATTTCACAATTGTCCAGAACCTGGCGGGTTATGTCATTTATATTGAGCATTAATTTATCTTTCAGTTTTTCGAGTCGTCGAGTGCCGTTTGAGGTTTGCGATCTAAAGATAAGGTCAAAATAATAATCCGCAATTTTGCCGCAATATTCATTTCGACATTTGTCATTTGTTACCATTTTACTTCCCGGGAATGTGTGGTATATCAGCCGTCATGACCACTGTTTTGTCAGCTGCAAATGATTCTGTTGAAAACTCCCGCCGTTTCTCTGAGAACAAAGGTACCTCGCTGGCTATATTCGGCATCGGCGGCAGCGCGGGTGACATTTTGGGACCGGTCATCACCGGTCTTTTTTTAAGCGTCCTGGCCTGGCGGGGGGTCATCTCCATTTATGCCGTCGTTCCGCTGCTCATGACATTCTGGTTCATCTGGGGCTTCCGAAGTTTTGGATTGGCCAATCAATCGGATGAAACAGCAGGCGAGCGAGATATTGATCTCAAAACTCAAATCAGCACCACCCTAAATTATTTCAAAACCAGCGCCATCTGGAAGGTCAACCTGGTGGCCGGGCTGCGCGGCATGTGTTTCACGATTTACGTTACATTTCTTCCCCTTTACATGCAAGAAGGTCTCGAACTCAGCAGCCAATCCATTGGATTTCATTTTGGGATTTCAGCCGCCATATTTGCCAGTGCCGATTTAAATAAAGCACCTGCTTCGGATATATAACCAGACGGAGAATAAAAAATGGCAGAAATTTTCAATTCCTTTTGTGCCAGGCTTTGCAGCGGAACCTGCGGCATTCTGGTAACCCGCAAAGGTCAGACGATCACTGAGGTCAGGGGTGATCCGGATTGTGAATTTGACCGCGGGTATATCTGTCCCAAGGGTCGCGCATTGCCCGAGTTGCTTTACCATCCCGATCGTTTAAAGTATCCGTTAAAAAGAATCGGCCAAAAGGGGGCGGATAAATGGCAGCCGATTTCCAGGGACGAGGCCCTGGACACAATTGCGTCAAAAATCAAAAAATATACGGAGGAATTTGGGCCGGAGTCAACCATGTTTTACGCGGGCGCTTATCGCGGACTTGAGCGTGATTTTATCCAGCGATTTGCGCGGGTCCTGGGAACCCCCAACACGGTCAGTGTCGATAACAACTGCCATGTGCCCAGAACGATGGCCGCCCGCTATACATTCGGCACGATGCCGTTTCCCGACTATGAGTACCCGCCGAAATGCATGATTATCTGGGGCAGAAATTCCCTGCAGACCGGTGGTGACGGCTCCGCGGCTCAGTTTCGCCCTGCCTTTGACGGCGCGACCCAATTCATCGTGATTGATCCCAGAAAAATTGCATTGGTCTCAAGATCCGAACTCTGGCTTAAGCCTAGACCCGGCAGCGACGGCCTGCTGGCCCTGGGAATGCTCAATGTGATCATTCGTGAAAAGCTTTACGATGCCGACTTTGTCGACGAATGGACGGTGGGCTTCGATCGCTTAAAGGATTTCATTGCGGCCTACCCGTTCGATGAAGTGGCGCAGAAAACCTGGGTGCCGCCACCCCTCATTGAACAGGCCGCCCGGATGTTTGCTGCCGCGCGGCCGGCTGCCATCCAGTGGGGAAACGCGCTGGATCAGACGGGCAACGCATTCCAGACCTGCCGGGCCGTCGCTATTTTAATGGCGATTACCGGTAATCTGGATGTCCCCGGCGGTGCAATTTTTCCGGAAGGCGTACCGCTCTTAAGAGGTGCCGATTTCAGTCTGGCCGGTGAAATCGCGCAAGATCGCAACGCTTGTGTCGGAGGCCGGTTCAAGCTGGCTGCCCGGGCCAATCTTGTGCCGAGCCAGGAAGCCGGCAAGGCGATTCTTGCCCAAAAGCCTTACCCGCTGAAGACGGGGTTGATTTTCGGCAGCAATCCCCTGCTGACTTATGCCGGTGCGCGTGAAACATTCGAGGCCTTCAAAAAATTGGCTTTTCTGGTCGTTGCCGATCTGTTCATGACCCCCACGGCCCAGCTGGCGGACATCGTACTGCCGGTGGCCGCCAACCTGGAATACGATGATCTTGTCCAGCGTCGCGGGTGTGTTGCCGCCCGGCCCAAAATCAAAACCCCTCCCGGTGAGTGCCGATCCGATATGCAGTGGATCAATTTAATTGCCGGGCGTATGGAATTCGGCCAATATTTCTGGCAGGACGAGCCAGCCGCCCTGGACGCCGTTCTGGCACCGGCCGGGTTGAACTTTGATCAACTGAAGACTCAGGGGATTTACTGTCTCGACCAACATTATAAAAAGTATGAAGAACATGGATTCTCCACGCCTTCCGGCAAAGTGGACCTGTTTTCCGAATCGCTGCAAAAAATAGGCATCGACCCGCTGCCGGGTTTCGTGGAACCGGAGCTGACACCGAGCGGTTCAGCGGAATTGGCCACCGAATATCCCCTGGTGCTCACCAGCAGCAAGAATCCGTTTTACTACCACGCCAGCCATCGCAACATTACAAGCCTCCGCAAATTATCGCCGACACCCCTGGCGGAGCTGCATCCGGAAACCGCGTCCAAACTCGGCCTCAAGGATGGGGATCGGATTCACATCGAAACCCCCCGGGGCAAAATTTGGCAAACCCTGCGGCTGAATGCCGACCTGGATCCCCGGGTGGTGATCGCGGCCTTTGGCTGGTGGTTTCCGGAGCAAGGATCCGCCCAGCTTTACGGCTGGCAGGAGGCCAATTTAAATCTGCTCACCGACAGCTGGGCGCCCCTTGATCCGGCCATGGGCAGCGCCAACCTGAGGGGCCTGGTCTGCAAGGTTTACAAAGCCAAATGACCGGAGGAAAAGGGTTATTAGTTATCCGATACTCAGTTATTAGATAAAAAGGAATAGTATCCATTTTGAAATTTAGTCAGTCTGCAAGAACAGGAAAAAGGATAGGAGATGAAAAAATACAGTGTCATCGGAAAACGACTGCCCCGGGTGGATGCCAGAGATAAGGTGACGGGCAAGGCCCTGTACACGGATGACCTGTCCTTGCCGCGGATGTTGTGCGGCGCAATCCTGCGCAGTCCCCTGCCGCATGCCGGGATTGTCGGCATTGACACGTCTAGGGCCCTAAAATTGCCCGGTGTTAAGGCGATCGTGACGGCGGCGGATACGCCGCAAATAAAGTTCGGTATCATTTCCAGATCGCCCAAATATATGGATGAATACCCGTTGGCGGTGGACCGGGTGCGTTTCATTGGCGAAGAAGTGGCCGCCGTCGCCGCCGTTGATGCGGATGTGGCCCTGGAGGCCCTGGACTTAATAAAAGTGGAATACGAAGAATTGACCGCAGTGTTTGATCCGCAGGCAGCTCAAAAACCGGGTGCTCCCCAGCTTCATGGGCATGCGCCCAAAAACATCAGCCGTGAGTACCACATTAAAAAAGGAGATCCGGCAAAGGTATTTGAGCAATGCGATCATGTTCGGGAGGATAGGTTTACCACCCAATCGGCCATCCACGGTTACATGGAACCCCGGGCGGCGCTGGCCAGTTGGGACCAATCCGGCAAGCTCACCGTCTACACCTCAACCCAAACGCCCTATTACGTTCAACAGCACCTGGGGCTTACCCTGGCAATGAATCCGGACAACATCCGGGTGATCAAACCGTTTGTGGGGGGCGGATTTGGCGGCAAGTCCGACGGATTGTCGTCGGTGGAGTTTTGTGCTGCCCTGCTGGCCAAACGAGTCGATCGACCGGTTAAACTCGTGTGTTCGCGGGATGAAGAGTTCACGGCTGCCCGCAGAAAGCATCCCACCCAAATTACCATGAAAACCGGTGTTAAAAAAGATGGCACCATTTTGGCCCGAAAATGCCGGGCAATTTTAGACGGTGGCGCCTATTGCAGCCTGGGACCGCTGACGACGATTTTGATGGGCACTTTTCAAACCCTGCCCTTCAAATTCGACCATTTTCAATACGACGGATACCGCATCTACACCAACAAGCCCCCCTGCGGCGCCATGCGGGGACACGGCGGGCCCCAGGTCCATTTCGCCCAGGATGCTCAGCTGGATATGATTGCCGAAGATCTGGGGTTGGACCCGCTGGAAATGGCCCTTAAAAACGGCTTGCAGACGGGAGACGAATCAGCGGCCGGGTTTAAGATCGTCAGCTCCGGATTTGCAGAATGCCTGGAAAAAGTTGCCGCCGATACCGGGTGGCAGCAGAAGCGCAAAGCCAAAAAGAAAGATGCCGACAAAGCTTACGGCATTGGACTGGGATGCGGCGGTTTTCCGTCGGGAGCGGGGTTTTATTTTAGCAAAACCACCTCCGCCCACTCCACCGTGATTATCAAGGCCGGTGAAGGCGGCGGGGTAAATGTGTTTACCGGTGCCTCCGACATCGGCCAGGGCTCCGACAGCGTTATCTGCCAGATCGTGGCCGAGGTGCTGGGTCTACCCTTGGAAGATATTCATCTGACCAGTGCCGACACGCACCTGACACCCCCGGACATGGGCACCTATTCCAGCCGCGTCACCGTGGCAGCAGGCAATGCCGCCTTGAATGCGGCCAATCTGATTAAAGCGCAGGTATTTCAATCGGTGGCCGATGAACTGGAGGCCAATCCAGACAACATGATTGCTCTGGATCGCAGGATCGCCGTCAAGGGCAGCCCGGATCGATCCATCTCTTTTACGGATGCCGTGAATTTATATCAGAAAAAAAACAGCGGCGCGCCCCTGGTTGCCCAGGGCTCATACAATTCACCGGATCCGCTTTCTCCCACTTACAGCTTCGGGGCCTATATCTGTGAAGTGGAGGTCAGCCTGCTAAGCGGTGAAGTCAGGATAAAAAAGTTTAGCGCGGCCCATGACTGCGGGCAACCGCTGAATCCCATGTCCGTGGAGGGGCAGATTGAAGGATGCATCGGCATGGGGATCGGCTACGCGATTTCAGAACAACTGATCTTCGAGGACGGCCAGACACTGAACCCGTCATTTCTAGGCTATGGCATCCCGACGGCCGACCGGATGCCTGAAATTAAAATCAGCCATGTCATCACGGACGACCCCCACGGCCCTTTCGGTGCCAAGGAAACCGGCGAAGGCTCCCTGGATCCGGCGGCACCGGCCATTGCCAATGCCATCTATAACGCCACCGGCGTGAGGATTAAGGATTTGCCGATCACGGCCGAAAAAATCCTAAAGGGGCTTGAAGGTTGCGGCAGATGAGAGTTATCATCCTTACAGTCTCAATAATTTGGAATTGATGAGAGAAATTTTTCGAAAAGTAAGGATGATTAAATCAATTAGGATTTTGTAAACTTCAGATAGGAAATGAAACTAGTACTGCCCGTACAATCGGCCGATTATATTAAGCACCCAACTGGAAAGCAACAGGGCACCGGCGATATTCATAATGAATCCAACCAACAGCATCCTCGTAAAGGAAACCCCCTTAACGCCGCCAAACGCCAAACCGTTTACCCCGGTTGCAATGGGGCTCATAAAAGCACACGTGCTGGAAAGGGTGATTATTGTCAGCACTTCCAAAGCAGACAGGCCCAGCTGTTGCGCCAGGGGAAGGGCCATTACAAAAAAGCTGACCTGAACGGCGGTGTTGCTGAGGACTTCTGTTGAAAAAGATGTGGTCAGCGCAATACAGAAAAATAATGCAAAGGTTGGCACACCGAGCTTAAGGATCCATCCGGACCAGGTGGAAAAATTTTCATGGAAGTTGAATGCATATAACAGGGCCGCCAGGACGACGGCAATGCCGACAAAGATAAATCCTTTGGTGGGCAGTTCGTTATAGCAATCCGGAATTTTTAGTAGCACCCGGCCGGAACTATTTTTATTGTCCCCTTTTACCGGTACAAGGAAGAGAAAATAAATAAATATTAGGGTCAGGGTTCCGGATATAACCAATATGAAAAATATCCTATCCGGCAATTGCATCAGAACTATCGATAAAATAAATGAAGTCAAAAAATAAAACACCGTAATCCAGATGGTCATTTTCTGAAATGGGTGATGGGCCTCCTCATCATCAAACGGAAGATCGATCTGATTCTTTTGATATTTCCAAGGGCGAAGGACCAGGCATAAAATCAACGCGGCAATGCATACAAAAATTATAACCAGAGGAATGCCCCAGACCAGCCAGGAGGCAAAAGTCAGATGCTGAATTCCCGCAACGTCATTTAAAACGGCATAGGTGACCAGGATGCCGTTGGCCGGCGTGGCGGTAATTGAACCCATACCACCGATGTTGGCTCCGTAAATCGTCGCCAGGGCCAGCATCGTCGCAACACTTCGGGAGGGACCGTTGGCCTTTTCATAAGAACGCCGCAGCAATTCCAGAAGCGGCAGAAGGGTTAACACCGTTATGGCATTGGGGATGAAGAATGATAAAAATGCGGATATGGCAATCAGGTAGAAAAGAATTTTGGCAAGGGAGAGATTCTTTTTGCCGATAAACCAAAAAACGATTCTGTGGGGCAGCCTGACCTTGATCATCAGGCGCGAGACCAGAAAGCCGCTGATAAAGAAAAAAATGAGCTGGATTTTGTCCATGTTTAATGCTGGGCGGATGCTGTTAGCAGCGATGTGCCTTCGATTCAGATAGCGCTGGAATTTTTTTGGCGACTACGTTCAAAAGCCCGATAAATTCCTTTCAATCAAAGGTAAGGGTATCAGACAATTTTTTCATCCAGCTGCGAGCCGTTTCAGCAAATGCTCTATATTGCTCATAATTAATACTCAATCGGTCGAGCACTGAAGAATACGGCAAAAACAGCTCCCCTTCAGCTGGTTCACGGTCACCATTTGATTGACACAATAAGTTGGCTAAATAGACAATTTCCGGGTGCAGATTTGAATGTTCTACACCTTCCGGATAGTGGTGCCACCGAACCGCATTGATCAGATCACCTGGCAATCGCCATTTGCTTAAAATTAATGCTCCAATTTCAGCATGATCCGTTCCAAGAACCTCTTTTTCGGCGATTGCAATAGGCACACCTTTGGCAACAAGTCTCTCGATTTCTGGCAGCTCTTTTTTTACAAATTCTCCCAGGACCAATTTTCCCAGATCATGGAGCAGCGCCGGTGAAAAAAAATCATGGTGGCCAGCCAATTTTTTATTTTTTGCCAATGCCTCAGCGGTAGATGAGACCGCGATCGAATGGAGCCAGAGTTCTCCCGGGGATAGTCCGTAGCCGTCAACCGCACGATCCATTACTTTGTTCATACTGGCAGTAACTGCAATCTGGGCAAACCGTTCGACTCCCAATAACGTAACGGCATGCTTGAGCGTGCTGACTTTATTGGGTATGCCAAAATAGGCAGAATTAGCCAATCTGAGAACATTGGCGGCAAGCCCCGGATCGTGACGCAAAATTCCCACTATTTCATCGGACGACACATCCTCTTCCGTGAGAAGCGCCCGGAGCTTTATGACTGCTTGAGGCATGCTCGGAAATATTGACACTTTCCGAATAATCTTATCCGGTATATCGTTTTTGATCTGTCCGTTGTCTCCTGAATCGGCCATATCCGCTTTTTCCTCTCACGACCTAACAGCAACTTGTACTTGAATAAAGAATTATTATTATAACATATTTATGAGGGAATTCAATTTGAGGATCAATGAGGCACCGATTAGATTAAAATACAAAAAATGAGGTCATAAATGCAATAAATTTCTCAAGGAAAATCTTTCAGCGGCCGATAATGAAAGTATGGGGGACAAAGAGCGCAGAAAATATCCGCGAGTCGACACCAGCAATATAGTTGCCTATTGTTGTTTGGACGAAAATGGAAACGAATTGGATCATTGTATGGCACGGGTGCTAGACGTGAGTCCGGTCGGGGTAAAAATTGAAACATTCCAAGAAATAGAATCAGAAATGATCCGGTTGAACTCAGTCGACTCGGATGACACCTTGATTGAAATCAAGGGCCGGGTCGCCCATAGTTGCAAAATCGAAGACGGCAGATATGAAATCGGGATCGGCTTTGCGGGTACCGAGGTTGAAAAAACCCAATTTGCTTTAAAACTGATCGGCGTCTGCTATCGAGCAGAGCCGGACATTGTCATGGTTAAAGGTTCGCAGGACAAGGGGCGGGATCGCAGAAAATACCCGCGAGTCGATACCAACAATCTAATTTCCTATTGTTGTTTGGACGAAGATGGGAATGATCTGGGCATCTTCATGGCAAGAGCGCTGGATGTCAATCCACTCGGCGCCAAGATTGAAATTTACCAGGAAATTCTCTCGGAAAATATTCAGCTGACGTCCGTTGACGCCGATGGTAATTTAATTGATATTTTGGCCAGGGTGGCCCATGCCCGGAAGGTGGATGACCATCGATACGAACTCGGGATTCAATTTTTGGGCAGCGAGGCTGAAAACACGGAGTTTTCGTTGAAACTTATCGGCTTCTGCCATAAAGTAGAGCCGGCCTTTGTCATGGTGAAAGGCTCAAGATAATGATTTTTGCTCTTGGTAATAGGACGAATCATTCAGGAGTCGATACATGACGTGCGCATCGACCGGCCCCATTTGCTTGTGATTGAAAGCGCGGGGCAAGGTGCCGATTATTTTAAACCCCATTTTCTGCCACCATTCAACGGCGTATGTGTTTATCACGACCACCAGGTTGTATTGCATGGCTTTATGGCCAAGTCTAACCGCTTCTTTCTTTGATCCCACTCTTTTTGTTTTGCCTTTCTTATTGCGATCATGCCTGCTGACCCTTGCCTCTTAACTCCCCGCGCAAAAAAGAGAACAGAATCCCGATGGTGCACAGTGCCGAAAAAATCAGGAAAGATACCCGTACGCTCGTCAAGAATTCACTGTAATTAGAGGGTGTTATCTGCTCCCGGCCGATAAAGATGGCAAAAACCACCATGGCGACCGCCATGCTGACCATCTGCCCCAGCAGGCGCATGGTGGCCACGGTCCCGGAGGCAATACCCAAATATCTCTTTTCAACAGAGCTCATAATCGCGTTCATATTGGGAGATGAAAACAGGGCAAAACCAAATCCAAGAAAGGCCAGGGTCAAAACGATTAAAATGTTTGATGTCTCGGCTCCGATAAAAACCAGGAAGAATAACCCGATGGCCGTGATCATCATGCCGGTCGATGCAATCAGGCGCGGCTCAATTCTATCCGAAAGCCGGCCGGCCAGGGGCGAAAAAACCGCCATCACAATGGGCTGGGCAATCAGAATCGATCCGGCATACTGGGGCGGGATGCTTTTGATATACTGCAGATAAAGGCTGAGCAGAAACGTCAGGGCAAATGTCGCCGAGTAATTTATCAGCGCTGCCAGACTTGAAAAAGTAAACAGCCGGTTTTGACTAAATAGCTTGACCTCAAACACCGGATTGGGGATCCGCAGCTCGTGTCTGATAAAAAGGCCCAGACCCCCAAGGCCGGCAATCGTCAAATATACGGCAACAGGTCGGGGTAACAGGGATGCCCCGTAGATTAATATTAGAATTGAGACACCATAGAGCACACTGCCGCGGATGTCCAGGGTTTCGCCTCTGGCATCGGCCCATTCGCCCGTTAAATATTTGATGGTCATATAGACCGACGCGGCACCAAACGGTACGACCACTGCAAAAATACTGCGCCAGCCCAAATAGCGGGTGATGAAACCACCGGCAAACGGTCCGACGGACAGCCCGATATAGACTGCCGAGACATAAATGCCAATGGCCCGGCCTCGCCGCGCCGGCGGAAATATGGAGGTAATGATGGCCATACCGGTGGTAACAAACATGGCCGAACCGATGCCCTGCAAAATCCGCATGCAAATGAGCATATTAATGGAAACGGAAAAGGCTGCCAGAAGCGATGACAAGGTATATATAATGACGCCCAGGTTGAAAATTTTTTTACGGCCGTAAATATCAGCCACTTTGCCGAAGGGAACCAGAAAAACCGCGATGGCCAGCAGGTACGATGTTGCCACCCAACTCAAAACTACCGCATCAGCTGAAAATTCCGCCTGAATTGTCGGCAGGGCCACATTGACCGAAGAGATCGTAAACGGTCCCATAAACGACGTCAGGGTGGCAACAAACAGGGCTGATTTTTCCAAAGATGTGTCGGTTGTCAAGGCGATATTGCTCCAAGTTTTTAATTAGCCATTGTCGGGTTTTTCTGATTGCAAGTAAAGAAAAATCTGATGATTTTATTTGTAATTCATATCACATTGGGTATGATGGGTTTTCGAATTCGTGCACAGTTTTTTTCAGAGTAAAACCCAAAGGAGGCAAGCTATGGATGAGCACCAGGTGGTATGGAATGAAAAAGTCGCTGAAAAAATCATCAAAAACCTTGAAAAGCGCCGCATGGCCGGCAGCTATACGGATAGCGCGGCTAAAGCCAAAGACGAGATTCTCGAGATGATCCCGCAGGGTGCCACCGTTTTTCGCTGCGGATCGATGACGGCCGGGGGTTTGGGCCTGTGGGAGGCAATCGCCGCCATACCTGGAGTGAACCTGATTGATCCCTATCAACCCGAATTATCACGCGAAGAAGGCTTGGAACTTCGTCGTCAGGGGCTGACAGCTGACGTCATGGTTGCCAGCACCAATGCCATTACCCTGGATGGGCGGCTGGTCAACCTGGACGGGATGGGCAATCGGGTGGCGGCCATGGCCTTCGGACCTAAAAAGGTAATCCTGGTAGTCGGTATGAATAAGGTTGCACCGGATCTGGAATCTGCCATTGCCCGGGTCAAGCACTATGCCGCGCCGATCAACAACATTCGTTACGGGCTCAAAAACCCTTGTGTTGAGACCGGCCTGTGTTCGGATTGTCGAACCCCGCAACGGATTTGCAATATGTGGAGCACGATTGAAGGTCATATGATTGAAAACCGGATTCATGTGAAGTTGGTGGGGGAATTTTTGGGATATTAATAATGAACAGATTACAGACGTCAGAGGGTATTGAATTTGGAAGTGTGAATGCGGAAGTCGGAAAAACTCGGACATGACAGGGGGTGTGAATCAAGACTGTTGGCTATTGGAATATCCGTGGCAATTTGTGTTATGCCGACATGTAAAGTGCAGAAGTTCTGGAGTAAAGGAGTGCTGGGTTTAAAATGAATCCCGTTTCCTACAACCCTTCTTTGACAGGAGCTATTACCATGGAAGAAAAAATAAAGGTGAAAATCGAAGCTGCAGTCGATGGACTGCGGGATGAAATGATCGATTCTTTGGCCGAACTGGTGCGGATACCCAGTGTGGTTGGCAACGAAGGACCGGCCCAGGATTATATGCAGCGGCAGTATGAAGGCCTGGGGTTGGATGTGAAAACTTTTGAAGCCGACAAGAGCACGGTCGGACAGCATTCGGCCTACGTTGAAAGCGGACTGCCCTTTGAGGGGCGGCCGAATGTCGTCGGGGTACTGAGAGGTGACCCTGCTAAAAATTCGATGATTCTAAACGGTCATGTCGATGTGGTTTCCCCCGAGCCGGTGGACCAGTGGCAGCATGACCCCTGGGGCGCTGAAATCGAAGGCAATCGTCTTTACGGGCGGGGTGCGGTGGATATGAAGGCCGGCGTGATCGCCAATTTGTTCGCCCTCAAAGCGCTGCTTAATGCCGGTATCGAACCGGGTGGTGATGTCATGCTGCAAAGCGTGGTCGAGGAAGAAGCCGGCGGCGGCGGGGGCACCCTGGCCTGCTTGATGGAGGGCTATACCGCCGACGGCATGATCATCACCGAACCGTTCATGATGCCCGTGATCAGCCACCCGGGTATTTTGTATTTCCGGGTAAAAATCAAGGGCCTGACCGCCCATGCCGGTCACGCCCATCTGGGGGTCAATGCCATCGGCAAGATGATGAAAGTGTATGAAGCCATGGTGGACTTGGACCTGCGGCGGGCTGCGACGGTAAAATTTCCTTTATATCACAAGGTTGAAGGCCGCTCGTGCCATCTGAATATCGGTACCCTCCAGGCCGGTGACTGGGTGTCGACTGTGGCCGGATTTGCGGAAATGGCATGCCGGATTTCATTTATCCCGCAAGAAAGCATGGTTGAGACCAAGAATACTGTCGAGCGGGTGATTGAAGAAGTGGCCCGGACTGATGACTGGCTCAAAGACCATCCGCCGGTGGTGGAATGGTTCGGCTGGCATACGGAGCCTTGGTACCAGGATCCTGACGATCTTTTTATCCAAACCGTGCTTCCCTGTCTGGAAGCCGCCTGCAACCAAAAAATGGAAGTTTCCGGTGTCACCGCCGGTTTGGACAACCGGTTTTCATCCTACTTCGGATTCCCCTCCATTTGTTTTGGCCCCGACGGCAATAACTATCACAGCTTTGATGAATATGTCGATTTGGATTCTTTTGTTGCGGCAACCAAGGCGGTTGCACTCTCTACCCTGGATTGGTGTTCGGGGGAAAGATGACGATAGCAAAGCTCAGCCCTGCTGAGTACGATTAGTGTCCCGTGATATATTGTTCGATTGTGACGCTGGGGACGGCCTGAATGTTGCCGGATATGGTATACGGGTGAGCTGTTCTAAAAGCAACATACCCTGATATTAAATTTTCATCACCTCTAAATACGTACTGAGATATGATGCATGCCAGAAATGAGGATCTATTTCAGGCCTGGCGTAGAGTTCCGGAAAACCGCCGATAAATATATATTTCTGTCCACCATGGGTTTTGAAGGATTCTGCGACTTCACGCCAGGAAAGATTCATCATATTCAAAACCCCGCATCTTCCTGCAAGACTCTTTGATATTTCCTGCATCAAAAGAAAATTTTTTTCTTGACAAATATATTAGTATACTAGTATATTAGTTGGAAATAAATTCGCGCACACCTGATTCGAAATTTCTTTTTATCGCCCTTTTGTTTGTCTGCGCTAAGAAAATCACAAAGTGATTCTATTTTAGGAATGATTTTTCCCATGATGGCAAACGCATCCACCATATCCCAGCTTTTGCCAAACCACGTATTTGTTTGTTGGATTGCCGGTTTGGCGATTCCGGGCACGGTTTAATCTGTTAAACCGGCGGTCCATTTTTATCACCAATGGCGTTTTCGCCAAGATCCAACCCCAAAAAGGAGGAAGTTATGAAAAAGAGTATTTTGATTTTATTTTTGGTTGCGGCCCTGGCTGTGCCGGGCGCTGTTTTGACCGCCGATGCAGCTAATAAAGATACCTTTGTATTTGCCAGTTACGGTGACGTAAAGGACTGGGATCCGGCCATCGCCTTTTCCCTTGAAGTGTTTATGCTGCGCCAGGTTTACGAAGGCCTGACTAATTACAATACCCCTGGTGAGGAGCCGCTGATTCTGCCCGGACTGGCGACTTCCTGGTCCACTTCCGATGGCGGCTTGACCTGGACCTTCAATCTGCGCAAGGGGGTTAAATTCCATGACGGCGAGCCCTTCAATGCCTCGGCTGTGAAGTACGTCATCGACCGCAACAAGAAAATGGGTAAGGGCGCGGCCTTCATTTGGGCGGCGGTCAAAGAGGTTAAAGTCGCCGATGATCACACCGTTCAGTTTTTGCTCAAGTACCCGGCTCCGATTGACATCATCGCTTCGGCCCAGTACTGCGCCTGGATGTATTCACCCAAAGCCGGCGAGAAGGGCACCGACTGGTTCATGCAGGGCAACGCGGTCGGCACCGGTCCTTACAAACTCGATAGCTGGGAGAAAAGCCAGCAGACCGTTCTGTCAGCCTTCAAAGATTACTGGGGCGGCTGGAAGGATAAGAATTTCAAGCGGGTCATTCTCAAGGTGGTGACCGAAAAATCCACCCAGGTCCAGATGCTCAAAAGCGGCGAGGCTGATTTTGCTTCGCTGATTCCCATCGATTCCATTCCCGGTTTGAAGAAGTATCCGGCGGTCAATATGCAGACGCCGCCATCCTGGAAAAATTATATGTACCTGATCAACGTCAAAAAATTTCCGACCGACAACCTGAAAATCCGTCAGGCCATCAGCTATGCTTGCGATTACCAGGGCGTGATCAACGGCGTTTTGAACGGCGGTGGTTCCATCCCCAGCGGCCCCATTCCGGCCACCATGTGGGGTCATGATCCCAACCTGCGGATTTATAATTTTGATCTGGAAAAAGCCAAAAAATTGGTGGGAGAAAGCGGCATCCCCCAAGACAAGCTGAAAATAACCATTGCCTATATCGGTACGAGCCAGGTTTACAGCAACGTGGCCCAGATGCTGCAGGCCAACCTGGCTCAAGTCGGCATCACCGTGGAGTTGCTGCCCGGACCCTGGGGCACCATCTGGGACAAGGCCAAAAAACTGGAGACCGCCCCCAACATTCAGTCCATGGCCTGGTGGCCGACTTATCCGACTCCCAGTGACTGGCTGATCGGTTTATGGCGGACGGAGGAAAAGGCCTTATTCAACCTGTCCCATTACGCCAATCCGGAGTATGACAAACTGGTTGATGACGGAGCGGCCGCCGAGGGTATTGACAAAGCCAGGGCAACCGAACTGTACAGCAGGGCCCAAAAGATTCTGGTCGACGATGCTGTGGCTGTTTTTTATGCCGACGTAAACGACCAGGCCGGCCATAGAGCAGATATCGGCGGCTTTGTTTATAATCCGTCTTACAACATTGCAAGGATATACGATCTGTACAGAAAATAGGATGAAAAAATATATCGGAAAACGGCTGGCCTATACCCTGCTGGTCTTGTTCGGGGTTTGTACCATCTCCTTTTTTGTGTCGCGGGTCATTCCCGGTGACCCGGCGTCCATGTGGGCCGGCCCCAAGCACACCCAGGAACAGTTGGACGCTGCCCGCAAAGAACTCGGCCTGGACCGGCCCCTGCTGGTTCAGTATCTGAATTACATGGGCAACCTGGTGAAGGGTGACCTGGGCGTGTCCATCAGAACCAAACAGCCGGTGCTTGAGGAGGTCGGCCGCAGATACGGTGCCACCTTCGAGCTGGTCACCGTATCCATATTGATCGCATTGGCTGTCGGTATCCCGCTGGGCGTCATTTCGGCCGTGCGCAAGGACAAACCCATTGACCACACCAGCCGGGCTTTCTCCATTTCCGGAGTGGCCATGCCGGTCTTCTGGCTGGGCTTGATCCTGCAGATGACGCTGCACGGCAAGCTGGGCTGGTTTCCGCTGCAGGGCCGGATCGGTTCGATGATCCTGATCGACCATCCCATTACTTTCATCACCGGTTTTTACCTGTTCGATTCTTTAGTTACCGGCAACTGGCCGGCTTTTTTCAGCTCGCTCAAATATATGGCCCTGCCGGCGCTGACCATGTCCTTTGCATCGCTGGCCATCGTAACCCGGATAACGCGCTCCTCCATGCTGGAGGTCATGCGCGAAGATTACGTCCAAACCGCGACCGCCTATGGTGTCAGCCGGCGCACGATTCTATACAAGTATGCCTTGAAAAATGCGCTCATCCCGACCATCACCATTATCGGCCTGGCCTACGGGCTGATGCTGGGGGGGTCGGTTCTGGTGGAATCGATCTTTGACTGGCCGGGGCTGGGCAGCTACATTGTGCTGTCCATTACCCGCAACGATTTTCCGGGCATCGTCGGTTCGACCCTGATCTTCGCCGCCACCTATCTGACCATTAACTTAATTGTCGATCTGATTTACTTCTTCGTCGACCCCCGGATCAAATATCCGGGCAGCAAGGGTTAAGCCATGGCTGAAGCGATAACTGCTTATCGTAATCCCCGCTGGGAACGGATGCGTTACTTCATCCATCTGGCCAGGAAAAATCCGCTGTTTTTGATCGGTGTGGGGGTGGTGGTTCTGTTAGTCTTTGCCGCGTTGTTCGCTCCCTGGATTACCCCCTACCCGGCGGATGCCAAACATGCCATCCACTTCGGCTCCAAGCTCAAGCCGCCGTCCATGGACCACTTTTTCGGCACCGATGCCCTGGGGCGGGACATATTCAGCCGGGTCGTTTTCGGGGCCAAGATGTCGATCCGGATCGGGGTGACGGTCCTGGCCATCGCTCTGGTGATCGGGGTGCCGCTGGGGCTTATCGCCGGCTACTTCGGCGGCCGGATCAGTGATGTGATCATGCGCATCAGCGATATCTTTCTGGCATTCCCGTCGCTATTGCTGCCTCTGGCCATCGCCGCCGCCCTGGGTCCGTCGATCACCAATGCCATGATCGCCATAGCCGTGGCCTGGTTTCCCTGGTACGTCCGGATCGTTCGGGCCCAGGTGCTGACGGTCAAAGAGCAATTGTACGTTGAAGCGGCCCGATCCATCGGCGTCAGCCGTTTTAGCCTCCTGGTCAAGCACGTGCTGCCCAACTCCATGGCGCCGGTCATTATCCAGGCTTCCATGGATTTGGGTTACACGATCCTGACCGCGGCCGGATTGTCGTTTATCGGTGTGGGTGCGAGACCGCCGACAGTCGAGTGGGGGCTGATGATCACCGATGCCCGGGCTTACTTCCTCGACTTCTGGTGGACGGTTACCTTCCCGGGCCTGGCTATATTTGTGACCGTGCTGGCCTTCAATCTGGTCGGTGATGGGTTAAGAGACATCCTCGATCCCAGGGTCAGGGACTGACGGTATGGATAAACCAATTTTAGAAATAAAGGGATTAAAAACCCACTTTTTTACATACAACGGCGTGGTCCGGGCCGTGGACGGGATCGACCTGGCGGTAAACCGCAACGAAGTGGTCGGCATCGTGGGTGAAACCGGTTGCGGCAAGTCGGTGACCGTGCGCTCCACCATGGGCCTGGTTCCCGACCCGGGGCAGATTGTTGCCGGGCGGGTTCTGTTAGATGGTGAAAACCTGCTGGAGAAGCGCGATGCCGAGCTGCGGCGTATCCGCGGCAGCCGGATGTCGATGATATTTCAGAACCCGCTTTCCTCGCTCAACCCGGTTTTTACCATCGGCAATCAGGTGGGCCATGTGATCAGCATTCATCAGGCTAAGAACATAAAAGAGGCGCTTGACCGGGCGGTAGAGGTCTTTGACCTGGTGCGGTTGCCGGACCCCGAGCGCCTGTTGCAGAAGTACCCGCATGAACTCAGCGGTGGGATGCTGCAGCGGGTCATGATTGCCATGGCCCTATCCTGCCGACCGGAGGTGCTGATTGCCGATGAGCCCACCACAGCGCTGGATGTGACTATCCAGGCCCAGATACTGTCACTGATGCTGCGGCTGAAAGAAGAGACGGGCACGTCAATTATCATGATCACCCATGATCTGGGGGTGGTGGCCGAAACCTGTGATCGGGTGGCGGTGATGTATGCCGGATTGATTGTGGAGCGGGGCCCGGCGCAGGCGATATTCAGTAATCCGCTGCACCCCTACACCGAGGGACTGCTATCCTCGCTGCCGGGCCAACAGGAAGCTGGAGACGAGCTCAGAACAATTGAAGGGCTGGTTCCGGATCTCATTCATCCGCCGTCAGGCTGCCGGTTTCATGCCAGGTGCCCGATCGCTGAAGAGGTATGTGAACGGCAAATTCCGGAATTGATAGATAAGGGAGACGGTCGAGCCGTAGCCTGTCATTTTCGAT
Organism: Olavius sp. associated proteobacterium Delta 1; assembly: GCA_902749685.1. Lineage (GTDB taxonomy): Bacteria > Desulfobacterota > Desulfobacteria > Desulfobacterales > JAFDCJ01 > JAFDCJ01. The sequence continues at coordinate 23,536 of CACVKW010000228.1, read as the reverse complement.
GAGACTGGACTCTGAATATTTGAATTTGGAAAAAGACTTGTAAACCAATGGCATTGATTGAAGCCTTGAACATAAAAAAATATTTTCCCACCCAGGGCGGTCATCTGGTGAAAGCCGTGGATGATGTGTCTTTTTCCATCGCAAGCGGAGAAACCGTGGGGATGGTGGGAGAGTCCGGCTGCGGCAAGTCCACTATTGGACGGGTTATCATGAATTTGATAGAGCCCACTGACGGCCGGCTGTTGTATGATGACCGCAATATTTACGAACTGGCCAAAGCCGAGCGGCGGGCGCTGCGCCGTAAAATGGGGATTGTCTTTCAGGACCCATATTCATCGTTGAATCCCCGTATGAATGTCCTGCAGATTGTGGGAGAGCCTTTAACCGTTCACCGCAAATTAAGAGGAGCCCGACTCAGGGAAGAAGTTGTTCGTCTGCTGGAGCAGGTCGGGCTCAAACCGGAGCATATCAACCGCTACCCGCACCAGTTTTCAGGCGGGCAGCGACAGCGGATTGGAATTGCACGGGCATTGGCGTTGGGCCCGAAATTTTTAATACTGGACGAGCCGACCAGCGCACTGGATGTATCGGTCCAGGCCCAGGTGCTGAACTTGATCAAAAAGCTTCAGGCCGCCCAGGATCTGACTTATTTATTTATCACCCACGACCTGAACGTGGTTCGCCATATCGCCGACCGCGTGATGGTGATGTATCTCGGCAAACTGGTCGAAGAGGGGTCGGTGATAGATATTTTTAAAAGACCGCTGCACCCTTATACTCAAGCCCTGCTGTCGGCCAACCCCAAAATCGATCCGAACCTGAGGGGTGAGCGGACACTGCTCGAGGGCGACGTGCCTTCACCGGCCGACCCGCCGCCGGGCTGCAGCTTCCACACCCGCTGTCCCATTGCTGAGGATCAGTGCCGTAAAATAGAACCGGAGTTACGGCTGGTAAGCGATCGCAGGATTTCCTGTCATCTGGTTTGAGGAATAAAGGAATTATCAAAATGGAAGATCTACCGTTTAACAATCTTTCAAATCAACCGGGACCATCATTATTGCGGACCCAGGTGTATGAGTACCTGCGCCGGGAGCTCAAGCAGGAAAACCTGAAACCGGGCATGTCCGTCAGCATGAATGAGCTTATGACCCATCTGGGAATCAGCCGGACACCCCTCAGGGATGCGCTGTTGCAATTGCAAAACGAGGGCTTTGTGACATTTCTGCCGCAGCGCGGAATCCGAATTAACGAGCTGTCTCAAAAAGACATCGAAAACATGTACGAAATGTTGGGAGCCCTTGATTCCAGGGTTCTGCTGGCGGTTTTTGACAGGGTCGGCCGCGCTGAAATAGAGCAGATGAAGCAGATAAACACAGAAATGGGGAAAAATTTGGAGAAGCAGAATTTTCCGCAATACTGGAATTTAAATACAGCCTTTCACAATGTATATCTGAACCTTTCCACCAATGAGCTCATTTTAAACCATATTAACATCCTGCGCCAACGATTGTTTGAATTCGGTAAAAAGGACTGGAGCCTGAGGCGCAAGCATGTGATTCACAAGGAGCATTTGACACTGATGGAGCTTATCGAAAAAGGGAATGCCATTGCTGCGGCTGACTTTATGCGGGATCAGCACACGATCCTTGATCTTGACGCGAAAATATCACACTCACCGTAAGGAGCAACTGCACAATATGAACCTGGTTGAATATGCGCAATACGATGGTCTGGGGCTGGCGGAGATTATCCGCCAGGGAGATATTACACCGACTGAAGCAGCCGAACTATTCATAGCGGCCGTGGCGAAAGTGAATCCGCAAATTAATTCGGTGATTGAAGTTTACGATGATGCTTTGGATATTGCAAAAGCTGCCTTAAATGGCAACGGACCCTTTGGCGGGGTTCCCTTTTTAAGAAAAGACCTTGGCGCCACCGAGGTGGGCAGGCTGCAGGAGATAGGAAGCCGCCTTTTCAAAGGTTACGTACCGGATAAAGACTCTTTTTTGATGACCCGGTTCAAAAAGGCCGGATTGGCCACCATGGGGCGCTCCACCGTCCCGGAGCTTGGAATATCCGGCCAGACCGAAACAATTTTGCAGGGAATTACCCGCAATCCCTGGGATCTGGATCGCATGGCCGGCGGGTCCAGCGGCGGTGCTGCCGCCAGTGTTGCTGCCGGAATAGTGCCGGTTGCCCATGCCAGTGACGGCGGCGGATCCATTCGGATTCCGGCGTCCTGCTGCGGATTGGTCGGGCTGAATCCCTCCCGCGGCCGGATCAGCGCCGGTCCGGACCGGCAGGATCCCATGTTCGGTTTGGCAAGGGAGTTTGTCGTCAGCCGCAGCGTTAGAGATACGGCAGCCATGTTGAATGCGGTCCATGGCGCCGAGGTGGGAGACCCTTTTATCATTGTTAAACCTGAACGACCGTATACGGAAGAATTGCAGGCGCCTGCTGGAAACTTACGCATCGCATTTACTGCCGATTCATGGGGGCCTTATCCGGTGGATCTTGAAATCCAAAAAACAGTGGAAAAGGTTGCCTCGGTCTGTGAAAAAATGGGTCATGCGGTAGAGGCCGATTCGCCAGCGCTGGATTTCGTAAAAGTGAACACGGTGGTCATGAATGTCTTCGGACTGGCGGACGCGGGTATTGCCAAATTCGCCGAGTCCATGGGCCGGGAATTAAATCTTGATTATCTTGAGCCCGGAACCCTTAAAATGATTGAACGGGCAAGAAGCCTTACCATCGCCGAGGCCATGGAATCCTTTGAGGTTATGCGGCAGGTCAGATTCACAGTCGGACAGTTTTTTCAAAAATATGATTTATTGATAACCCCCAGCCTGTCCTTATTGCCGCAACCGCACGGGCTATTCAGTACCAAACGGGATGATCTGGAACCCCATGAATTCTGGGAAAATGATTTCAGGATATTTCAGCACATGGGTCTGTTCAACGTAACCGGAACCCCCTCCATTTCATTGCCGTTGGGGCAAAGTGAATCCGGCCTGCCCATCGGGGTGCAATTTGCGGCGCCCTTTGGAGATGAAGCTGCCCTGATACGCATCGCCGCTGCCTTTGAAGAAGCGATGCCCTGGAAAGATCGCATACCGCCGGTACACGTGAGCAAATAGGAATTCAAGACCGCGTAAGGGAGATAGTGTTATCAGGAGGCGAAGGAAACAGCCGTTAGGTTTCGGGTGTCAGGTGTCAGAAAAAGGAGATGATAAAAACTGAAACCTGTAGAATTAGCTTTTCCGTATCAATGGGAGGAAGTGAGATGAGAGAAGCATCTGTCAAGCCGAGAGCGCGGGATGTGGGGTTGCCGTTTGATGGCGTGACCGGAGAATTCAACGCGATCACCGACATCACAGGTGTCGAAGTCGGATTTGCGACCCTGATCGAGGGCGAAGGCGCGGTTGAAGTCGGCAAGGGGCCGATTCGCACAGGGGTTACCGCTATTTTACCGCGCGGCAAACGGGATATGCCCGGACCCATTTGGGCCGGTCAATATACCCTCAATGGCAACGGTGAGATGACCGGCACCCACTGGATCCATGAAGCCGGATATTTTATCAGTCCGATCTGCATCACCAACACCCATTCGGTCGGTATGGTGCATCACGCCACTGTGGGGTGGATGATCGATCAGTATCCCGGCTTTTTTCTTGATGATCATGCCTGGGCCATGCCGGTGGTGGCCGAGACTTATGACGGCTTGACCAATGACATCTGCGGCCGGCATCTAAAAGAAGAACATGTGCTTTCGGCCTTAAAATCAGCCGCCCCGGGTTTTGTTGCCGAGGGCAATTTCGGCGGCGGCACGGGCATGGTGACCTATGAATTTAAAGGCGGCACCGGTACTTCCTCCCGCAGGATAACAATCGGATCCGAAAAATACACAGTCGGAATCCTGGTGCAGTCCAACTTTGGCTCGCGCAAGGATCTTACCATCCTGGGGGTGCCGGTCGGCAGACATTGGCCGGAAAATGCGGTCATCAGCGAGATCAGCCAAAGAGAGACGGGCTCTATTATCGTCATCATCGGAACTGATATTCCCATGCTGCCGACTCAGCTGCGACGCGTTGCCAAACGGGCGGCGATCGGAATCGGGCGCACCGGCACACCCGGGGGTAATTACTCCGGCGATATTTTCCTGGCGTTTTCCGTTGCCAATAACCTTGACTGGCCCAGTATGCATGGGGAGCAATCGACTCTATACGCGCTGGGCTTTATTAACGATCATTATTTCGATGACATTTATCGCGCGGTTGTTCAAGCCATCGAAGAAGCCGTTGTCAACGCCATGATCGCGGCCGAATCCATGACCACGGTTAAACCCGAAGGCTATACGCTTGAGGCGATTGACCACGATCGGCTGAGACAAATTATGAGCCAATATAATCGTCTAATAGAAAGCTGAATTCACATTTTTTGCTGCCACTATAACTTGACTTAATTGTAATTTCTTTAAATTTCGTAAAAATATATTATTGTCACGAAACCACGAAAATTAAAAAACACGCAATATCACTCGGCTTTTATCGCATTATCGTCCTATCGTGCTTTCTTGATTAAATTGTCCATATGGTTTCGGTTTATTCGAAGAAAGAAGATAAATGGGAAAAGTAGAAAAACAGATCTTAAACAGTATCGACAATCTTTCCGATGATATACTCGACTTTACCCGCCGGCTGGTGGCCGAACCTAGTACCCTGGGCAATGAAGCCCCGGCCATGGAGGTTATGGAAGCCGAATTGAAAAAGCTTTCATTTAACCCTGCCCGAATCCTGATTGATCCGGTCAAATTATCAGAACATCGGGCATCCGATTAACCTGAATATCGGTGTTATCAATGGGGGGGACTGGCCGTCCACCGTGCCGGCTGCGGCTGAGTTTCACTGCCGCTTGTCTTTTTTCCCGGATGCAACCTACGATCAGACCCGTCAGCGGATTATTGACACGATCGACCGGGCCACGAGCCAGGATCCATGGCTGGCAGAAAATCAACCCATTGTTGAGTTCTACGGATTTCGATCCGAAGGGCACATCGAGGAGCGCAACCGGCCGGCTTTCAACACCCTCAATGACTGCCATCGGGAGATGTTCGACCGGGACGCCGAAGACACGATCTCCACAGCAACTACGGATGTTCGGGCCTATCACCATTACGCCAGCGCCCAGGCAACCTGTTACGGCCCGGAGGCTGAAAATATCCATGCCGCCAATGAAAGAGTGAAAATCGAAAGCGTCATTGATACGGCTAAAGTCTATGCTTTATTCCTGGCGCGCTGGTGCGGGCTGGTGGGCCATTAAGTTGGTTTGGTACTTCGATTGCGTTGCTTATTTTACAATTGAATCCATGGGAAAAAATATAGGCGGAAGGCTCACGGCATATGGCAAAGGAAAAAAGCAGATAATCTGTCTTCGTTCTCCGAGCTACGCCGCGGCACGCAGTGGGAAAATACAATAATGATCTTTAACCTTGCTTTTATTATCATTTTTAGATTACATATTTTTCCGGAGATGAATTCCCGAAGTAGTTAAGCAGGATTTTGCTTAGAACACCCAGAAAATTCGATCGGCAACCAAAAAGGAAAAATATCATGAACGGATTCTACGGGCGTATTTTAAAAGTCAATCTTAACCGGAAGAGTTTTAAAATCGATAAAATCGAGGATGCGGTTTATGAAAAGTATCTGGGCGGCAAAGGACTGGCATCCTACCTGCTAACCGAATTAAATCCGCCGGGCGTTGATCCGCTGGCGCCGGAGAATACGCTGATTTTTACCAACGGCCCGTTGGGGGGCAGCACGCTCTGGGGCTCCTGCCGCTACGGGGTCTACACCAAATCCCCGCTGACGGGGTTTTTTGCTGAGTCCTATTCCGGCGGGAAAACACCGGATGCGATCGATGCCACCGGATTCGACGCCGTGGTGATTCAGGGCCGGTGTGATGAACCCGCCGTGCTGACCGTCCATCCGGAGGGCGTCGGGTTTCATGCCGCCGGGGAAATCTGGGGCATGGAATCCTATGGGGCGGAGGATGCGATAAAAGATCAGTTTGCCATGGAAGAATATCGGAAAAAAGGAGCTCTGGTGATCGGGCCGGCATCAGAAAATCTGGTGCGCTTTGGCTGCATTAAAAATGACTACTGGCGCTCGGCCGGTCGAACCGGTGCCGGTACCGTGATGGGCTCTAAACAGGTTAAAGGCATTTTGTTCACCGGCAACCGCAAACGGTCCCACGCGGATGAAGCAGCCGTTAAGGAGTTTTCCAAAAACTTCATGGCCGAATTCAAGAATCATGCCGCGGCCAATGCCTACCGCACACTGGGAACCCCCATGCTGGTCAAAATGACCAACACGGCCGGCGCCTTTCCCAACCGCTACTGGACCAAAGGCACCATGGACAATTGGGAAAATATCAGTGCCGAGGCGCTGGTTGAAAAAATGGACCCCACGCCCCATGCCTGCGGAAAATGCTTCATGGCCTGTGGGCAGCTGGGCACGGTAAAAGAAGGAAGGCATGCCGGCCTTAAAATTGAAGGTCCGGAATATGAGACGATTTACGCCTTCGGCGGATTGTGCCTGATAGACAGGATCGAGGAGATTGCCTATCTAAATGATATCTGTGACCGATTGGGCATGGACACGATCACCGCCGGCAATCTGTGTGCCTTTACCATAGAAGCCGCCCGCCGGGGCAAGGTTGACTATAAAATCGACTACGGCGACGTGGATGCGATTGCGGATTTACTGCAACTGATGGCCCGCCGGGAAGGCATCGGTGAAGTGCTGTCCCAGGGCATCAAACATGCTGCCGGGCAATGGGGACTGGAGGATATCGCGGTGCATGTCAAAGGTATGGAGCCGGCCGGGTATGACCCCCGCAAGCTCAAAGGCATGGGGCTGGCCTATGCGACTTCGGACCGCGGGGCCTGTCACCTGCGCGCCACCTTTTACAAACCGGAGCTGGCCGGCATGATTCCGCCCGAGCAGATTGAAGGCAAAGCGGAAATGTTTCTGGAATTTGAAGACCGGCTGGCCATATTTGATACCTTGATCCTGTGCCGATTCTACCGGGATTTTTACCTGTGGAACGTGCTGGAAGATGTCATCCACAAAGTAACCGGCCTCGATGCCGGCGAGAAAGCGCTCAAAGCAAAAGCCCGGGCCATTGCCAGCCAGATCCGGCGTTTCAACCTGCGGGAAGGCATGCAGCCCGAAGACGAGCGCCTGTCCAAAGCGCTGCACCGGGCCTTAACGGACACCGGCCAGGTGATCACCGAAGATCAGCTGGAGGTGATGCTCAAGGAATACTATCAGCTGCAGGGGTGGGATGAGACCGGGAAGGCGGCGGATTAGGTACTAAACAGCGAATCACGCTAAAGACGTGATCTAAAGACAGCCGAATATCGAATATCCAACCGCAGAATTCTGAAGGGTGGTTTCGCTACGCTCTATCTTTTTTTTATATAGATAGAATACATCCAATCTTAACTAGCAACCGGTGAAATAATATCTCCCATATATAAAACAGTATCTTCCAAAGGAATCTGAAACCTTCTTTTTATCCTTCAATAAACGCCTTAAGCTTCCCCAATCCCTCATTGATCTCAGGCGGATTGATACCCGAATAGGCCATCCGGATATAACAATTGTCTTCGCCTTCCAGCGGCCGGCCAAAATGAAGGCGGGTGCAAAACGACACCCCGGTTTCCTGCAGCACGGTTCGGCGAAAATCATCATAGTTGGTCAGGCCCGTTTTCTGCATGGCTCCGGTGACATTCGGCCACAGGTAGAACGTGGCGTTGGGACGGATGCAGTTGACACCCTCAATGACATTTAGCAAATCCACTGTTAAATCGCGCCGCGCTTTCAATGTTTTAAGAACCTGTCTGGTTTCCGTTTGATTTCCGGTCAAACCCTCGATAGCGGCATACTGGACAAAATGGTTTGAACAGGACTCCTCGTTCACATTGAGTTTGATAATGACGTCGATGATTTCTTTGGGCCCGATGGTGGCACCCAGGCGCCAGCCGGTCATGACAAATTTTTTGGAGAAGGTGTACAAAATAACACATCGTTCGGCCATACCCGGCAGGGATACCAGAGATTTGCTGGTGCCTTCATAACGCATGTCAAAATAGGCTTCGTCACACAGAACCAGGAGATCATATTTGAGTACCAGTTCGGCTATCTTTTCGAGTTCGGCTTGCGAGCATTCAGCACCGGTGGGATTTTGCAGGTCATTGAGCACCAGCAGGCGCGTGCGAGGAGTGATTTGGCTTTCAAGCATGTCCGTGTCGATGTCAAAATTATTTTTGCCCTCGATGTAGCCATAGGGTACCGCCTTGCCGCCATGAAACTCGATTTGTGATTCGTAAATGGGGTAACCCGGGTTGGGGTAAAGCACCTCATCGCCCGGATTCATCAACGTCAAGAAAAATTTGCTGATGGTGGGCTTGCCTCCCGGCTGGATGGCGACGTTTTCCATCGCGTATGGCGCGCTGCGCGTTGCGCTGACATCGTCCGCCAGGATTTCACGCAGTTGGGGAACGCCGGCGTTGGCACAATAATTGGTCCTGCCGTCCTGCATGGCCTTGATGCCGGCTGCCATCACGTTGGCCGGGGTTTTCAGGTTCAGGTCCCCCAGGTGAAAAGGATACACTTTGTTGCCCTGAGCCGCAAAGGCGGCGGCCTCGGCTGAGACGGCAAAGGCTGTTTCCGTTCCTAAACGAGCGACGCGTTCTGCGATTTTCATGATTTTTCTCCCGACTGGATTGGTTCCAGGTTCAAAGTTCAAACTAAACAATCTCAATCCCCAAACAGCGGAATACCCAACTCTTTGGCATTGACGATGCTGGGTGCTGCTTTGGGTGATTCGCCTTCTAAAAAAGACAGAATATCCGGTTGGTTCCAGGCCGGGTAACCGGACAGGACCCCGGCCACATTAGCGGCCGCCAGGGTGGCCATACCTTCCCGTGTCCAGCGCGTTGCCGAAGCAATGTGGGGCACGATCAGCACATTGTCCAGTTCGACCAGTCCCGGTTTCATTTGCGGCTCGTCTTCGAAAACATCCAGACCGGCCCTGAAGTTCGGGTGCTTACGGCAATGGGCAACCAGCGCCGCCTCATCGACCACGGGACCCCGGCTGGTGTTCACCAATATCGCATTTTCTTTCATCAATGCCAGGCTTGTGGCGTTGATCAGGTGGTGGGTGGATTCATCCAGCACGGTGTGGACGCTGATACAGTCGGCTTCCCGCAATACGTCTTCGACGGTATCGGCGCGTTTGCAGGACACCGGCTCTTCCCCGCGGGATTTGAGAAAATCTGCATAGGCGGCAATATATTCCTCGAGGTCTTTATTGGGATAAATGTCGTGATAGATCAGATTCATTTTGTGACCTTCGACCATCATGCGGGCGTAGGTTGCACCGATGCGACCGGCGCCGATCACCCCGACGGTTTTGTGCCACAACAGCTCACCCAGAAAAAGGGTCATCAACCAGCCCTTGTATTTACCGGCCCGCAAAAATCGTTCGGCTTCGCCGGTGCGGCGGGCGGCGGCAAAGGTCAGCGTGACCGCCATCTGGGCCGTGGTTTCCGTCAATACTCCCGGAGTATTACCGACCGGCAGACCATGTTTGGTGGCGGCTGCCACATCAACATTGTTATAGCCCACGGCAACGTTGCTGTAGGCTGTGCCGCCGGCAGCCTTGAGGGCGGCAAAAAGTTCATCACCCCAATCTTCTGTCAGCTGTCCTAAGACACCGTCACATTGGGCTCCAATGGCGGCCTGGATTTCCGCAACGCTTAAAACATCGGTGGCGGTGCAGAGCTCGACCCTGCAGCCGGCCTTGATTAACGTTTGCAGCCACCGTGAGCCGGGCAAATTTTTGGTAACCACTACGCGTTTGCTTCCGGAAGGATTGTGAGTTTCCCATTCTTTCGGGGCCATCGCTTAAACCTCCTTGAATATGAAAATGGTAAGCGCTCAACTAATTTGAGCGTTTCAAATATTACACCGCCTAAGGTACGAAGGAAAGTAAATATTTATTACGCGATATTGTCAATAATATTTTAATTTTTTTATAAATTGTTCAAAAAAGATTAAAATATTTGTTGATATAATCAATTATCACAGAATTTTTATCTGAAGTGGGTCTCGCGCAGGACTTTCTTGGTAATCTTACCCGACCCCGTTTTCGGCAGTTCATCGAGAAAAATAATGGATTTCGGAGCCTTATATGAGGCCTGGTATTCTTTACAAAACCCGATAATTTCCGCTGCGGTGGCGGTTTCATCATTCTTTAGCACCACAGCGGCCGTCACCGACTCGCCCCACGTTTCATCCGGTATGCCGAAAACTGCCGCTTCCAGCACTTTGGGGTGCATGTAAAGCACGTTTTCAACTTCGGTTGAATAGACATTCTCGCCACCGGTGACGATCATGTCTTTTTTACGATCAACGATGTTGACATAGCCTTCGGCATCGACAACTGCCAGATCGCCGGTGCGCAGCCAGCCGTCGGTAAACGCCTGGCTGGTTTCATCCGGCAGGTTCCAGTAGCCGGTGGTGACGGTGTCACCGCGCACCCAGATTTCTCCGACCTGCTGTTCGTCGGCGGCGACGGGGATTGCGTTTTGGTCCACCACTTTAAGATCCACCCCCATGAAGGGCCGGCCGGTTTTGGATTTGTATTTGAGCTGATCTTCCGATGACAGATCCAGGAGATGCTGCTTTAAAATACTGAAGGTCAGATAGGGGCTGGTTTCGGTCATGCCGTAGGTTTGAATGTAATCGCAGCCAAAAGATTCCATAATGCTTCGAACAACCTGCGGAGCTATGGGGGCGCCACCGGACAGAATCACGCGCAGGCTTGAAAAATCAAACTCGCCGACCCGGGGGTGCTTGATCATCAAATTGAGCATGGTGGGGATCAGGTTGCTTAACGTGATGTGCTCGGTTTCGATGGTCGACATTACGGTTGCGGGCTCAAACTGACCGACCATAACATGGCGGGCTCCGACCCAGGTGAAGGCAAAAGTCGCCCAGGCATCGGCCAGGTGAAACATGGGGGCAATGTGTCCCCAGATGTCGCTGTCCGTCAAGTTTAGTTCAGCGATGGTTCCCAGGGCATGCAGACAAACGTTTTTATGGGTGAGCATCACGCCTTTGGGCCGGCCGGTGGTGCCGCTGGTGTAGTAAAGGTGGGCGATATCGTTTTCCCGGGTCGGAACCGGGTCGAAAATCCCCTGGTGGGTCTCAATGGCATTTTCATAGTCATGGCAGGCAATTGATCCGGAAATGGCTGCCGGTCTGTCGATCCAGATAATTCCTGCCAGGGGTGTCTCTTCTTCGAATAAGCCCTGTACCTGGGAGGCAAACTGCGAGTTGGCCAAAAGCCAACGGGACCCGGAGTCTCTCAAAATGTAAACAATTTCTTTGGGTGCCAGTCGATAATTCAAGGGATTTAAAATGGCACCGATCCCGGCGGCGGCATAATAGGTTTCCAGAAATGCGTGCGAATTGACTTCGAGAATCGAGATGCGGTCTTGGGGTTCAATGCCCTGGGCCTGGAAAAAGCGTGCCAGCGCCGCCACCCGCCCGCCGATCTGGTCATAGGTGAAAGCGCGCTCACCGTCTATGACCGCAGTTTTAGCGGGATAAAATTCCACTGCCTTTTTGAGTGTCATCCAGATGTCCAAGGTAAATATCCTTTCCCTACCATATTGTTTTAATCGGAGAATAGCCTAATAATTTACTGTCCTTGGTAACCAATGGAGCTCCCATCGATAGTGCCGTTGCGATAATAATCCGATCGGCGGGATCCGGGTGAAGCGGCAATGGCAAATTTATCGATTTAACAGCGATCGAATTCGTTACCGGTACAAATTGAATAAATGGCAGGCTTTCCGATTTAGCGATCCAGTCCGTTACATCTATTGTCAGTTTTAGTCTCTTTTTAGAGACTAAAAGCGCAATCTCCCAGGCACTAATCGATGATATTAAAATACTTTTGTCTTTTGCAGCTGCGTTGACCGCCGCTATTGCCTGTCTTGATAATAGATCCGGGCTACTGATAAACCAAATCCAGGCGTGGGTATCCAGTACAATCATTGCAAGGCTTTCCAATCCTCCAGGCCCACCGGTTCTGTCGGATCATCATATTTAACCACGGTGTCGCGAAGCGCTTTCAAAGCGTCTTCAGGATTTTCGGTATAGGGCACTATTTTCAAAACCGGCTTGCCGCGATCACTGATAATTAATTCTTGGCCGGTTTTCTCAACTTCCCGGAAATATTGCAGCGCACGGGGCTTAAATTGGGATTTTGAAATCATTTCTACCATGGGACGTTCCTCTGAATATTTTTTAACAAACGCATGACATGGTCATGATACCATGGTCACTTTGGCAGTCAAGTATAAATTTGACGGCTATTGTTCTTTTTCAGGTAAATTTATTGAGATTCCATGCAGGATGTGTTTTTAATATCGTGAAAGATTGCAGCAAACAATTTAAAACCCTGAATATGCTATTTTTCAGGGCGGATTAATTAAGGATAAATTTATATGACCCTGCCAATTGAAAGCTTTTCAGAAGAGTTTGACCCTTCGTTTAAAATATTCCATGAGTTGATGGCCAAAAAAGTCAGGGAGATTTTGCTGGTTTCCACGCCTTATGATGCCTGGATCATGGAGGAAGACTGCCGGCTTTCCGAGAGAATAATCCATGAATACCGTGGCTTAAATCTCAGTAACCCACCCCGGTTTACCTGGGTTTCCACGGCTGAAGACGCGCTGGCCGCTCTGGATAAAAAAAAATTTGACCTGGTTATCACCATGCTCCATCTGGCCGATATGGATGCCTTTGGCCTGGGGCAGGAAATAAAAAAGAAAGATCCGGACCTGCCGGTAATTCTTTTAACCCACAGTGCGCTGCCCTCTAATGAATCGAGCCGGGTTTTTACCCAGCCGCCCGGAATTGACCGCACTTTCGTCTGGTCGGGTGATACGGATATTCTGGTATCTCTGGTCAAAAGTGCCGAAGACCGGATGAATGTGGCTTACGATACAGAGTCGGCCGGCATCCGGGTGATTCTTTTTGTTGAGGATTCACCGGTTTATATCTCGACCCTGCTGCCGGTGCTTTACCGTGAGCTGGTAACTCAGACCCAGTCGGTTCTCGAGGAAGGGCTTAACGAAGAGCACCGTCTGCTGACCATGCGTGCGCGACCGAAAATTCTGGTGGCCAGAAATTTTGAAGAAGCCAATAATCTTTATGAAGCTTATGAACCTTATGTGCTGGGCGTTATTTCCGATGTACGCTTTCCGCGCAACAATAAACTGGATGACAACGCCGGGGTGTCATTTCTTGCCAAGATTAAAAAGGACCGCTTCGACATACCGCTGTTGTTGACCAGTTCCGAATCATCAAACGCCGCCAAGGCCGCCACCATTCCGGCCTCTTTTGTCGACAAAAATTCAGCATCGCTGATTTCCGAGGTGCGATCTTTTTTTCTCGAACAGCTTGGTTTCGGAGATTTCGTTTTCCGTATGCCGGATGGCCGGGAAGTCTCCCGGGCGTCCAATACGCGTTCCCTGGAAAAGCTTCTCCATATCATTCCCAGAGAGTCTTTCCGGTATCACACCGGCCGCAATGACTTTTCCAGATGGCTTTTTGCCCGCACCGAAATCACGCTGGCGTCCAAGGTCAGGCCCATTCGAGATGTTGACTTTTCCAGTATCGACAATCATCGGCAATACCTTATATCCATCATTCAGGCCCGGCGCAGCCGACGCCAAAAAGGGGTGGTGGTCAACTTTGAGGCCGGCGAATTTGATCTTGATACTGAATTTTTTAAAATTGGAACGGGCTCCCTGGGAGGCAAAGCCCGGGGATTGGCTTTTGTTTCCAGCTTACTGCAGCGGCTTCCCGCGATTCACAAAAAATTTGAAAAAGTAAACATACTAATTCCCCAGACCATGGTGATTACCACCGAGGGGTTTGATACGTTTGTGGAACAAAACGATTTAAAAGGGTTTTCAAAATCGGATGCCCCGGATGAAGAGATTGCCGCGGCATTTTGCAAAGCCGCCTTTCCCCAATGGATTGCCGACGACCTGAAAGCCTATCTGGCAAGCATAACCTATCCACTGGCAGTCCGTTCTTCCAGCCTGCTGGAAGATGCCCAATTTCGTGCCTATGCCGGTCTTTACTGGACCTATATGCTGCCCAACGACCATCCGGATCTCGGCACTAGACTGGCACAACTGATTAACGCCATCAAGCTGGTTTATGCATCCACTTATTTTCAAAGCCCCAAGGCGTTTTCCCGGCGGGTCGGTCAGCGAACGGAAGAAGAGAAAATGGCGGTGATCATCCAGCAACTCGTTGGAGAACGATACAACGACTATTTTTACCCGACCATTTCCGGGGTTGCCCAATCCCATAATTACTATCCGTTTTCCAAAATGCAGCCGGAGGAAGGTATTGCGACGGTTGCGCTCGGGTTAGGGAAAACCGTGATGGAAGGCGAAAAAGCCTTGCGCTTTTCTCCAAAATATCCGCAGATTTTACCCCAGAGAACCACCGTGGATGATATCCTGGAAAATTCCCAGCGATTTTTCTTTTCACTGAAAATGGGAGGCCCCTACCCTGAACTGGGCATCAACGAGGATGCCAACCTTGCCAAACGCGAAGTCGACGATGTCACCGAAGAACCGCCCATGAAAATGCTGGCCAGCACCTACATTCCCGAAGAGCATCGCATGCGGGATACCACCAGCATTCCCGGATACCGGGTTCTAACCTTCGCCCAGGTACTTAAATATGATTTATTCCCTCTAGCCGGTTTGCTGTCTGATGTGCTGCAAATCGGGGCGGAGGGGATGGGGTGTCCGGTCGAGCTCGAATTTTCGGTCAATTGGCCTTCCGAGCAAAAACGTAAACCGGAATTTGCCCTCCTGCAGCTTCGGCCGATGACCGCCAGAGCGGAACTTGGCAAGGTGGAAATCAGCCAGGCGGACTTCTCCCGTGCGTTTTGCCACTCCTTTCATGCGCTTGGCAATGCTGAAAAATCGGATATGGCCGATATTCTCTATGTAAAACCGGATATCTTCGATGCCGCCCGCACCATGGATATTGCACGTGAGATCGGTGAACTGAATTCAGGTCTATTGCACCAGGGAAAAAAATATCTTCTGGTCGGTCCCGGAAGATGGGGATCGGCTGATCGCTGGCTAGGGATTCCGGTAAGCTGGGCTGAAATATGCGGCGTCGGTGCCATGGTCGAAACGTCTTCGCCGGAGCTAAGAGCCGAACCATCCCAAGGTTCACACTTTTTCCACAATATTTCAACCCTCGGGATTAACTATGTTACCGTTTCGGATAACGGGGAGGATTTTCTAAACTGGGACTGGCTGACATCACTGCCGATTGCCAACAAAACTACTTTTGTAGCCCATGTTAATCTTGGCAAGCCGTTTGTGTTGAAGGTCGATGGACGCAGTTCACGCTGTGTGATGTATATAGAGCAGTAGGCTTAAAGCCTGCTAACAGGTCAGAGCCATAGTCAAATCTTGCTTATTCAGATATCAAAAGCAATTGTCATTTAATTCACGAGATTTTGTTCCTGCCGACCCAGGAAATGGAGCCCGCCTAAATGGTATAGTTCAGTTGTTTGCTTCCATTATATTCTACAGCCAATAAGCTTATATCATCATCCGGCGCTGCCTGTTGACGGAAATCTTTTATTTTTGCATATACAGCGTCCACCATGGCCAGAATCGGCTCATTGCGATGGTTTTTTAGAACATCATAAAGCCCGGGTTTGCCGAAATAATCACCGGCTGCATTGCGGGACTCAAGGAGACCGTCGGTATACAGGACTACCCGGTCACCGGCCTGGAGCTGGATTGAGGTCTGGCCGAACGGCTTTTCTGCTCCAAATCCGATGATCGGTCCGCGCTGGTCAAGAAGATCCATGGTACCATCTGAACGGATTAATACGGGAGACGGATGGCCGGCACAGCTATAGTCAAACCAACCGTCCTTAACGTCGATGGTCATGTAAATAATGCTGAAAAAGCTGTCGAATCGCTCAAACGGGAAGAAGTGGTCCAGTTTGTTTAACACGATATCCGGTGACAGCAGTTCGCAGTGGTTGCCCCTGAAACATAATCGAACGCGTGCTGAATCGGAGGTGTTTCGTCAAGGGTTCACCGTTAATGTAGGACACTCGATTTAGCGATTGCTTGTGCACCGGTGCGTTATCGATCAGATTGTGGACCAGGGAGCGGCGCAGAATACAGTCGGCACATTGTGAGGTCTCGCCGCAGGGTTTGTTTTCCAGGATAGCCTGGACACACCCGGAGGCTTCGCCAAAACCGGTCTCCAAAGTGCATTCCGCTGCGGTGTCAAATAGGTTCAAAAAAGAATTGTTAAACTGATGGATCTGCAAATTCTCATCGGCAATCAGAACGGCCGAATTTATATTGTCGAGTAAAAGGTTCAAAAACTCGTTGGATTCTTTTAGATTTCGTAATTCCGGTGGCATAAGCAACGGCTCCTGTCACGATCATTTCGGGTATTAAACTTCTGATATCTATTTTAGCCTAAGGAAAATTTCATTGATTTAGATCAAAAGCGATCGACATTCGGATATGCATTTAAAATTCAGGCACATTAGTGACCATAATCACTTAATGCTAGACTGGAAAGAGGGATCGTTTTGTCACACACGCTGCCTGCAGTCGTTCCAGCAAACAGAGAACACGGAGAAAATGTATATTTTTGGTCTGGTTCGTCGATCCCTTTTAAAAGAGGTATCCCGCATCAGACCGGCGATCAATCCCCTGCCGGACAACTGGTTTAAGCCAGATCCATAGAACGGTTAGATTGATATCGATGATCCCGGGCCAGCGGAATGGCAGCAATGATCTGAATTCCCCTCTCTGGAATTCAGATCAAATAGACTCTGGGAACTCTGTGCATTCTGTGAGTGAAAAAAAGTCCCGGGTGCCGATATATACAGCCGATTGGGTTACGCTATCGCGGATTTTCAATCAAGGTCATTGACGAGAGATGCGCGTGTCGCCTCCGGGAGCGCATCTGTTTGGTGGCGGTAGGCGGGATGATCGATGGCGATTGAAATTGCGGCCCCTTCTTTGGCGGCAGCAATCGTCTCAGGCGGAAACTCGAAGCGCAGAAAATGGACCGATGACGTCTTGTTTTCAGTTTCCCGAATCAGATCCTCATTGGCGATGGGAATTACCGGGTCATAACCTTCCACTTTAATCTGCACCCTGCGTTCGATACCGATCATTTTAGATAAAGCCGGTTTGCGTTCAGCGGGATCTTCGTATTCGATCATAAAGGTCGCTTTCCAGTTTCCACCATCCGGGATCAAGGGGTTGTAGACATCCAGTTCCTCCTGAATCCCGCCGGGTTCGAAAATACGCTCGATACGCAGCATTTCCTGTATCTGGTACTGGATAGTCAGGCGATCCTCGAAATACAGCGTTGCATGGGGGCCGATGGGTACATTTCGATTTTTTTTATGCCCGATAACCCGGGTTCGGAATTGGGGACGAATTTCCGCGTATTTTTCCAGGCTATATAAATCTTCGCGGGTTAGTGTTTTCATTTTATATTCCATACGCCTTGCGCAGCAATGTGATCGGGTGCTCGGCATCGCTGCCGTCTCCGATCCCCTGGGCCACGTGGTGACCGGCCATGGGACAATCGCTGCCGTAGTGATCGGGCTCAGCCTTTTTCACCCGGCCGGCAACCGGTCTGACAATTTTCATGGAAGCGTCAAAGAACTCCTTTTTAACGGCATAGGTACCGTCGTGGCCGGAGCAGCGCTCGATGGTTTCGACTTGAGTGTCCGTCACCAGCTGGAGGATATCACGAGTTTTCATGCCGAAATTCTGCACCCGCTGATGGCAGGCCGCATGATAGGCAACTTTGCCCAGCGAAGTCTTAAAGTCGGACTTGAGTTTGTCTTCTTTGTGGCGCAGCGCG
This sequence comes from Olavius sp. associated proteobacterium Delta 1, assembly GCA_902749685.1. Lineage (GTDB taxonomy): Bacteria > Desulfobacterota > Desulfobacteria > Desulfobacterales > JAFDCJ01 > JAFDCJ01. The sequence continues at coordinate 5,498 of CACVKW010000228.1, read as the reverse complement.
AGATATTCAAAAGGATCGAAAAAGGCATCGCGGACCTTCAGCACCTGCAGGTCATCCGGGAAAAACAGCGGCAGCTCCTGTTTGAACATTAACACGCAGGAGGGCACCAGGGCCGTGAGATCCCATCCTTCATCCACCAGCCCGGCCAGAACCGGAATATTCGCATCCCGGGCACTTTGAATAGCCGCCAAATCACCCAACTCTAATTTGGGCATGCCGCAGCACTGGACATCCTGGGCCAGAATCACGGGAATACCATTGTGTTCAAAGACAGTCATCAGGTCTTCACCCGGACCGGGCTCATTGTAGTTGCCGTAGCAGGTGCCGAAAAGCGCCACTTTGCCGGTGGTCATATCAGTGGGTTCGGGAGTCAAATCCACCTTGGGCCTGCGGGCGGCTCTTTTTTTCAACGTGTCACTCTGGTAGGCGGGAAGATCGGCCTCAGCGTGAATGCCGAGAACACTTTGCAGCATCTTGCGGGCAAACCCGATCTTGTTGGCTGTGTTCACCAGTTGAGCCACCAGAGGGATGCTAAATAACTTGCCGTTGCGGTCGGTGGAAGTCAAAAACTTGTCCCGGAATTTAGTTTCACCTTTTTTGAAATTTACCGCCTTGGCTCGCAGCATGAGGTGAGGGAAGTCCAAATTCCACTCATGGGGCGGGACATAAGGACATTTGGTCATAAAGCAGATGTCGCACAAATAACAATGATCCACCACATCCCAAAAGACCTTTTTGGGGACCCCGTCCAACTCCATCGTTTCCGACTCATCGACCGCGTCAAACAGTGTTGGAAAGGCATTGCACAGGTTGAAGCAGCGACGGCATCCGTGGCAGATATCGAAAACCCGCTCCAGTTCTTTAAACAGGGATTTTTCATTGTAAAAATCAGGGTTTTTCCAATCCAGTGGATGCCGCTGCGGGGTTTTGAGACCTCCTTCACCACTACCTTTTATAGGTGCAGACATATCGTGTTCTCCCAATGTATTGCTTTTGGCGCGATTGCCGGGACGTAAAACTATATTAGGTTTTCCGCCGAAGGCGGATCAGGTTTCAGGTGTCAGGAGAGCCGATAGAAAGTCTGACATCTTATATGAAACTGCACTGAAGGCTTCAGGTGTCAGGATAAAGCGACTTAACTCCCTGACGCCGGAAACCTGACACCTTTAGTTGCCACTGCGGTTAGTCACCTAAATTGTCCAGCGCTTTTTGAAAACGATTGGCGTGGGAGCGCTCGGCTTTGGCCAGGGTTTCAAACCAGTCGGCAATTTCATCGAAACCTTCTTCCCGGGCACTTTTGGCCATGCCGGGATACATGTCGGTGTACTCGTGGGTTTCGCCCGCGATGGCGGCTTTCAGGTTTGCGTCAGTCGGACCGATGGGCAGACCGGTGGCGGGATCACCGACTTCTTCCAGGTATTCCAGGTGACCGTGAGCATGGCCGGTTTCGCCTTCCCCGGTTGAGCGGAAAACCGCGGCAACGTCGTTGTAGCCCTCGACATCAGCCTTAGCGGCAAAATACAGGTAACGTCGGTTTGCCTGTGATTCACCGGCAAAAGCATCCTTTAAGTTTTGTTCTGTTTTGCTGTCTTTTAAAGTAGCCATTTTTTATCCTTCCTTTTTGGGTGGGTTGTTGGTGATCGGTTCTTTAAAGAGAATGATTATAGTTTTAATAAGGATTCCTAAATTAACTGTCAATATAAAAGATGGCTAATAATTTATATTTTCCGAATCGAAACTTGAAATAGCTTCTACATAGCACTTGTGGAATTTACTGACTTTTGCTAGATCATGAAAAGTTAAAACTGATGCGGGAGAGCAAGTGGCTAAAAAACAATCAGACACAAAAACCAATCCCATGCTAACCGCCGTGGTCGCCAACCAGGCCGGCGAAATATTTGAGTTGATAGGATACGCAGCCGTGGGCATGGAGGGATCCCTGCTCTCACCTTTGAAAGCTGCGAACACGCGCAAGATGCCTTACGGCAGCGAGTTGATGTATCTGCCGGAGCGCAGGCCGGTTTTATACAATTTAGCAACCGGCAAAACCGAAACGGTGAGGGAAAATCCTTATGCCCCCGGTGAACCCCTTTATCCGGTGGCCGCTTTTAACTCGCCCGGTTACGTCATAACGCATATCAGTGCATACCGGGAAACAAAAAAAGCCGGGTATTTACCCTTGTTCTCATACGGGGCTGTGGGATGGCAGCGGGGCAATTTTCGGACGGCCGTGGTCAGGGTTGATTCGGAACCGCGCCAGGATTTGCGACAGATGAAGCGCGAAGATGTGATTGCCGGGGTAGAAGTTATGCATAAAAAACTACCCGCCAACCGGTTGAGAGCGCATCTTGAAAACTGCGCGCTGCAATATGGATGTCCGGCCGGCAAAAATTTTTTTCTGGGCCGTTATGAGGCGCCGCTGCCGACCGCCAAACAGTGCAACGCCCGCTGTCTGGGATGTTTGTCGCTGCAAAACGAAACCGGAATTCCGCACAGCCAGGATCGTATCAGGTTTACGCCGTCGCCGGAGGAGATCACCCAGGTGGCCTTAGCCCATATTAATCGGGTGAAAAACAGCGTGGTCAGTTTCGGCCAGGGCTGTGAAGGTGATCCCCTGCTGGCAGCCGATGTGATTGAACCGGCCATCAGACAAATTCGCTCACAAACCCTGCACGGTACCATCAACATGAACACCAACGGCAGCCGGCCTGAAATTCTTGGACAACTTTTCGATGCCGGGCTGGACAGTGTGCGGGTCAGCATGAACAGCGTGCGGGAAACATGTTATCATGCCTATTTCCGGCCCAATGGTTACCGGTTTGCAGATGTACTAAAGAGCATTGAAGTTGCCCTGGCAGGCAAAAAATTTGTCGCCATTAATTATCTTAACAGCCCGGGTTTTACCGACACGCCCCAGGAATTCGATGCCCTCACCGGGTTTCTGCAAAAATACCCCATTCACCTGATTCAATGGCGCAACCTGAATTTTGATCCGATTCGATACTGGCAAGAAATGAATTCTGTCGCTGAACATGACGAGCCCATCGGGATGGAAAATTTGCTCAATCGTGTTCGCAGGCAATTTCCGAAATTAAAGTTCGGGTATTTCAATCCGCCGAAGGAAAAATTCAATGAAACTTGAAGGTAAGGTGGCGATTATCACCGGAGCCAGCCAGGGTATCGGCAGCGGAATTGCCCTGAAATTTGCCGAAGCAGGCGCGGATATCGGTGTAAATTACTATAAAAATAACGAAATGGCCGAGACAGTTGCCGATAAGATTCGCCGTCTGGGTTGCAGGGCGCTGGTCATCAAGGCGGATGTGTCCAAAAGCGCGGACGTGAATGGGATGGTGCAAAAGGCTTTGGATACGTTCGACAAAATTGACATCCTGGTCAATAATGCCGGGATTTTCATGGGCGGCGGGATTGCCGAACTTGATGAAGAAATTTGGGACCGGGTGATGGCTGTAAATTTGAAAGGCGTGTTTCTGTGCTGCCAGGCCGTCGGAAAATATATGATCGCCAATGAGGTTCGGGGGTCCATCGTCAACATCGCCTCGATTTCCGGTAAGCTGCCGGAGCTCAACGGCAATGCCTATTCACCCAGCAAAGCCGGCGTCATATCCTTATCGGCGCAATAATCACCCCGCCCTCATTACAATCCCCATAAATACAGGTGAAAATACCTTTACAACATTTGGGTTAATCTGCTTGACATATTACGTTTAGCGTAATACTGTGCGCGTATGGTCAAATCGTTTACCTGTCGAGATACAGAAAAACTGTTCAACGACCAACGTGTCCGCCGTTTTCAATCGTTTGAAAAACAGGCAAGAAAAAGGCTTATGGTTCTTCATGCCGCACCAAGTCGTGAAGCGTTAATGCTCAATCCCGGCAACAAGTTTCATTCTTTGAAGGGAGATAGAAAATGACAATACGCCATTGGTATTAACAATCAATGGCGTGTTTGTTTCGAGTGGCATGATGGTAATGCGTTTAATGCTCAAATTGTCGATTATCATTGAGGTAAAAATATGAAAACGAATAAACTACTTGATCCGATAACCCCAGGTGAAATTTTGCGTGAAGATTTCATGGACCAGTTAGGCATCAGCATAAATAAGCTTTCCCGCGATCTTTCTGTTCCTCCAAATAGAATTAGTGAGATCGTCAACGGGAAAAGAGCTATTACCGCCGACACTGCTTTGAGACTGCAGCGATATTTTGGTGTCGAAGCTCAATTTTGGCTGAATTTACAGACTGAATATGATTTGCGAATGATGAAACGTAAAATTTGGACTGACATTGAGCGACGAATTATTCCGGTTAAAACCTCAGAAACAGTATCCGGGAATAGCCCCATGGCATAACGAGCGGGATGGAGCTGACAGGAAAAGCCGGGTGGTTTGCGTAAAGCTCTTTGGTCCTCAAAGTGTGGTGGCCAGTAGCTCATTCCGGGACGCATTATATATCGGGCAAGGTGTGGGGAATGAAAGATAAGAAGCCTCGTGTATTGTTTTTGTCTCATGGTGGTGGCCCTATGCCACTTCTCGGGGACGAAGGTCATCTGGAAATGGTTGAAAACTTAAAGGTTGTCGTAACCAAAATCAAGAAACCATCAGCCATTATCTTGCTAAGTGCACACTGGGAAGAAAAAATAGCCACCGTTGCTTCCGGAGTGAGCCCTTCACTTATTTACGATTATTACGGGTTTCCAGAAGAATCTTACGATATTGAATATCCTTGTCCAGGAGAGCCGTTCCTGGCTGAACAGGCCCACCGGTTATTGAGAGACGCAAGTATAGAAGCCGGACTCGATAATCAAAGAGGCTTTGATCACGGTTTGTTTGTTCCGCTAAAAATAATGTATCCAGAGGCTGATGTGCCTTGTATCCAGCTGTCTCTGGTACAAGGCCTTAACCCTGCTGAACACATAAGAATAGGTAAAGCTCTTTCGAGTGTGAAGTATGACGAGTTGCTCGTGATTGGCTCGGGATTTTCATTCCATAATATGAAAGCTTTTTTTGCTACCGAAACCAGTGACTCAAAAGCTATGAACGAGACTTTCGAGCATTGGTTAATTGAAACCTGTTCAAATCCCGAAATTGACGAGGAAGAAAGAACTCAAAGGCTCGAAAATTGGAAACAGGCTCCGTTTGCGAGGTATTGTCATCCCAGAGAGGAGCATTTGATGCCATTGCATGTATGTTATGGCCTAGCCCAAACGGTTTGTAAGGAATATTATGAATTGAGTATTATGAACAAAAAATCGAGCGTATATCTTTGGTAGCATCAATGCTAACAATCACATGCACGCGTACATCAAAAATAGTCGCTCGTTTCTCGCTCTGCTATTTTCTGCCTGTGATGTGGAGATAATAGAATTGTACAGCAAGATATGAAATCATTGCTGTCCAAAATAATTTGAAAATCAAATACTGCCTTTAATAAAAACAGGCAGTTATAAACGGGAAATTAGTGATTTAGAAATCAGGTTG